>JALWFW010000302.1 GCA_027013865.1 Polyangiaceae bacterium | reverse complement strand
TCAGCAACGAATTGCACGGTGTTTCTCTGATTCAGACTGCCCAGCAAACAAAGAATGTCAGGCTGGACGCTGTGTCGCTGCCAAACCTTTCTATAAAAAATGGTGGTTCTGGACGGCATTGGGCGTTGGCGTCACTGTGGTAGGTGGTGGCGGATATCTCATCTATGAACTCAGCACCAGACCCTCCATCGAACTGACTTCCCCCTGAGACATCACGGATATCAAAATCCAGACGCATCTACATCCTACGGTAGACAAATCCCTGTTTGATGTAAGCCCTCTTGATGCACTGTCACATATTATTCAATAATTCTAGATAGTTACACTATGCACGGGCAATCTACAATCAGCGCTTGAGGTTGACGACCTCCTGAAGCATCTGATCCGCCGTGGTAATGGTCCTCGAGTTGGCTTGATAACCACGCTGGTAGGCAATCATCTTGACGAATTCATTGGCCAGATCGACGTTGGACTGCTCGAGAGAATTGGCGTTGATGGAACCACGCCCACCTGTATTGGCGGCTCCTACTGCAGGCATCCCGGATTCATCGGTCTCTATCCAGAGGGAATTACCCGCTCTACGCAAACCACGCTCATTGCGGAAGTTGGCGAGTGCCACCTGGCCCAGGAGACGTTGCTCCCCATTGGTGAACAGTCCCGTGATCTCGCCCTCACTGTTTATGGTGATGTCCGTCAGCATTCCCGTGGAATATCCATCCTGCTCCACCGTGACCAGAGACGAGGGATCCGCAAACTGCGTAGCACCATCGAGGCCAGTACCTCCGGCGGCCGTACCAGTCCCGAAGTCGAAGGCAATCTGCTGGGAACCAGCACCACCTGCAAAAGTCACGTTCACGGGATTGTCCGTAGAGGTGTTGAGTGTGCCGTCAGTATTGAAAGTCAGCGTTCCTGAATCGATCTCGACCAGTGTGCCAGCCACACCGCCCTGGACCTCACCACCATCGACCACGGCGTGATATTCCCACTGATTGTTGGCTGTCTTCACGAAGTACACGTCTGCACGGTGAGAATTGCCAAGAGTATCGTACACCACCACGGAGGTACTGAAATTCGATGTGTTCTGAGGATCGTTTATATTCCAGGTGTTGGTTCCTTCCCTTGCATCCAGGTTGATGGACATCGTCACTGTCTCGGTCGCCTGGGCCGGCAGAGGTGCCGTTGGGACCTGGAGATCTGTCACTCCGCCCTGTATCTGTCCGCTCTCATCCACAGGATATCCTTGGAGTCTCAGCCCATTGGGGTTGACCAGATATCCCTCTGAATCGATATGGAACTGTCCTGCCCTAGTGTAAAAGTTGCCGTTTACTCCGTTCACAGTGCCATTCACCACGAAAAATCCATGTCCCGTGATAGCCAAATCCGTGACGGCCCCCGTATTGATAAGTGCACCCTGGGTGAAGATCTGTTCTACATTGGCCAGCATGGATCCACGGCCAATCTGGCTCAATCCCGCACCTCCTGCTACGGTTTCTGCCAGCATATCCTGGAAATTTGCGCGGGCTCTCTTAAAGCCCACTGTGTTGACGTTGGAAATGTTGTCTCCCACCACGGAAAGACCTTCCCCGGATGTCTGAAGTCCGGTAGTCCCCGAATACATACTCCTGATCAGCGACATGGCTCTACTCCTTTCTATATCTCTCGCTTACTTCTGTTCCCGTCGATTCCCATCTCAGATGGTCACATCCGTTCCGGTGCCTTGGGGTGGCTGTGCTACCCCCACCACGTCACCCAGTTTTATGCGCCTCCCTGCCACCATCAGTTCGGGATAACCCTTGTCGAAGTATACCTCCGTGACGGTTCCCTTTACGTATGTGGCTGTCGTTATGGCATTGCCTCCCTGGTCCCAGGCCTCCACGGTGAACGAGTAGTTCCCGGGCGCCAGTGGCATGCCCTCGTCATTCTTGCCATCCCAGGTGAACACATTGTCTCCAGACCCGGTTTCGCCCAACTCCACGGTTCGCACCACCTGGCCGTGATCGTCCTTTATGGTAATGCGCACCTTTTGGGCACTGGCTCCAAGGTTGTAGGACAGATCCGTAGAACTGCCTCCAAACTGGAACGTGTCTCCCTTTGCAGTGACGACCCTGCCAACCAGTGCCGCCGACTGGGCGTTGTTCTGGGCCAGCATGGCCAATTGAAGGGTCTGGAGATTCTGATTGATGCCCATCTCCTGCTCCAGACTCGAAAACTGGGCCATCTGCGAGATGAATTCCTGATTATCCATGGGATCCATGGGATCCTGGTTCTTCATCTGTTCCACCAGCAACTTCAGGAATGCATCCTTGTCCAGCTCTCCGTTCTGCTTCACGGAACCCGGATCCGTCACTCCGAATCCGAAGTTCCCTATTCCTCCAACGGTGGTCATGACGACCTCCTTTCGGCCAGGCCACTTCCCGGACCGGCACATACTGATTTGCCCATGCTAGGCAAGAGCATCGAGACCTTCCTTCTCCTGCTTGAGGGATCTGCGTTTCTGATCATCGTCCACGCGTACCTCGAGCACCCTTACACCACGAGAGGTGAGCATATCCTGTACCAGCGGAGCCAACTGACCCACGGCGCCCTTCAATAGCACAGACACACCATGCGGATTTTGGGTCACCCGAATCACGATCTCCCCCAGCCCGTCCACATGCTCCCGCAGCACCACTCCCACGGCTCTCCTGCCCGCTTCCACGAGTTGCAAGATCCGTGCCTCTACTTCAGGCTCCAGACTTTTGGTCCTACTTGTCATTTTTTTCAATGATTTCAATAAGTTATGGTCAACAAACTTTCTAATTCCTACCTCATGTGAACCCGGACGCATGGCACGGGGATCTGCAGACTTCCGCTTCTCAAGAGCCTCATCTGCATCCCCGCGGGGTACTACGGACGAATTCCGGGCATCAGATCTCCCAGAACTGGCCGGTGCGTCCATTCCACCATCACTGGACGAGTCCACGGATCCCGATATGGTAACCGAATCCATTCCAGAAACTCCTGATGCTCCGGCATGCCTCCGGTTACGGGAAAATCCGGATTCAGTTCCGGATTCCTGTCCCTCCGAAGGGAGTCCGGTATCCATCGTGTTGCCAAACGCGTCCAGCCAGGCGGCCATCATCCAAGACGGTGCCGAAAGCCTGTGTCTCTCGTCTTCAAGAGCCGCATCATTCTGACCAAATGTCATGGGGCCCAGCTCTTTCATTTGAATGACCTCCCCAAGGGTATCCGCCGCGGCCGCGGTACGGCTGCTGCACGTCGACCTCTTCCGCGTCTCCTTCTGGCCGCGCGGGACGACCCACGACGCGTCTTGCGGTGCCTCTTCCGCTTTTTCAGTGATGAAACCGGAGATATAGGTGCTTCGGTATTCTTCTGCGACGTATTATTGACACCGGCAGGAGTCACCGGTCTGTCGCTGCGCACCTGATCCATGTACTGTGTTATTTCGGCTGCCTTTAGGGGCTCCATCTTCTGTATGATGGCAGCCGCCTTGCCTGCATCCAGGGATGCCAGTATACCTGCTGCACGCTTTGCAGGAATCGACTCCATTATCTTCGCTGCACTCTTCGGCTTGAGAGCCTTCACTATGGCAAGAAGGCGCTGTCCAGTGTCTTCCCTACCGTTTTTCCGGCTGACATCCGTACTGCGGCGGCGACTACGTTCCCCAGGCCTCACATAGGATGTCTCGAACTTCTTCCTGGCTACTTCAACACGCCGTTTGCGTTCCTCCACCTTCCGAGACGTGATGGCCACATAGGAAGCCAGGGACTGTAGTTCACTCATTCTCAGTTCCACATCGTTCCTGAGAACCTTCAGTTCCTCTTCCTTCAACTGAAGATCGCGCTCCTTCCTGGCCAACTGATCGCGCCAGGCCATCAGAGAGTTGCCCAGTTTGGCAACGGCCTCATCAGTAGGAGGCTGACAGACTACTGCGGGCATCTGCTGAGCCGGCTTCGCAGGAGATATGGGCTCATCAGATCCTGACACCCGGGGCCAAAAAACCAGCGCCGAGACCGTCAGAGTTGTCAATACCGTAATCAGGGTACGCATGTTGCCTCCCATGAAGATGCCCTCTACTCATTTCTTCTTTGATTTCAGCAGGTTATATGTCTATTTTCTGCCTACTGGATGAGCGGAGGGCAAAGTCGTCTATTGCCTTCAACTCTTCCCTCTGCAATTCCCGTTCCAACTTTGCCAGCTTACGTTCGTGAAGTTTGCGGATTGTTTCTTTTTCCTCATAAAGCCTGGTGACTTCGTCCACCAGTGCAGGCTCCATGTCTCTCAGACGTATTACCCGTTCCTCAAGTTCCCTGATGCGGTGTCTGAGGACTTCGCGTGCCCCATGAAGCATCATGAGATCTCCGGATCCCAGTACCGTTTCACCGGGACTCAGATTTTCGAGCTCATGTCTGGTGGTCTCTAGACGCTCCTCCAGTACGGCTATCTCTCCTCTCAGGGCAGCAAGTTCCCGCGATGCCCTTTCGAGAAGATCTTCCTTGATTTTGAGCACACGCTCCAGTCCGGTACGCACGTCTCTCCCTCACTAGAACAGCGATCCGGTCATGTCGTACCCATGTACTTGCGAATCACTGTCGCAATCTCCGACAGTCTATCGACACTGGCGTCAAGTTCCCAACGTTCAGAGGGTTCCTGAGCGAAAAACTCCATGATCTGGGGTCGAATTTCCACGGCTAGATCCACCCAGGGATCGGATCCCTTCTGATAGGCTCCGATGGAGATGAGGTCCCTGGAGCGCTCATACACCGACAACACCCTGCGCAGCAGATGTGCATCCGAATAGTGTGCTGGATCCGTGATTTCCCTCATGAGTCTAGATATGGATTTGAGTACGTCCACTGGGGGGAACTGGCCTTCCTGATTGAGGGATCTGGAAAGAATCACATGGCCGTCGAGGATGGCAAGTACTGCATCGGCTATGGGATCTGACATGTCGTCTCCCTCCACCAGTACCGTATAAATGGCTGTTATGGAACCCTGGCCTTTCAACTTGCCAGGACGCTCCAAAAGTCGAGGCAGGGCAGCAAACACGGACGGAGTATAACCCTTGGTTGTGGGCGGTTCACCAACTGCAAGACCGATCTCACGCCCGGCCATGGCAAAGCGTGTCAAGGAATCCAAGAGCAAAAGTACGTCCTTACCCATGGCCCTGAATCCCTCGGCTATGGCAGTGGCTAGAGCTGCACCACGCACTCTTAGGGGAGCAGACTGATCACTGGATGCGATCACCACTACAGAGCGGGCCAGACCGTCGGGACCCAGATTGCGCTCCAGAAACTCCCCGAGCTCCCTGCCCCTCTCGCCAATGAGAGCGATGACGTTCACATCGGCTCCAGAGTGACGTGCAATGGATCCAAGAAGTGTGCTCTTGCCCACTCCAGGACCTGCAAATATGCCTATTCTCTGTCCTTTTCCAATGGTTAGCATGGAATCGAGCACCTTGATCCCAAGTGAGAGCGGTTCATCTATGAGAGAACGCTCCAGAGGGTTCGGCGGAGCGCTCCATACCTCGAACTCCTCTCCAGTGCGCGGAAGACGGTCTACATCCAGTGGCTCCCCCATGGGACCAAGCACATGCCCCAGGAGGTGAGGCCCCACCCTTACGCGGGTCATCTCGGGATCACGTATTAGAACTGAACCGGCGCCAATACCCCTGGTATCTCCCATGGGCATCAGACGTACGCGTTCACCGTGAATGCTTACCACCTCCCCGAGTATCCACTGTCCATCAGGATTCTTTATTCTGTAGAGATCACCCAGCCTGCCGCCCACTGCCGTTCCCTCGACTAGCAGACCCGCCACTTCCAGGACCCTGCCTTCATAACTGGGGGTCGTACTCGTCTCCTCTAGCCTGCGGAGAAGCTGGTCACTGGGCGGTATCCGCGGCATCGTATATAGCCTCCACTATCTTTTCTATGCGCTGCTGAACCGTATTGTCTACCCTACCCAGCCTAGACTCTACCACACAGTCTCCAGGAGCCAGCTCTTCGTCGACTTCCAGCCTCATGGAAGCGTCATGCATCACTGAGTCGAGCCACTGGGACTCATATTCCATCAAATACTCATAGTCGTCAGGAGATATCTTCACCACCACAGGTTCGTCATTCCCGGTCATCCTAACCGTTTCCTCTACTATGTCCCGAATGCCCTCCCTGGAGATCGAAAGCTCTCTCATGACGATCTTTTTAACAAGAATCTCCAATAATTTCAGATAATTATCATCAAAAGTCTCTGTCATCTCCCGAACCGTGGTTTCTATTTTTCTGAGGGATTCCGCCAGTCTGGCACGCATAGAGGTTACCTCTTCCTCCACCGACGCCCATGCACGTCTACGCTCTTCCTCGAATACTGCCTCGGCTTCCTGACGGATCATGTCCTCATAGTCCACGGACATCTCCTGCCCGAACTCCTCTTCGTCCTCTTCAGGTTTAGCAGACAGCCCATCAGCCTCGAACTGTGGCGCATCATCCTCTCTTTGGCCTGCCGGGCCTTGTGCTGGTTCCGGCATGCGGTCTGGAGAAGAATTGTTCAGTGGCGGCTCTTCCGAGACGGACTGCACGTCCTCACTGCCCTCATCCTGCCGCTGCACCTCGGACTCCTGCATGTCATCCAATACGGAGTCGTTCGCCTCAGGTTCCGCTGGCCGTTCCAAGGTGTCAGCCTCCACAGATTCCTCGTATTCCAGATTTCCTCTCATCCAGGATGTCTCCCGGAGTACATCATCCAGTGTTCTCACCTGGTACTCCCCGTCATCATCATGTTTGTGACGACCATCGTAGGCTTCTACCTTGGGGAGCACCTCCTCCAAAGCCCGAATACCGTGTCTTTCCGATTCAGTGACCATCCAAGACGGAGACAATATTCTGGCACTCATGGCTCAACCTGTACGACTCTCATGGCATCACACGAACTGCTCGCCGCCATGACCGGCAATTTGAATCTTGCCCTCGGCTTCCAGGCGCATCGCGATCTCCACGATCTCCTGCTGGGCACGCTCCACATCACTGAGCCGCTGCGGTGGCATGATTTCCAGATCGTCCAGAAGCATCTGGGCAGCACGTTTGGACAGTGCACCAAGAATCTTGTCTCGCAGTTCCTCGCTCGCACCCTTGAGAGCCATGAGGAGTTGGTCGTTGGTAATCTCCTTGAGAAGCGCCTGCCAGCCGCGGGTATCGAGGCCTTCGAGATCCTCGAATGTGAACATTGCCCTGCGAATACGCGATACAGCCTCGGGATTGTCCTCCTCCAGCTCGGCTAGCAGTTCCTCTCCGATCTCGTAATCCAGATACTTGACTACATCGGCTGCTGAGGCGATGCCATCCACGTCGACCCCCTCGACATCGCCGAGATAGGCCAGTTCCTTGTCGAGTACCCGCTCGATATCTTCCATGGCTCGCCTTGGTATGGTGGACAGTGTAGCCAGACGCTTGAGTACCTCCACCTGGACGTCGTGGGGCAGCAATTCGATGACTGCAGCAGCCAGCTCGGGCTCTGTCTGGGACATGATGACCGCCGTGGTCTGGGGATTCTCGTTTATGAGGACATTGGCTATGATGTTAGGATCGAGGGACTGGAGCTTTTCGAGGGGCGTCTGCGGTTTCTTGGGCTCTTCACCGAATACCTCCCGAATGGCCTGCTCGCCCTTGACCTTGCCGAGTATCCTGCGCAGGTACTCATCTCCACCGCGCAGACTCATCACATCCCCACGGGCCAGCCGTAGGAATTCAGCATATACGTACTGAAGGTGGTCCCTGTCTATCTCATCCATTTCCTCGATTTGCTGCTTTACCCTGCGGAATTCCTGGGGCGTGAGTCTGGCGAATATGGATGTTGCCGTCTCCTCTGGAAGACTGAGAAGCAAAATGGTGGCCTTCTGCAGATCCGTCAGAGATATTCCCTTCTTCTCCTGGATGGCGTCATCCTTCGTATCTACTGAAGAACTGACCTGTTCTGACTGATCCATGACAGTATTCTCGGGCATGGCGACCTCCCTCAGACCCTCTATGCAAATGGCGTGCCGTTTCCCTCCTTGTAATCCAAAAACAAAATAATTGAATTATTTCAATAGGTTAGCAGATTCAGCCAAAACAGCTATCCCTTCCAGCGTCAAATGTGGGACATATGTTTCAATCTCGGGGACCAAATCCAGAAGTGAAACCATGCCACCGCCTGTACCGATGACATGAGCCTTAAAATCTAGCGATTCCACCATGTACCTGATGATACGGGATATGGCGCCAGCTCCTCCTATGAACTGGCCTACTCCCAGAGCTGCGGCGGTGGTCACCGGCACTGCCGGACCCTCTGGCATCTTCGGCGTGAAGGCCGACAGGCGCGGGGCCTTGTGAAACAGACCATACATGGCCACCTGCGGGCTGGGAGCTATCGCACCGCCAAGGAATCGGCCATCAGGGGAGAGTACGTCAACCGTCACGGCAGTTCCGACATCCACCACGATGGCTCCGTAGCCGTCATCCGTATGACTGGCAGCTGCAAGCACATTACATATCCTGTCAAGTCCCACGGTGCTTCTGTCCACGTTCATTGGCACCTGGGAGGCATGAGCCATCTCCAGCAGTGTGACGGGCACTCCAAAATCAGTAAAACCCTTCACAAGTTCGCCGGCTGTCTCATCGGTGCGCACTGTCATGAGTACGACGCTGGCCTGGGTCAGACGCGCCTGTGCCGCCAGTACGGGAACGGCATCCTCAGGAGTATGCCGCCAGAAATCCTCCACCCTCCAACCTCCGTAATCCTTCGCCATGAGAGCAGCCTTCAGATTGGTATTGCCAAGATCGCACGCAATTATCTTCTGCATTCCCCTGTTTTCGCACCACGACCTTTTTTTTCAAGTCACTTGTACCCTAAACGCAGGGCAGTCGAGTTTGGGGCTTACAGGCCATCCAGGTTTGCCAAGGCCCCACCCGTATGCCTAAGGCGGCCAAGCCTGTCCAAAAAGTGTCCAACTTAGCCAAGATGGGCCGGTGTTCAGACAGACTATTGCAGCATTGTGCTCAAAAGTCCTTTTATTTCAGGATGTTATGCAAGTAATTTCAATAAGTTACACAGTAAAAGCGTCTTTTGAAACTCAGCAGATGTTCCAGGGCTGTCGAGTTTTGGGATTACAGGCCAACTAGGTTTGCCCAAACCCCACGCCCGTATGCCTAAGGCGGCCAACCCTGTCCAAAAAGTGTCCAACTTAGCCGAAATGGGCCGGCATTCAGACAGACCGCCTGTGAATTAATACACAAAAGTCCTTTTATTTCAATATGTTATATGCGCCATATTCCGACCACCACCCCTGGCACGTATATTGCATAACCCCTCCCATGACTGAACCCTAGGAGACACGAGGATCCCCCGGCTGGGTGCCGAGCGCTAGCGCCGTGCCGGGCAGGTGGTGGAGGACCCTTGCCCCTAAAATCCCACCGTAAGGCACGGCGGGACAGGCAGGGGCTTATCCTGCGGTTCGGATTTTTGGCCGGTGTGACGGCGGGGGTGGGCCCTTCTTTAGATGGGACGGTTTCAGGTCTTGCGGTAAAGTGATGTAATATCAAGGGGTTACCGCGTAACACCAAACGCTGTGGCAGGGTGTATGGACCGTGCCGCAAAGGCCGCAGCACCTGTGTGAGAGCCTTCTTGGGGGCAATGAATCAGTGTCACCGGCACGACCGGAAGCATGTCCAGCCAGGAAGGCCTACCACGCACCTTTGCAGGGCAAGGCAACAGCCCTTCGAGTGCCAGCACCCATTTTGAAGCAAAAGCATGTCCACCCAGGAAGGCCTACCACGCTCCCCTGCAGGGCTGCCAGACGGCCCTGACCCTAAACGGCATCACGATAGAGGTAACACCCGGTATCACACAAAAGACGTCCAGGACTTGAGAGCCTCGGCTGCTTCCTCGCGGTCATCGAAGTGGATACGCGTGGTTCCGAGAATTTGATAATCCTCGTGGCCCTTGCCTGCAATAAGAACGGCATCGTCCTCGGAAGCCGCCAGGATGGCTGCCCGAATGGCTGTCCTGCGATCCGGCTCGGTGACCACTCCGCGAAATCCAGCATGCAACTTATTGATATTACTGGCTTTTTCCGGAATGCCTTCCAAAATATCCCTTATGATCGCCTCCGGATCCTCTGTGCGCGGATTGTCACTGGTTACCACTGCCACGTCGGATCCCTCCCACACTGCACGCCCCATGAGCGGTCTTTTGGCCCGGTCCCTGTCTCCACCGGCTCCAAACACAGTTATGAGCCTGCCCTTCACGAGTGGACGCAGAGCAGCCTGGGCACGGCTGAGAGCATCTGGAGTATGGGCATAATCGACGAATACGGGTACTGGCCCCGCGACCCGTTCAAGACGACCGGGCACCGTGACGTCGGATACTGCAGGCAGCGACAGGTCCGGAGAAACCCCCAGAATCTCGGCTACTGCCACGGCTCCCAGAATGTTAAGCACGTTGTGCTGTCCGATCAGCGGTGAAGAAAAGGGGATTCCTGCAACCGAACCGTGTATGCCATTTATGTCAAGCGTATATGAATCTGGATACAGGGTCACAGACTCACCCAAGTGCAGATCATAGAGCAGGGGATGCAGTTCACCGGGAATGATGTCCCACAGTCGCTCAGTACGGGCCCATGCCGCAGCCCTGCCCCTGAGGTAATGGGTGAACAGCAGTGACTTCGCCTGGGCATACCCGTCCATGGTACCGTGAAAATCCAGGTGATCCTGGGTAAAATTGGTGAGAAGTGCGGCATCGAATGAGAGTTCAGCCACCCGTCCAAGGGCTAGGGCATGTGACGACACCTCCATCACCACCGTATCTACACCGGCATCGCGCATTCTTGCCAGCAGCGGAAATAGAAGCTCGGGATCAGGCGTGGTGAACACGCTTTTCTCGCGGTGACCTGCATACCTGGCCTCCACGGTACCGATGATACCCGGCTTTCTGCCTGCTTGTCTGAGTATGGCCTCCAGAAGATAGGTAGTGGTGGTCTTACCGTTTGTGCCGGTCAGACCCACCGTGGTAAAGGAATCCTGTGGGCGACCCCAGAACTTTGACTGAAGCGCAGCCATGGCCCTGCGTGTGTCTTTCACTACCACCAGCGGAGCCGCATCACCGACCGGCTGCTCCACCACGGCAGCACAGGCTCCGGCCTCGAAGGCCTGAAGCACAAAGGAGTGTCCATCCACACGGGAACCCCTGTATGCCACGAAAAGCCAGTTTTCCCCCACCTTTCTGGAATCAGAGGTAATCCCCTCCACCCGTACGTCGGGAATATCACCAATCAGTCGTGCGTCTGGGCACGCTCTGTTCAGCAGGTCCGTAAGTCTCATGTTCAGCCTCCGGGGGAGCCAGTTCTAGGACACATCCGGCCAAAGGTCCACCGGGTTCGGGAGACTGGTGTACCACGACACCCGTACCGTGTATCTCGCACTGGACATCCATCTGAGCCAGCTCATCCAGAGCTGCACCAAGAGTCTTGCCCACCAGACTGGGCATCACGGAGCGCGTCGGCGATGGCAGCGGCGGTATGTAAGGTGCCCCGGAACGCCGTTTGTGTCCCCTTCTAACGGAACTTCTCACCACAGGGGAGGTGTCAGGGGGTATGCCCAGGTATTTCAGGGCCGTTATCATGATGCGTTCGAATACAATGGCCGAGCTGCCGCCTGCATCGAACTGATGCCGGTCGTCCTCTGAATCGAATTTCTTGGGCTCGTCGAGCACCACCACTCCCATGAGCCTGGGGTTTTCGGGTGAGACGAATCCAATGAAGGTGTTACGTTTACGGTACTGTGAATAGCCACCCTCCTCTACTTTGTATGCAGTACCCGTCTTACCGGCCACAGTGTAACCAAGACGGCGAATCTCCCTGAGATTACGGGCTGTTCCCTCGCTCACGACACGTTTCATCATGTCCACCACCACACTGACGGCAGCCTGACGCCTCACCACCCGACGGCGGGGAACCTTCCGGCCGCACGAGGCAGGTGACAGACACTCGATGACCTCACCCCTGTCGTCCACCACGTAACGCACCAGATGGGGACGTATCATAGAACCGTGATTCGTGAAAAGCGTGTAGGCCTGCAGGAGCTGCATCACCGTGATGGACGTACCGTGACCGAAGGCGTTCGTAGCGAGTATCTGATCCGTATACCACTCACGCAGGGGGTGAAGTATACCTCTGCTCTCTCCCGGGAATTCGATTCCGGTAGGGCTGCCGAAACCCAAGGTTCTGAACCATGAGTAAAGGGACCGCTTGCCGAGGAGCATGGCTATCTTGGCGATACCCTTGTTGGAAGAATATATGATGATGTCCTCCAGTTTGATGTCCACTGCATTCTCATACTTGTGGTCCCTCAAATTCCAGAACTTGCCTTTTTTCCTGTCCAGGTATCTGAAGTCGAGACGCACGCGATCTCCGGGTTTTACCAGACCCAAATCCAGAGCCTTGACCATGGTGAGGGGCTTGACAACTGAACCGAGCTCATAAGCGTCGACGATAGCCCTGTTGCGCCGGGAAGCCGGCGGGACCTCGCCACGTTTCATGGGGTCGAACACAGGGGTGTTGGCCAGGGCCAGAATTTCGCCAGTCTTCGGATCCATTATGGCCGCAATTCCGAAATTCGCTCTGTAGCGGGCCACTTCCTCCTGTAAGATTTTCTCCACCTTCTGCTGAAGCCGGGCATCTATGGTGAGTACGACGTTACCAACGCCATCAAAGTTTATGGTGGGAACTCCGTCAGGGAACAGCAGATGACTGAAAGTATCCCGGGGCACCCTGGTATGCACCACCTTCCCGTGTAGTTCGGTGTCGAAACGGCGTTCGATGCCCTCGATTCCCCGGCCGTCCACATCCGTGAAACCAAGAATCTGGGACGCAAAGTCTCTAAACGGATACAGCCTGGCACTCTCCAGTATGGAATGGACCCCAAGTGCCCTAATCTCAGGATTTGCCAGTACTTTAGCGGCGATATCGTCCGGCACCTGACGGCGTATGTACATGAATCTGCGTTCCTTGAGGGCAAAATCCATGATGCGTCCCATGAGACGGTAGGGATCCATGGACAGTGCCTGAGCAAGAACGGTGACCTTGGGCATCACCTGAGATGCCAGACGTTCTCCGGCCTTGCGGTCGGTTCGGGCCTTGCGTACGAGTCTGCGTGCCTCAAAGAAAAGGCGATCACAGACGCTTCGGCGGTCCAGGGCCACACCTTTGGAGCGCTGCCACCTGCGGAAGTCAGCCGGAGACATGAAACACGGAGCACCAAGGGAGGGTTCTGTTGCAGCACCCACGAATCCCAGGGGATCCATGTACAGTGAAGGAAGTTGAGCGGATACGACCACGGGAGTGCCGGTACGGTCGGTAATGAGTCCCCTGACCCAGTACTTCTCGCCAAAGGTGGTATGCACGACGCGATCCACGTGCCTGCTGTACTTCTCGTGGTCTAGCACCTGCAGGGAGAACGCTCTCCATGCGATGATCAGAAGCCCTGCAAAAGCCACCAGCACTACAAGTACTAGACGGGGCTCGCCAGCGGCAAATCGTTCTTTTAGGAACAATATGAAGTCCCTCGTCCTGGACCACATACCGGCGGTGTTTCCGGCGTGTATCTCTCCAGTGAGCATACCTGCCTACCTCCCGGTTATGGTGATGACCTGCTCCGGGGCCGGTTCTTGCCAGTCACCTCCGACCGGAGTGGCCTCCTGAGAAAGGAAAGTCGTCTCGAGATCATAGGATGCTTTTACCAGAGCCAGTCTTCTGTGGAGTTGAAGCTGGATGGATATGTCATAGGCAAGGCGTGTGCGTTCTATTTTGGACGTCAGGTAGATCACCGACACCGTCCCGGCCAGTACTGCCAGAAGGGCCACCACTAGTACCGCCATACGCACGAGATGATCTCTGCTGCTGTAAGGATCCCTGGTCTCCAGGGAAGTAGTGCCGGAGTCATTCATCGCCGGTTTCCCTCTTTTTCCTCAGCCAGCGAAGCTTTGCGCTTCTCGACCTGGGATTCTGCATGATTTCCTCCACCCCGGGACGAATGGGCTTGCCAGTGTCGAACTGTCCCTCAGGCATCTCGTCCTTGGTTATGATCACATCCCTCGGAAGGAAGAGCTCCGGCCTGGCGCGCTTCTTGAAGGCCAGCTTCACAATGCGATCTTCGAGGGAATGGAACGTTATCACTGCCAGAGTTCCACCCGGTTCGAGCAAGTCAGGAGTACTTTCCACGAATTCGCTGATGGCTTCCAGCTCCTGATTCACCCATATACGCAGGGCCTGAAAAGTCCTAGTGGCAGGATGAATACGCATTGGCCCCCGTTGGAGTGGCGCGATAGTTTCCTCAATGATTTCAGCAAGATCTAACGTAGTTTCGATTTCTCTCGCCTTCATGCCGGCGATTATGGCACGCGCTATCCTCCTGGCGTGACGCTCCTCTCCGTACTCCCTGATCACAGCCGCGAGCTCTTCTTCGTCTGTGTTGCGCAGCAGGGTGAAGAGGCGCGGGCCGGCTGTATTGTCCATGCGCATGTCCAAAGGGCCTTCCAGCATAAACGAGAAACCGCGCTCAGGGGTCTCGAGCTGGAAGGATGATACGCCGAAATCCGCAAGGATGAATGACGGTGCGTCTATGCCCTCGGCTTTGAGTATGTCGGGAATGGCCGCGAAATCGTCCTGCACTGCAATCAACTCATATTCACCGGGGGCTTCTTCCCGGATACGCTTCTCTGATCGTTCGATGGCTTCGGGATCCCTGTCTACGACGACCAGGATTCCCTTGGGCCCCAGGAGGCGCGCCAGATGCACGCTGTGACCTGCACCTCCAACAGTACCATCGACTATGACGGAATCAGGACGCACACTGTCCTTCGCAAGGGACAGAACTTCTTCGAGCATTACGGGTATATGCTTCATGGCCCACGCAGATTATCAGAATTCCCGTTCTGGGATAAAAAACAGGGGAGTTTGGACTTACTGGCGTTCTTCACGGTGAAAAAAGGGATGATCCCTGTCAGGACGATGTCCGGGAAAACCCGGTGAGGGTAATTCGGATCTGACAGGCTGGATGTATCGAGCATACGGTCAGACTGTGGGCAGTGTCTGGCCTCACCTGCGCCTACAAAATACGTTGCAAAAGTCCTGTCATTTCAATAAGTTATACGCACAACAACGTCCAGCACCCCTGGAGACACGTTCAGCAAACCGGATCTACCGGCGAGGCGGGACCCTATCAGGCAGTGCAGTGAACATGTCTGCTGGAAGTGTGCTGAATTTGGGGTATGATAAATGATTTCATCCATCCCTATACCGGGACATCCAGAGGTGATGCTCATGTATATCAGCAACATACCAATGACAGTCGCAATAATAGGCGTACTCATGACGTCCGGCTGTACTCCTGGCGGGACCTCGGGAAATGACAGTTCGGGTTTCAACTCCGTCAATTCCCAGAACAGTGACACCAACAATCAGAATTCCGGTGACAACGGCAGCCATGATCCCAACGATAGGGACTATGACGGGATTCCGGTACCCTATGACTGTGATGACACCAACCCCAACATACGTCCCGGCATTCCAGAGATCTGTAACAATGGCATAGACGACAACTGTAACGGATTCGTTGACGCCGAAGAACCAGATGACGACGGTGACGGATACAACGAATGCACCGGCGACTGCAACGATTCCAATCCTCTAGTCGGACCCGGAGCTGTCGAATATGTGGGCGATAGAGTCGACAATGACTGTGATGGGGAGATTGACGAGGATGACAACCTGTGCGACTGCGGTTCCGGAGAAATGGGAGTCATGACCCTGGCCGAACCCCACGAGGCCCTGGGACTGTGCAACGGAAGTCTGCTGGCAGAAACCCCGCAGATGCTACACGCCGCCTCCTATACCGTAGTTATGTACGATCCCTCGGGGAACACACCAAATGCGAATGGCTGGGGAGCGATTCATCCCATACCTCCACTTCACAGCGAGGGACGCCAGGCCAGCTGTCAGTTTTTGGTTCTTACCACTGGTATGCCCCTGGATCCGAATCCGCAGGAGAGTGATAACATGGAGCTGGGATACATCTGTCCTCACGACCCTGTGGAGGACATAGACAACGCCGAACCAGATGATCAGCCGGCATACTGTGCGGATTTGACGCAGTACAGACTCGTTCTCAGAGTGCCGGTCAATGCGTACGCCCTATCTTTCGATTTCCTGTATCTGTCTACGGAATATCCAGAGTGGGTGGGCTCGGAGTACAATGATACCTTCTATGCCATCTTGCATGACCGCGATGATCCGGGGGCTGGCACCGTCAACGTATCCTTCGACTCCCGTGGCAAGGCGATCACAGTGAACAATGACTTCTTCGAGACCCCTCCAAACCTGTCCGTGGACATAACGGGTACAGGCTACGAGGGTGATGTGGGGTCAACCACTGGATGGTTAAAAACGACCGTTCCGGTGACACCCGGTCATACCATAGAACTGACCTTCTCGATTCACGACGAGGGCGACGGCATACTCGATTCTGCAGTCATCATCGACAACCTGACCTGGGATGCAAGCCCTGTAGACGGTCCGGTCACTGTAGATTAATTCAATAAAATCAGCCACTTATCAGGGCATAATGCAGCTCAGTCTTCTTCGCTCAAGAGGGGTGTACCCGATGGATCAGTGTCTTCAGTGGGATCGTCGTCTGAATCGGGCTGACCTACATCTGATGGATATGTGGCAACTTGACCAGAAGACACGTCCTCCGCAGACTCAGAAGCGGCCGAATCATCAGAAGAGCCATCTCCAGGCTCCTGACTGATACCGTCGTCCAGGCGCTTTCTTTCATCCAGAGTCTGGGACAGGGTGATGCGCTCGCACATCTCGAAGAATTTGTCTAGCGTCACCTCAAGTTCCCGGATGGCCAGGGATGCCTTTTTAACAGGTATGGAAAAAGCCAGGTAAACTTCAGCTAGGGTGATGGAATCAGGAGTACGTGCCAGAGTCCAGCCCAGGGCAGTCTTGAAAAGAAGTCCAGAGTCCAGCAGCCTAGCCGAGATGAGATCCACGGCTGCCGGCGAGTCACCCAGCCGCAGGGCAAGGGTTTCGGAGTCCACGGGTTTTTTCTCCTCACCAAGGATGGTGAGTATCTCCCAGGCACGCCATACCATGGGTTCCTCGGGATCAATGGCGCGACTGGTAAAACGGATTAGCTCGTATTCCAGAAACGTGAAGCGCTGCAGTGTGTAGGTGATCACACTAGATGCCAAAACCACCAGCCACAGGTAATAAAGCCACAGCATGAGCAGGAACGTGATACCGAGCTCACCGTAAATGGCGAAATACTTGCGGCTCATGAACATAGAGAAGGCCCACCGGGCGATCTGGAAGAGAGGAACCGCCACTGCTGCACCTATGGCAGCGAAAAAGGAATTGACCCTAACCACGGGCATTAGAAGGTTTACCAAGAAGAAGAACAGGAACAATGCCAGGCTGGACACCACGGCCGGCGGTAAAATGGACAGTTTGACCCTGACCATGACAGCCACCGAGACCAGTGGCAAAATGGACACGAAAGTCCAGTATGATGCAAACTGGGAGATGATGGGGCGTTCGTCCTCCCCGGTATTCCAAAGGTCATTTATGGAACGTTCAGCACTGAGAAAGAGAAGAATGGAGAATCCCACAGTGAGAATGGCACTCACAGGACCCAGTACGGAACCGCTGACCCGATCTGCCAGAGCAAGGATGAGTTGCACTGCTCTAGGACCGAAGGAGGGCATGAATTCGGATCCCACGAATCTCATGAGCGGCTCCACTGCATTTCGGCTCTTCAGTATGGCAAAAGCCCATACCACCAGGGCAGCCATGGGCACGATGGCGAACAGACTCTCGAAAGCCAGTGCCGAAGCAAGCCTGAAGCCACGCCTGTCATCCCACGTGCGCCATATGTGAAGACCAAACCTGGCCGGTGCTATGAGCACGCGAAGCACCGGAGGATAGTGGCGCAGGGGTTTTACGAGAAGACGCTTCAGTTCATGGGCGTTCATCCCCTGAATCTCCATTTTCTGCCGGGTTGTCAGGTGGGTTCTCGCCGTGGTCACCGGATCCACTGTCATGCTGTCCTGAATCTGTCACGTGAGCATGGTCGGTCTGGTCATTTTCGGTGTGGTGTGAGGCGTCGTCCATGTCTCTCACCACCAGCATGACGTTGCGTATTCCGGCTGACAGTCCAACCAAAAGCCCGACAAGGGAAAACCACGGTGAAGTGTTCAGCCAGTGATCGAGGTATATCCCCAGACCTATTCCGATACCCACTGATGCTCCCAGCTCCAAACCAATGAGTGAGCCCCTCAGTATTTTGACGGGAATACCCTTCATGGTTTGCCTCCTTTCAGCCCTGTGAGCCTTTTAGAGTGGCGGGAATCAGAATGTTGTCGATGAGCCTGGTCTTGCCGAAGAAAACCGCAGTGGCAAGAACCATGGGTCTAGAGAAGTCATCGCGGGGGACGAGCTCAGAGGCATCAAGGCATTCCACGTAGTCGATGCGGGCCAGCGGAGCCGAGGATATGATGTCCTCTGCCATCCTAACTGCTTCCTCTGGGGTAGCGACTCTTCCGTCCAGGACCGCCTGGCGCGTTCGAGTCAGAGCCCTGTACAGTACGGTGGCCTGGGAACGTTCTTCAGGCGACAGATAGGCATTACGGGAGCTCATCGCAAGCCCGTCGGACTCGCGAACGGTTTCACCCTCGAGGATATCGAGGTTCATCGAGAGATCTCGGACCATGCGCTTTATCACCTGGAGCTGCTGGTAGTCCTTACGTCCGAAAACGGCGAAGTGGGGCAGTACTATGTTGAAGAGTTTAGCCACCACAGTAGTCACTCCCCGAAAATGACCGGGGCGTTTGGCCCCGCACAGTGGTTTGGAGAGCTCGGACACGTCGACCGATGTCTGAAATCCTTCGGGATACATGTCTCTAGCCGTTGGAGCGAAAACCAGATCCACACCAACTGAGGCTGCCTTGTCGAGATCACCCTCAAGATCCCTGGGGTAGCGGTCAAGATCCTCGCTGGGACCAAACTGCAGGGGGTTCACGAATATGGAGATGACCACGAGATCGGCTTGCTGCCTAGCAATTCTCATGAGATCGAGATGTCCCTCGTGCAGATACCCCATGGTGGGCACGAATCCGATGGTCATACCTTGTGCACGCATCTGCCGGGACCATTCCTGCATTGCTTCGGGAGTGCGTATGATTACCGGTCTAGCCATGGCTCTCCTCCGGTCCCGGGAAGGTACCGTCTTGCACATCCTTGGCGTAACGGGATACAGCATCTCTGACCACGGATGATAGGTCTGCGTATTTTCGCAGGAAACGCGGTTTGAACCGTTCGTCGGCGCCAAGAAGGTCGTAGATCACCAGTACCTGGCCGTCACATGCCGGCCCTGCACCGATACCGATGGTGGGAATGGAGAGTGCAGCCGTGATCCGTGCCGCAAGACCCTGTGGTATGGACTCCAGCACCAAGGCGTAGGCCCCTGCCCGCTCCACCTTTTTCGCTGCTACCATCAGGCGGGTGGCATCCTCTTCACTGCGTCCCTGGATCTTGAACCCTCCGAAAGCGTGATACCACTGAGGGGTGAGGCCGATGTGCCCCACCACGGGAATTCCCATCCCAGCAAGAATCTGAATCAACTGAAGGGTCTGCGGAGCATAACCCTCTATCTTCACGGCTTCGGCCCCTGCTTCAGAGACTGCCCGTACGGCGGCCTCTACTCCTTTCTCAGGAGGATAAGTGTAACCAAAGGGCAGATCCATGACGACGTGGGCATATTTTCTGCCACGAGTAACGGCGCTGGTATGATACAGCATATGTTCGAGTCTCACGCCCAGGGTATGATCATTGCCCTGGACTACCATACCCAGGGAATCGCCCACTAGAATCAGATCCACCTCCGCCATATCCACCAGACGGGCGAAAGTAGCATCGTAGGCTGTGACGGCGACTATGCGCTTTTTGCCTTTCATGGCCATAATCATGGGGGCCGTGACTTTTTTTCGTTCTCCCATCTCTCCATCCTCCACGGGGATTGCCACGCAGATCCGAATTACTCCTGAACTGCAGCTGCTCCGAATCTGAATGGCGGAAGAAATCGTTCTTTTGTGAACGTTCCTTCTTTCACAAAGACTCTGTCACCCTTCACCGGCCCCATACTATAACCACATTTGAAGGATACGTCAGACTTAGTTGTGTCTGGAATGGGTTCGCACTCCACTGAAACGGCCTTCTTGCCATCAGCCGATATGGCGAGGGCCCCCACTATACGGGGCGTACTCCAGAACGTCTTCTCCGTGGAAGTCTCGTCATAACGCATCAGACGGTAACGGGCGTTGCCTGTCTGAGCCAGCATAGTAGTACCCTGCTGAATCCCGGACGGACTAACGAGTGGATTCGTACCCAGTGTCATGAGTTCGGTGTGAGCCGCTGCCACATAAAGGAAGAAGGATCCGGACGACAGCCGGGCGTCTTCCGCCCTGTCAGCACCACGTGTGGCAGGAACGAGAAACTGGGGTGTGTAGTGTTCGGTTGAGAGCCGGTACGTTCCGAGATGTCTCACCTCAGGCTGTGACGTACGGTCCCTAGGGCCGGTGTATCCGTACACCTCTATGGTGGCGGGATGATAACCCACTTTCAGACTCTCGGGTGTGTCTCCCGTCGCAACCCACATGGTCGTGCCATTCTTCTCAAGAAAGGCCAGGGCTTTGGCCATAGGGGCCTGGGCATCTTTCAGGACAGGACCCAAGTCATGAGGCATCGCAGCCTTATCCCACACCTGTACGTCTAACATCTTGATTTCATTGGGCTTTTGAAGAATGGTCAGCACTTTGCCATCCGGTGCCAGGGCCATGTCTACCACTTTGCCGGGGTCTATGCCCCTGGGCCAGTCGATGAAAGAGTGGACAACTGGATACTCTGGATGCGCCAGATCGAAGATCTCGTATCCTTTCTCCACTGCGATGATGAGAAAGCGGCTGTCCCCGGGAAGACCCATGGTGAATAGCCGACCTGCGGGAAGCTTCTGACGGTTGACTATGGTAGGTTTTCCCTGTGCAGCAAGGTTTACGGTGAGCAGGGAGGGTGCCACACCACCAGTATATACATACAGGAAAGGCGCTGTGGAGCTGAACACCGCTCTGGCTCCAGTGTCGGTACCGGGGATGTCCGTCACCTTGTTTCCGGTTGCCACATCCAGCAGATGCATGGAAGCTCCGGGAACACGGACCGCAGCCAGACGTGTAACGGTGATTCTGGCTGTGCTGGCGCCATATTCGTTGGAAACCACGACATTGGCAGCGCCTTCGGGTACTCCGGAAGGAACCTTGACCACTATGCCACCGTCTTCTGTCCTGGCCACGATATCACATGCCTTGTCTCCAATACTGACAGTAGGGCCTCGACCAAAATTGCTTCCGCGTATGAGAACGGTCTCTCCTGTCATGACTTTTCCATCTGCAGGGATGTCAGGACGGATTTTTCCGCAGCAGGGCACCGAATAGGATCCCATGTCCAAGAGTTTGAGGATTTTAGGGGCAGAGTCGCTCTCAGGGATGTCCGTTGGAGAAGCAATCTTCCACGCATCCGGCTTGCTGCATCCCAGCAGAAAGACCAGGATCAAAAGTGCTGTTCTCTTCATTGAATTCCTCCTCTGCTGCGCATGAGTATTCCTTCCACGGCTATGGCCGCTAGCTCTTCCACGGCCTCGTGTATATCTATGTCTTCCTCACCCACTGCCCAGGCCCATATCATGCCCCTGAGCATGCCAATTGCAGCTATGGCCATGAGACGGGAATTACCCGGCCTCACAATGCCAAGCTCCTGGCCTTCGGTGAGTGATTCAGCCAGCCAATCCGTGAGGGCTCCATAAAATTCACGGAGTTTGTTCTCTGTGTCGTGGTCCAGGCCCTCGGCCTGGGAAACCAACAATTTTGCCAGATTACGATCGCTAAGAAGAGCGCCCAGAGCGTGGGCAATGTTGATACGCACCTGACGGATGACGGCATCCATGTCGGGTGGTTCTCCGGGAATCACGGGTTTTGCCGAGTCTATCACCCTGAACAGAACATCCTCCACCAGCTCGTCGAACACGGCTTTCTTGCTTTTGAAGTACAGATAAAAGGTGCCTCGCGCTATCCCGGCCCTTTTTATGATGTCTGATATCCCAGTGAAATGATAGCCGCTACGGGCAAAGAGGTGTTTGGCTGCCTGCAGTATGTCTTCACGTTTCGTGCTTCTGGCAATCGTCTGACCTGCTGAAGCAGGAGTTGACTCTGTTACGTTATTCGGCAGGGCAGATAAAAGGCTGTCGTGGGATATGGAGGCAGTCCCGTCGCTCTTTTCCATGATTCAGACAAGCTCGATGGTATAAAGCCGCCAGCCCATGAGGAAGAGATTACCCGGTTCCAGTCTGGCCTTTTCCCTTATGGATAGATAGGTGCCGTTGGAACTCTGGAGATCCAGGATGAATACTTCATCGTCCATCTTGGTGATCTCCATGTGTTTTCCGGAGACATAACCGTCTTCGGGGAAGATGACGTCGCCTTCCTCGCGCCCCACGATGTAGCGGTCTTTGGTGAGTGCGTAGGCTCTGCCGGGTTTACCAGGTCCGGTGACAACTTCGAGACGGCCCCATGCCCGTTTCGGACTGCCTGCCGGAATAGCACCGTCCTCTGACGGTTTTGGAGCAGGGTAACGTCTAAATTTCAGGAGCTCTCCACCAATACGGATTCTCATACCGTCCTCGAGGGGCATGGGATCGCTGGAGGAGGAAATTTTCACGAAAACTCCGTTGAGAGAATCGAGATCCTCAATGAAGATCTCTCCGTTGTTTATCACTATACGGGCATGACGCGGCGAGGCGTAATAATCGTCAGACATGAAATCACTGACTTCACGGCCTACCACCATTTCCTGTCCGTCATAGAGATCCACCAACTTTGTAGGACCGTGCTGAGGATCCTGGGACATGAGCATAGCCACGGGCTGTGGCGGATGCATATCCTGGACAGTGGCATTCAAATCTTCCTCTGAGGCCTGTGCTTCCTCCATGGGATGTCCACAAACACCGCAGAATTTGAATCCTCTGGGAACCTGGGCGCCACACTTGGGACAGACCACGAATTCCGTCGTCTCGGAAGACGATGCAGATTCCGGTTCCGAAGAGGGAGCAGGCGCGGATTCCTGAGAAGTCGCGGCCGCAGGTTCTTCTTTGTTCAGGATATCGTTGATGGTGACTTCTCCAGCCACTGTTGCTCCGTATGGATCAGCCTCTGTTCCCGGAATACCACCGAAGTCAGAAGCGGAAGGCGGAGCCATGGGCGGAGCAGCCTCCGGCGCAGACGGCGGAGCCACTGGAGGCGGAGCCATGGGCGGAGCAGCCTCAGGCGCAGACGGTGGGGCCACTGGGGGCGGAGCCATGGGCGGAGCAGCCTCAGGCGCAGACGGTGGAGCCACTGGGGGTGGAGCCATGGGCGGAGCAGCCTCAGGCGCAGACGGCGGGGCCACTGGAGGCGGAGCCATGGGCGGAGCAGCCTCAGACGCAGACGGCGGGGCCACTGGAGGC
>JALWFW010000301.1 GCA_027013865.1 Polyangiaceae bacterium | reverse complement strand
GGGGATCACGTCATCCGACTGTGCCTGTACAGGGTCATGCCCCAGCTCTCCGAACCTGTTGAGTCCCCAGCACAGAACGGAACCTGTGGTACTGACGAGGCAGACATGCTCGGAGGCAGCAGTCAATAAGGACGTGGCATCGGCAGGCTGACCTGTACCATCTGCGAGCACCGCCACCGGATAACTGGTGGCATCCGTTACACCAGGATTGGCCAAAACTCCATACGTGCTGCTTCCCCAGCACCAGGCTTCGCCGCCGGATGACACTGAACACGTGAAACCGTCTCCAGCAGCCATGGCACTCACATCCGTGAACCAGGTGTCAGGATGAAGCGGCATGGCGGCCGTCAGTATGTCGGTGGCATCAGGACTGCCCGAACTCATCAGGGACGAGGGCTGCCCGCACTGACCCGAGGCATTGCTTCCCCAGCACCATACATGTGTGTCCGAATCCACTGCGCAGACATGGCTATCCCCTGCTGCAAGGCGTACGACACCCGAAAGAGCCGTACCAGCTTCCGTCTGGACGACCACCGGGGTGGCTGACTGCGTAAACCCCATATTCGGGTCAGGAAGCATATCGGCAGGAACCCCCAACTGGCCGCGCGAATCATCTCCCCAGCACACGACCTTGCCTCTGTCTAGAGTGACGGAACATGAAAAACCGTTGCCAGTGACTACAGACATGTACTGACACAGGTCGCCCACTCTATCACCGTTAGAATCATGCTGGTCAGGATTCGGCATCCCAGGACAGTTGTCGACCGTATCCGCAATTCCGTCACCGTCAGCATCCGGCTCTCCGCCGTTGTTGTTTCCGTTCGGACTATCACAGGCATCCCCAATACCATCCCGATCCGAGTCAGCCTGATCGGGATTGTATACATCACTACAGTTGTCCACGGGATCCGGTACGCCGTCACCGTCCAAGTCCATGGAAGTCTCACCCGTGCACCCGCTCAAATCGAAGATACAAGAACTGCTACACCTCAATATCCCGCCGGAATACCCGAGGGACTCGCACGTGTATTCCTTCAGATCCGTTCCGTCACACTGCTCTCCCTGTTCTACAGAGCCGTCTCCACACTCGGAAGTAATCTTGCCAAAACAGCGCGACACATCAAAGGTGCAGTAACCGTCGCATCGTAGTTCTCCACCCTGATATCCAAGACTCATGCAAGTATCATCGCCAAGATCCGTTCCATCACACTGCTCTCCCTGTTCTACAGAGCCGTCTCCACAGGTTTCGGGCACTGGAATACAGTTCGACAGATTGTAGGTGCACTGTTCCGTGCATGACAGGGATCCCTTCATGTAACCCAGAGATCTGCACATGGTGGCATCTGCCAGCTCTGAACCGTCGCATTCCTCACCCGGATCCACTATTCCATTGCCACACAAACTGCTGTGAACAGCAGAATCCCCCTCATCATCACATGATATCAGTGACACGGCAGTGGCTGATGCCAGCAGTAAGGACACAATGAAAAAGACACCGCGGGACATGGAACGCCTCCTGACCAACTCACATAACTGCCCGAAATCATTAAACAATTTAATAAAAACATAATTGCTTTCACAGGGCTGGCTTCAAATCCCTGTATGGTGGACATTATACCCCGTCATGACCACCAAACAAGACGGGGAGCAAAACGAACACTGACATGAATTCTTCAGGGATCGGCTCACTTCATTCTGCCAGCCTGCTCCATGACCTGAACCGGATGATAATACTTGGTATAAGTCCCATCCCCTACGCCCAGCTGCCCTGAAGTATTGTCCCCCCAGCACCATATCTCGCTTTCAGTGGCGTCGAATGACCTGCGGGCCACACACGCATGGTCAGAACCGATGGTCACCCTCCCGGACGGAGCTCCAAAGGGATTTCCCGCATCATCGGTTATCATTACCGCCATCCTGGAAATGTCCTCACTTTGTCCGCTGGCCCCCGGATCCCGTCCCAGCTCTCCTCCATTGTTGGTTCCCCAGCACCATATGATCCCATCACCATCTATGGCACATCCATGACCCTCCCACAGACTGAGGGACACAGCACTCCTCACTGGCTGCAGCTCTGAGGTGAACAGCATCTGAGGTACGGAGGTGGGATCGGAGGTGATTGCACTGTCACCCCAGCACCATACCCCATGGGTGTCGTTGACATCCGTTCCCCTGATACAGGTGAAACGTTCAGCAGCACTGATCTCGTCTATCCTGACGAATCTGGACGCCAGATCGGATATTTCCGTGGCATGAGCCACCTGCTCGGTTGCATCGGAACTGTGGGTGTAATCAAAGGGAAGGGCACACTGTCCCATATGATTGTTTCCCCAGCACCACACTCCGGCAAGGAGACCCGAAGCATCTTCGGATACTGCACAGCTGTGCTCCCCACCACAGGCCAGCCTGGTCATACCCGTGAGCTCCAGTCCGCTGGCATCGAGGACGTGGACCGGCAGCGATCCGTCGGCATTCGCATTGCCGAGTTGACCACTGGAGTTGTCTCCCCAGCACACCACACTGCTATCGTCCAGCAGGGCACACACGTGAAATTTACCGGCGCTTATGTCAGTGACTCCCTCCAGGGCCCCCGTGCCATCGGGATTCCTGACGATGGTGGCTAAATCCTGCTGTGACTTGAAGTGAGTGATTCCCCAGCAGTAGACGTTGCCCTGAGACGTAAGGGCACACATGAACTCCATGCCTGCCGTGAGTTTGACCACGGAGTGAAGAACCTGACCGGTGTTGTCCAGCATGGGAACCGGGGTGAAGGAATTACTCATGTCACCGTTCAGCATGTATCCCCAGCACACGACAGCGCCATCATCCATGGTTATGGCACAGGTAACGTGTCTGCCCGCCTTCACGTCAGTGTACTGACATATGTCACCTATGCCGTCGCCGTTGGAGTCGGCCTGATCCTGATTGGGCGTGTACGGACAGTTGTCGGCATCATCGGGAATAGTATCGTTGTCCCTGTCTTCCCCTGAGTTATTTTGATTGCCATTATTGGGAGTATCGTCACAGGCGTTTCCTTTCCCGTCGCCGTCTGAGTCCAACTGATCGGAATTGGGCACATCCAGACAGTTGTCCACGGGATCCGGTACGCCATCACTGTCTGCGTCCATGTCTGTCCGTCCTGTGCAGCCGGAGTAGTCTATGCGGCATGAGTAAGTGCATGAGAGCTCTCCACCACTGAATCCCAGATCACGGCAGGTCATCCCTTCCAGGTTGTCTGAATCGCACTGCTCATTGCTGAGGGAATCCACCACACCGTCACCGCAGGAAGGGCTGGCACCCTTACACTCTGATACATCGAAATAACAGGTATCATCGCATTTCAGCATTCCTCCGGAAAAACCTAAGGACGCACATGTGAATTCGTTTAGATCCGTGGCATCACACAGCTCACCGCTGTCTTCGTCCACCATGACGTTCCCGCATGAATCCGGAACGGGCAGACAGGCGGACAAATCGTAGGTACACTGGGCAGAACATCCAATGGTTCCAGCCATGTATCCCATTATCCTGCAGGAACCATTTGCACCAAGAGCAGCTCCGTCACACTCCTCACCGGGCTCTACAACCCCATTACCGCACTCATACTCGTGATGATTCGAGTCATCACACGCAGAGAATATAAGAATCACCGCAGCCGTGACCGTACCGGTCAGCACCATCCGAAAAATGCGCAACATGAAAACCTCCTTGAATCATGCAAAAAGAAAGCGATTCAACGTGTTCCAGAACCCAGCCTTAAAGCATTCTCAGCCACGGGTACCGGACTGTAACTCGGTTCACCCAAGACATGTCCATCCCCCAGCTGTCCTGAATCATCGTTACCCCAGCACCATATCTGCATGTCTGAATAGTTGCTGAAAGGCCATACAACACAGGCGTGGTCCTGTCCTGCACTCACACTGCCACCAGGAGCACTGAAAGGTGTACCGTCTCCATCGGTTATTGTCACCGCGGCGGCAGAAAAGTCCAGATCCTGACCGCTTTGGCGGGGAACGCGACCCAGTTCCCCTCCGTTGTTGAGCCCCCAGCACAGCACACGTCCCGCAGGATCCAACATGCACGCGTGACAATCTTTCACATCCAGGGAAATCGCCTCACCCACGGGCTGGCCTGACTGCGCATCGATCACCTGCACGGGCAGGGACGTGGCATCCACATCGAGACCGGCTCCCAGAGCCCCACTCCAGTTGGAGCCCCAGCACCATACGCTGGCGTGGCTGCCGGAGGCCCCATCTGCCGCTGCCCGTACACAGGTTTCCATGCACCCAGCGTCAACCTCCTCTATTGTAGAAAAAATCCAGTAATTTCAGGTAGTTGTACCGCACTGACAAGCATGGTGGTGGCATCCGGCTGCTCTGATACTTCCCAAGGCAGCCCGCACTGCCCCATCGCATTGGAACCCCAACACCATACTCCATCTACCTCTCCCGTGGCGATTTGGGAAGACACTGCACAGGAGTGATCCGAACCTGCCGATACCATGGTCATAGATCTCAGAGGCTGCCCGCTTCCATCCACCACATACACCGGTATGCTGCTGTAGTTGTTCTCCCCAGAGACGGGAATCTGCGGATTTCCGAGCTGGCCGTGGGAATTGGAGCCCCAGCACACGACATGGCGGTCCGATAGCAGTGCGCATGCATGACTCTGACCAGCCGACAGGCTGGCCACTCCGGACAACGGACCCGGACCCTCGGGACTCCTCACCACGTCGGCTATGGTGGTGCCCGGCCCGGTCAGACCGTTGCCCATCTGTCCGGTGGAGTTGTCTCCCCAGCAGTAGACAGTGCCATAACCGGTGAGAGCGCACATGAAACCACCTCCTGCCACGAGCCTCTTCACATTCTTCACGGGCTGTCCGGAACTGTTCATGATAGGGACGGGAGTGGCTGAGGACGAGGAGGACTCCGACATTCCCATACCCCAGCACACTACCCTGCCTTCGTCCATGGTAACGGCGCAGGTTGCAAAACTGCCTGCAGCTACATCAGTGTACTGGCATATGTCTCCCACACCGTCCGAATTGATGTCTTCCTGATCGGGATTGGCCGTATAGGGGCAGTTGTCCGAGGCACTTGGAATCAGGTCTCCGTCAGGATCCGACGTGCCCCACCTGTCGTCAGTGGAGTCGCAGGTATTTCCTATGCCATCGTAATCTGAATCTGCCTGCGCAGGATTCTGTTGGTCAGGGCAGTTGTCCACGGCATCGGGCACCCCGTCTCCGTCAGTGTCCGAGGTGGAGATTCCAGCACACCGGGAGTAGTCGATACGGCATATGGATGAGCATGAGAGCTCTCCGCCCCCAAAACCCAAGTCCGTGCATGTGAGACCGTTCAGATTGGCACCGTCACACTGCTCGCCCAGGTCTGGCTGTAACTGACCGTTTCCACATGCCCCCGTTATCTCACCTGCACACCTGGAAGTATCCATCATGCAGTAGGAATCACACTTCAGTGAGCCATCCAGGAAACCCAAATCCTGGCAGGTGTATCCCTGAAGTCGGTACCGTCACACTGCTCGCCGAGTTCTGTCTGAACCGTACCGTCACCACACGACTCAGGGGCAGGGACACAGGCTGACAAATCATAGGTACACTGTTCGGTACATCCCAGCATTCCCCTTGCAAATCCAAGGCTTCTACACCCGACATGCTCTCCAAAATCACTGCCGTCGCATTCCTCACCAGCCTCGAGCATACCGTTTCCGCACAAGATCTGAGAATCCGGGCCACTGCTGTCATCGCATGCAGTGAAAACAAGGGCTGTCCCTGCCAAAATCACCGAAAATACGGTACTTTTGTGCCAAAAAGCGTTCATTGATCCCTCCACCATAGCTCCTCTGGACACAGAGGCTGTTCATAACCACTGAACTCCCCGAGACAGCATTCATTATACCCTTGCCCGGTAACGTGACAACTCACTAAACGATGAAGAAAGTCATGCTACTGCTAGAAACGAAAGACTACTTCTTTCTCATTTACGGGCAGCCACATCCGCCACCGGAACTGGGACATAACCTGACTCAGTGTTACCTGTACCCAACTGACCAAATGAGTTGTTTCCCCAGCACCATATTTCCATTCCGTATGCACCATTGCCGGGAACTGGCCTGGTGGCGCAGGTGTGCTCGTATCCTGCTGAGATACTTCCTCCTAGCACACTGAAGACTTCGTTACTGTCAGTTGTACTGGCATGTACCTGTACAACCGTGGCCGAAGTAGTAACACCATCGTCGATACCCAGTTGGCCGGCATAATTGCCTCCCCAGCACACCACCACGTTATCAGCATCTATGGCACAGGAATGCGAAAATCCTACATTGAAGTCAGACACATTTGCAAGATAGGTACCATTTTCGGATATAACCCGTACTGGAGTAGCCGTTGATGTGACCTCTGCACAGGAACCGCAGCCCAATTGACCCAAGGCATTGCCTCCCCAGCACCAAACAGCCGTGCTGTCATCCGAAGCAATACCTGACACACATGTGAAATCACCTCCTGCAGAGATACCTGTTATGCTGCTGATTTCCGTCTGCTGCAAAGGCACCTGAGTAGCATAATTCAGGGACATGTTCTGCTGGGAATCCACACCGCACTGGCTGGCTGAGTTGTTCCCCCAGCAGTAAACAGTGTGTCCGTCCTCATGAAGAGCACACGTATGCCTCTGTCCGGAAGCGACCTCCACTATGCCAGACAGTGTATTTCCGCTAAAGTCCGTCTTTACCTTTACTGCCTCCATGGACCCGTCCGTGGAACCATCTCCCAACTGGCCGGATTCATTGTTTCCCCAACACCAGACAGTAGAATCCGTCAGTACGGCACAGGTATGATGCTCCCCGGAACTGATGTACATCACGTTTTTGAGGTATCCCCCCATACTGCTCACCACCGGCATGGCAGTCGAAGAATCCGACCCCGTACCGCTTCCCAGCTGCCCGTAGTCGTTGATGCCCCAACAATACGCCCGTCCGTTAAAAGACACTGCACATACATGTTGCTGGCCCGCACTTATCTGCCTGATGTTCTGAAGAGGGACCAAATTACCTGAATTTTCGTTCTCAGTCATGACGAGCACCGGCAGAAGGCTATCTGAATTCGACCCATTGCCCAACTGACCCGAATCGTTGTGTCCCCAGCACACCACTTTTTCCGCGTCCAGGGTTATGGCGCACGTGAAGTCAGCCCCAGTACTCACACTGCTGTACTGGCACAGATCCCCTATGCCGTCTTCATGTCTGTCGGTCTGGTTAGTGTTGTATGTATACGGGCAGTTGTCAGTAGCATTGGGGACACCGTCTCCATCGAAATCATCATTAACCTCGGTACAGGCGTCTCCATGTCCATCATCGTTGGAGTCCATCTGATCCGGATTTGGAGTATCCGGACAGTTGTCACAGGCGTCACCGATTCCATCTTTGTCCCGATCACTTTGAGGTTCATAAGGTTTGGGCGGCTCATTGAAAGTACCCGGACAGTTGTCCACTGGATCAGGCACCCCATCGTTGTCTGAGTCATAATTCGTTTCCCCATTACACTGGGAATAGTCTATGATACAGTCATTCCTACACGTCAAAGAGCCGCCCTTATTAAAACCGAGCTGTTCACACGTCCCTACCGAGGAGATACTGCCATCGCACTGTTCTCCAGTCTCCAAGACACCGTTACCGCAACGATGCTTAATCTCACACCCGGATATATCAAATTTACATTCACTGGAACACCGCAGTGTGCCACTGCCAAGTCCCATGTTCATACATGTTTTTCCGTCAAGTGCATCACCATCACACTCCTCCTCCCTGTCTTTCTCTATCGTACCGTTACCACAGTGGTGCTCACACCATGAGACATCATAGGTACACTGATCCGTACACCTAAGGGTCCCACTGCTGAAACCCAGGGAACTGCAATTGGTGTAGCGTCCCAGCTTTTCACCGTCGCACTCCTCTCCATCATCCACGACGCCATTGCCACACTTAGACCCATCATCGCCGCTGTCATCACAGGACACCGTGAACAACAGGCTTGCAAACAGAGCAACCATCACCGAAGCCTTGATTAATAGTTTCACGACATTCCCTCCTCGATATGTTTCTATGCTCAGTGCATCTTTACTGGCAGCATGACGAGGAACCGATCTTAAAGCCCCTATGACTAACAGACATGCTGCTAAAATTCATTCAATCCGGTTTTTACGTCTCATGATGGTTACCATCAATGCGGAAACCACGAACATGAACCAGGGCACACTGCTGCCTGACGTCCCCGGTGTGGAGCAGCCGCACCCTCCATTCGATGAACCGTCATCCGAAGAATCAGTATTCGTACCGCTGCCCGTGTCGGTGCCGCTGCCCGTGCCAGTACCGTCATCATCCGTACCATTGCCGGTACCAGTGCCATCATCCGTCAGACAGGTGCCATCATGGCAACCGTTATCACACTGTGCGACCGTGTTCCAGGACAGACAGCCGGTGAATACATCGCCTGTGCAGGCCTGCACGGATGCGCCATCGTCCGAACATCTGACTTCACCTGCCGTACAGTCGTCGGTGCACGGAGAACCTTCGATACAGTCGTAGTAATCATCATTCTCGCTCCAGCCGCACACTCCTCCGTACTGTCTGCAGTCCACCACCGACAGCTGGCCATCCTGGCAGTATACCATGTAATCGCCCTGACATTCACCCACGAAGTCCACGTTACCGCATCCGGCATTGTCTGGAGGCAGGCACAGACCATAGCTGCACTGGCGTCCCGACGGACAGGGCATGGTCACCTCTTCGGTACAGGCATCACCATCTCCTGCCTCAGAACAGCGGGAGACCGTATTCTCGTCACTGCATCCGTAATCCCCGTAGTTACACTCGTCCGAACATGAACCACAGACACCGTCGGAGCATGTCTCGCCACTGGGACAGGCCATCTGTATCCACTCCAGACACAGGTCATCGTCGTCCTGGCCGCATACCTCCCTGGTGTCGTCATCCACGCAGCGTGACTCACCAGTAGTGCACTCGTCCGTACAGTTACACTCGTAACGCCCGTCACACACATAGGCAGGAGGAGAGGCAGGCTCGTATGCCGTCCCTACCGGCTTAGTGCGCGTGGTGCAGTGAATGGCTCCTGCCCAGGTGATTATGTCGTCCGACGGGACTCCGATTATCTGTACACTTCCCAAAGCCTGCTGAAGGACCTCAATGGCTGACGCCTCATGGGTTGATTCTTCCGCATACACGGGCATCAGGTACACGTCGTTCAGTCTCAGGCCATTGGTGTAGGTACGCCACACATGATCCTGATATGTGTTGTCCCAGCCCTTGTCAGGCATGGGTATGCGCAGCACCTGGAGGGAACTGCCGGCTGCCGTGGTGAACCCCTCGAGGAACTGGGCGTCGTCGTCGAGTATCTGAGCGTTCTGGGAATCCTGGGAAGGCTCGTAACTGCCTACCAGCACCGTCGTGGGGGATGCCAGCACGAAGAACATGTCCACGTGGCCCGTTCCCTCACCTGCCAAGGGAGTGAGCCATGCGACCTTCTCGCATCCGAAGTAATTGTCCAGGACCTGCTCTATCTCTTCCTGAGAGCGCTCAGGATTCTCCTGGAGCAGCATGGTACTCGTGTAACAGGTCCCTTCGCCGTCGGAGATGAGATTTCCTCCCTCGATATTGAGATCCGTGCGGTAATCGGTCATACCCAGGATGTCGGCCAGTTTTGCGGGCAGAGCATCGTCGTCCACACGCTCAGCATAGTAACGGGGATCGACCACAGCCACCTCGTCACTGGCATTCTTCACGAAGAACGGACCGTAGTCGACCATCCATATAGTGTATATGGGGGAGTAGAAGAAGGGATACGACGACACGTCCACGTAATGGATGTGCTGATAGGCATCAGAAGACAGCTCCGTGGTAAGGACATTGTCCACCTGATTTTGCATCTGCTGCCCGGACACGACGATGTACACCTCAGTACCTGCCGTGGCTGAGCCGATTACACTGACGAAGTAGTCACGGAGCATATCCTCGTATGTGATGTACATGGCATCCACAGGACCGAACTCGGCATACATGCGAAATCCTTCGGGAGGCGGCTCGGTGACTCCGAAGAGCTTGGGATGATCGAGTCTGAAGGCATTGATCTGACCCGGTGAGGTCTTTTGTAGGAGAGGGGTTCTGTAGGCTGGCAGCATCCCGGGAAGCGTCCTTGCAGGAGCACTCCTGTAGGGTGAAGGGACACTCATGACTATCGTTGCAGTTATGATTGCTGTAAAGACACTCATCCATTTACCTCGTATGGTTCAAAATGTGGCACAAGATATCCGATTTTCCACGGCATAAATAGATAAATTATAACCACCCGTGATTATTGATTTTTTTGGACTAACTCACACAAAGTCAAGCCATGGTGGAGCCCCTGAACCGAAGTGTATGTCTATGGGGAATATGCTTTTCAGAAATGTCCCATCACAGAGACACCGGCAGTAACGAATCCTGGAATGAACACACCAGCCTGTGCCTGAACGGAGAGCCACTTGATTATCTGATACCTGATTCCAGCAGTAAGGGATATCGTGGGCAGATACCTGGGGACGTCCTCTTTTTCCTCCAAGGGTGCGAAGACACAGGTACCGGAAGGTGGATCGTAGTTGTTCTCCGTGCAGCCATAGGCATCCTTGGAGTAGATGTCGCCTTCCACCAGGCCCATGCCGATGGCTCCACCGTAGAAGAATGAAAGACCCGTGGGCCCCATGGGAAGCTCGGAGCCGAAATAGAAGTCCATCCACATGAACCCAGGACTGTCGAACCTCTCGTATTTCGCCTCGTTCCAGTCATGTCCCCTGCCCAGCCACACTCCGTCATCGGCAGAGATGGCCATGTGTCCTACTCTGAGCATCATTACGCTGGTATTCTTGCTGTAACGCATGAAGGCCATGAAGGCCTTTCCAGACACCGGACGTGGTGTCTCGACGAATATGGACATCACCTTGGAAGGAACGTACACATACTGAGCTCCGACCCCAAAACCCAGCTGTGAGGCAGGCTGCTGGGCTTCAGCCATGGCGGGAGATATGAGGGCACCAAGTAAAGTCAATATGAAAATCTTACTGGACATCTTCTTCATCCTCCGGGGCGAACTCTGAGAACAGATCATTGTTGTCGATGACCTTTGAGTGGGGACATCCCCAGATATCACACAGGAGAATCACATGGGACTCACTGCGTTCGGGAGTGAGATAAACCTTGCGCCATTCTCCCTCGGAAACATCCTCACACTGACACGGACCTGCGGCAGGAAGCTCGACACCGCACTCAGGACACATCAGACTGAGCTTGGTACCGGCAGGATACTCCATGCCAAACTTGGTGGAATCCCCATGGAAAGGCGACAGCTCCACCAAACTCTCCTGACTGCCGTCACTCACCTTTATGGTGATAGAAGGATATCCGTCAAAGGTATGTCTGCCCTTGCCCACCAGATTGTGGCCGTTGGGACAGAAGGCCTGGGTCACGATGATATAGACCTCTTCCTCCATGATTATTTGGGTATCTTGGGTGGCCTGCTCCTTGAGGATTTTCAGTTTGTCTCTGTCAACTGTGTCCTTGGACATGGTCTTCCTCCGTGTAATTCTCATACTTCTTTAGTCAGGATGAGGTTGCTTGTCATCAAAAAACTGATCACAGGCTGTCAGTGGGACACTTCATGAACCAAACAGGACAGAATTCTCAGGAGACTCGGGGAATGGCGGCTCGGATTGCCTCCTTGCCCTCCACTGGATTGATGAATGCCCTCTGGGTGGGATACGCGAAATCTATATCCGCCTCTGCAGCAAAGGCATCCAGAATTTTCTCCCACAGTGCACTCTCCTCCACTCTACGCTCCCTTGGACGGGACAGGTAACGCATGATGAGGGTCACTCCACTGGCGTCCACACGGGTCCAGACTATGGGATCCAGCTGGCCGTAGCGGATCATATACTCTCTGCTGGCCTTGAGCAGCTCCTCACGGGCCTTGGCTGCAGAAAGGCTCTCCTGTCTGTACAGGATTTCGCTGAGTATCTCCCGCGCCTTCCTCCAGTTGCTCTCGAAGGTGATGGTGACCTCCATCTCGTTCCAGACAAAATCGAATCCAGCGTTGTAATTGGCTATGGCTTTCTTGAACACCCAGGAATTGGGGATTTGTATGACGCGCCCCGTGGACTGATCCGCATGGACCCAGTTACGTATCTCCAGCAGTGATGTCGTGTTTATCCTTATGTCCACTACGTCCCCTGCGAGTTCCCCTATCTCGATGCGGTCACCGATGGAGTACGGTCTGCTCAGCACCAGATATATCCACCCAGCGAAATTCGCCACCGGATCCTGGAGCGCCACGGCAAGACCGGCCGACAGCAGTCCGAGATAGGCCCACAGACCACCTTCCACCCTGAACCATACTTTGACGAGAAGCAGAAATGCCGTGAATTTTATGCCGTATTTTATGAGTTTATTGGCAACGTAGCGTTTTTCAGGCTCCCTGAGTCTGCTTTCCACCAGTCTCGACAAAACGAGAGTGGATATTATGGCTGCCAGGACAATCAGTATACTGTACAGGGAAGCCGTTATCACCCACTGTCTGAGCCCCAGGTGAAGCGCGAGCCAGACACCGAAACGTCTTACGTATTCCATGAAACCATAATGTAAGTACCGGCTGCCATGGCGTCCAAAAACCAGACGGTTTGCCGTTCCCCCACCGACATATTCCCAGCATGAAGCTATCCAGCAGACGAATCAGTGGTGAGAAATCCACACTGACCATACGAAAACCAGTATCACCGCAACGAGTACAGCGAGTCCCAGCTTGATGACTCCAGAATCAGGAGTGGTCCTGTGCAATATCTCCCGGGCCAGTGCGGCATCAGAATCGGTGAACTCCTCCCTGCGACGAATAATGGCCCTGGCGAGTGCTCGTGCTGCAGCGAAGTCACCGGCCTCGAACATGGCAGCCGCCACTTTAGCGGTTTCAGATGCACTGTCCGGTACTTTTGGCTGTCCTGACGTCATATCTCACCTCAACTTCATCATAGGTGCTGTATCAGGAAGTCTGGAACGTGCTCCCGTGCCCTGACCCAGAAGCTCCATATCCATGACAGAGGAATGAAACTTCAGGAGCCGCCAGATCTTCACGTCTTGGGAGAACCACAGTTTCACCGGATTTCCGTCCTCGTCGAGCCCCTCGTAACGCCGGGCAGTGAAGGTCCCGGCCGGGGTCGTCACCTTCTCCTCTGCCACGAGACGCATCTTTTTGACTGGCCTGCGCGTTATCAGGGGCATCAGATTCTTCTGCTCATCCGGAGGTAGACTCACGGGAGCCATATTGCCAATCTGTATTATGACCTTGGTCACCTTGCCCGACCTGCGCGGATTGCCCTCGGTGAGCATCTTGATTTTGAAAGAAGTGGTGCCGTAGGCGAGCTCCATCTCTATCCACGTGGACTTGCCGTCGGCACTCCTGCCAACGAGGGCCAACTTCATGGTATACGTGGCAGCACGTTTCCTATTGACGACCCTGTACTGAACCCATGATCCCAGTTTTACGGTACATGCGGGCATCCTGGAGAATAACCCTGGTCCCTGGGGAGTAGGCAGACGTGACGGCAATGGACCACCATTCTGAAGAGACACAAAAAAACTGAATAATATCAACAAGTTAGACATCAAATCCCTCCTCGCGGAGCAGCCGGACGTACAGCTCTTCGAGCCTGGGGGTGGTGGAGCGTACGTCATACCGGGCCAGTATCTCCTTGGATATTGACTCCATGTCACGCTCCGTATTCAGTTCTTTTTCGAATGCATGGGCGAGGGCGAGGGGAGAGAATGGCTGGGCCAGGGTTCCCAGACGGTTGCCGTCGAACAGATCCCGGATTCCCCCGACATCCACCGACGCCACCTTCACTCCTGCGGCCAGGGCCTCTATGAGTGCCCCGGGAGTGCCCTCGGAGGTGGAATTGATGAACGAGAGATCCGTTGCCCTGTATATGAGTGGCACGTCGGTCCTGTGACCGAGCAGATGAACCCTGTCCTCCAGATGAAGGTCCCTTATCCTCTCCTCGAGCTGCGAGCGTAGGGGGCCGTCACCCACATATAGCAGATGGGGATCGGGATGAGATGTCATGCTGATGAAGTGGTTGAAAGCCTCGAGGGATTCTACCGGAAGCTTGCGGGGAGTGAGACTAGCCACCGTGGCCAGTACAGTGGCATCCTCCGGAAGTCCGAGGATCCGCCTGGCCATGTCACGGGACGTTGATTCGCTGCTGAACTCCATGAGATCCCTGGCCGTTGGTATGAGAAAGTACTCGTCATGGCGGCCTATACGGTACGTGTGCACGAGCTCCTGCTCTATCGTGGGTGTCAGTGTGGTAAACGTCTTTATGAACGGAGAACCCGCGATTTCCAGAGCCACGTACACCTGACGCAGACGGGCGTGGCGGCCGAAGAAGTGCTCCCTATAGTATGTATGTCCGTGAAACGTGCGTATGACCACAGGCACACCAGCCAGTACAGCAGCGACGCGGGCAACGTAGGCATCCTTCGACTGGTGGGAATGAACGATGTGGGGCCTAAATTCGCGAAATTCCCTGACCATGCGCCACAGTGCCCTGAGATCCCTGATAGGATCTATGGATCTGTGGAGCTCCGTAACCTCCGTCGCCTCGACGCCGGCACCATCTAGCAGATATAGCTGTTCCGGCGGATCCCCGGGCTCGGTCTTGCCGTAATAAAGTCGGGTTTCGAACCGATCCGGATCCATGTGCCTCGCCCTGAGAACAGCGGCGAAAGCCGGGCCACCCGAAAGTCTAGTTATGGTGCGCGCCACCCTTATCTTACCCATGTCTACTGTCCCCCGAATGTTTCTTGGCTTCCTGCCAGAGTTCTTCCTGGGCATCGAGATCCAGGTCCTCGAAAACGTCGCCCCGCTGCCTGGCAAGGGCTTCCATGGTTCTGAAACGTCCTTCGAACTTGCGGTTGGCCTGGGACAGCAGTACCTCTGCATCAAACCCCAGAAGACGGATCCAGTTGACCATGGCAAACAAAAGATCGCCAAGCTCCTCACGAAGTTTCACGGGATCGTTCATGGAAGAACGAACCTCGTCCAACTCTTCCATCACCTTCTCATAGGCCCCTGCTGGATCCTTCCAGTCGAACCCTGCTGCTGAGGCCCTACGCTGAATCTTCTGCGCTCTCAAAAGAGCGGGCAGACCGCGGGGGATGTCGTCCATGAAGGATTCACGCCCCTTCTCCTGCCGTTTGTTACGTTCCCATATCTCCTCCGAATGGGTATCGGGACCGTTGGAAAACACGTGTGGATGCCTGTCGATGAGCTTGCGTGTTATCCCACGTGCGACGTCTGCCAGTGAGAATTCCCCTTTGTGCTGACGCAGGGCACTGTGAAATACTATCTGGAACAGCAGATCTCCCAATTCTTCACGGTGGAGCTCTGGCGGACCGTCCATGCTCTCCAGAACCTCGTAGGCCTCCTCCAGAAGATACGGTTTGAGAGAATCCAAGGTCTGGGCCCTGTCCCAGGGACATCCGTCAGGAGCCAGGAGCGCCTCCATCACTTCCACGAGTTCGTCGATTTCCTTCATCTCAGACCTATTCCCAGTGCCACCAGTAGCACTCTGGCATAATCGCTGGCAGATGCCCTCTTCAGCCAGGCACGGGTTCGCCTGAGGATGATTGCCCTGCCGGCCTGTGATTTATTGAGGGATGACGCAGCTGCCACCACCTCCGCCGGATCGTCGGAATCTAGAACACCAGCAGTTTGAGCCGAATCCGAAGACGCAGCCAGCATCATAAGACGCTCTTCTTTGTCTGCTCCTTTCAAGGATGCAAACAGAGCGGATACAGCCGGGTCGTTTCTGACCAAAAACAGCTGTCTGAGGGCAGCTTTCCTCACTTTAGGACGTTTGTCAGACACGAATTTCATCAGCATCTCCCTGGCTTTGGGATTGTGGGGATCGAGTCCACTTAAGGTCTGGGCCACGGCCTCGGGGCTTTTGACCCGCAACAGCCCCTTGAGCTCATTGACGAATTGGGGAAATGCAACGACAGCTAGGCCATGGGCGGCCACTAGCTTATTCTCATAGAGGGGATCCTGGCGCAAAGCCCCCAAAAAGGCATATCCTCTAGCGGTCTGAAGTCCCTCCATGTGGACCAGGAGTCTCAGAGCCCTGGTTCTGAGGGCCTCTATCTTCTTTCGAGCGTTGGCGATGATAATAACCTTGCAGCGCTTGGTTCCTACTCGGGCGAGAGCATCTAGTCCCTCCACCCTGAGGGATACGGAAGCCTTTTTTGGCCCGAAGAACAGTCCTATGAGCCTGGCCTCGAAAGCCTTGGACCTGGTGAGCCCCATGGCTCTGATGGCCAATCGGCGGGTGGCACTGTTACTGAAGGCCTTCTTGATCATATCCTTCCACTTCTGGTCGCCGGTGAGACGGAACATGGCGGCAACGGCCGTGTAATCAGTGGTGAAATCATTCTCTTTGGAACGGTTCTTCCAGTAAGACCGTCCAGGACAAGGAACAGGACCACGAGTAGACGCAAGTAGTGCCTCCTCCACGATGAGACGCCGGGGCATGTCCAAAGGAAGCGCAAGAATGTTACAGGCCACCCTTGGAGCCGGATGTCTCTCGAGGAATTCACGAAGAACTGTGGGTTTCATGCTTGTGAGACGATCTACCAACAAAGATCCCAGAATATTGGGGCGGCCGCCCAGCATGAGATAGGCATCCACTCCTCCTGAGACCATCTTCGCCGAACGGGCCAAGGCGGCTCCATGAAACGACTTTATGGCTGATATAAACGGATTTATGGCTGCAGTACCCGTTTCGAGAAGACGCTCCATAGCCTTGGACAGAGCACCTTCACTCACGAATAGCGGAATAGCCTTTTGCGGAGGGAAGCGTACGAGCCTCACCGACGGCTTGCGCAGGTATGGCTTACCCCGTGCGAAGGTCCAGAACAGATGGGTCAAGCCATCATCGGAGATGGCACTGTCCGGAGGGGGAGGAAGTCTCTTTATGTCCCTGGCAGCCTCGAGTACCGTGGTATCGAAGGCTGTGATCCCGTTTGAGCCCACCAGCAGTACCCTGCCGACTCTTCCATCTGGATGCACGACGAATTCCACGGTGGCTACGTTGTCCCTACGGTTGAACGGGTGTCCGGGATCCCTGAGGAACATGGCTGCCTGAACGATCACTCCTTTGGTCCATACCGCCTCCAGACGTGGACGGCAAGCATCCAGCCATGCATTCTGATCGGCTCCCATCAATATCGTGAACAGCATCAAACTCATCATCAGCATAACTCCACTCTCCTGCATCATACCCCTACGATGCAGGGGCCAGGATCATTTATCCGAAGGTGGAACCACCTTCAAGTCAGGACACCTGCTCTGTCCGCACTGCTTCCTGACGAGGTTCAGTACATCGGCACGCTCCTTGCCGGTTATCATCCAGCGCATGGCCATGGTACGAAGTCCGGCACACGAAGGGATGAATCCTTTAGAACACTCCTTAGTAAACAGTTTACGGGCACTGGCAGTGTCTCGGCGGCCACCAAGTCCCTTAAACATCATATAGGCAAGATTATGGCAGGCGCTGTTCTTCTCCCAGCCACATACCTTGGAATAAATGGAACGGGCGATGTTGTGACTACGGCGGTTGCCCCTGTCTTTGAAGTACAGATATGCCGCCCACTCGCAGCCCCTGCCCTCTCCTTTGGTACATGCCTGATAATAAAGGGATTTTGCCCTGGACAGGGATCGGGACACTCCGATACCGTCACGGTACATCCGGGCCAGCGCAAGACACGAGGAAGCCTGACCCTCCTGACAGGCCTTCTCGAATAGTCCTGATGCCACGATGGGATCGTGCTCTACGTTCTCTCCTTGCAGGTACAGATTGCCCAGGTTGTAGCATCCGACAGAAGCACCAAGGCGACAGGCCTTGTCGAAATATGCCAGTGCCTTACGAGTGTCCCCTCTTACTCCTGCGCCCACCAGATACATCTCTCCGATATTGTTGCAGGCCCTGCCGATGTTGTTCTGACATGCCTCCGAATACAGGTTGCGGGCCCTCGTATAGTCCTGTTTCACGACTTCGCCAATGGTGTACATGTCTGCGAGGCTGGAACATGCCATATGATTACCCCTGCTGCAGGCTCTCTTGTACATGACGAAAGCGGCCTTGGGATCCCATACCAGACCCTTGCCCGTGGCATACATGGTGCCCAGCTTCTCGCATCCGTCTCCATCCCCCAAAAGACAGGCCTTCCTGAGAAGGCGGACTGCCGAGTCCCACCCTTTGTGGGCGGCTAGGTGTTCGGCCAGAAGTCGGCACGACCGAGCATCGGATGCATCGCAGCCTCGTCTGAGGAACTCTTCCCTATGGCTACCGTCCGTTTCTGCCAAAAAACCGCAGGCTCGACCAACTCCCTTGAGACATGCCCGTTTGAGCATATCGAGTGTCTTGCCACTGTGTTTGTCAGACTTCTCTCCGTATATGACCACTGCGACACATCCGGGCAAAAAGCCATTGTCACACGCTTTTTTGGAGAATTCCATGGACTTTACGGTACTCCGGATGATGCCACGGCCGCGGCGGTACATCTCCGCCACATTCTCGCATGCCCTGCCGGAACCTCCGTTGCACTGACGTTTGAGCAGTATGAGCGCCCTGCCGTATGCCTCGAGAGCGCGGGACTGACTTATTTCCATGCGGGCTTCGGAAAGACATGCCTCGGAAGACCACGGATCCCAGCCAGTACATGCCTCGTCCACAGAATCTACGGCCACGTCCTTTCTCGTACCCAAATCACCGCATTCCAGCTGCTCCATACATCCGAGCCACGAGCCACCGGCACACCCCTTGACTGCCAGAAATGACGTAACCTTGGAGCACTCACCCTGTTTTATCCTGTACATCTGTGCAAGAAGCGAACACGACTGCGCCGACCCTTCATTGCACTTGCGTTCCATGGCGTCCTCTGCCTCGTCCATCTGAAGAAAGGACTTCCACATCAAATATGCCTCATAGGCACACGATGCCCTGTCCCCAGAATGGCATGCACGTCCATAGATCTTCCGAGCTTTCTCATCATTCCCCAGATACTGCCATGCCACTCCCATATCCCGGCATGCAAGCAGATTACCGCCGGTGCACATCTTGCTGAAAGGCTCTGGTGAGCACCCATCCGTGGCTTCCACACAGGCCCGTATGGACAAAACAGCCTTCATCATGGTCTTGAATCTGGCCTCACCCTGACCGAGTCCATCAGTGAGTGAACGGCTGTACCAGGCCTTGGCCCTGTCCCACTGCCCCAGTTTCTCGTAAATCACACCAAGGGCCAGCACCACCCTTTCGTAAGCCTCCGTTTTCACAGGGATGTACCTGACGGAATTTTCGAGAGACTGAGCAGACTCGAAAAGACGGCCCGTATACCACAGTGCATTGGCCCATATGACAGCCTTGCGTGCACGGCCGGTGAACATCGATGTATCATCGAGTGGCCACGCCCCAGTAAACCTGAACTTCTTAGAACCACGTGTATGTACTGCGGAAACACCGGTTTGCCGATGACACGAGATCATCAGCACGAAGAGCATTATCGCGACCGTGAATCTACGTCTTATCATTTAGGCCTCCTGGCAGTACGGTATCCGTTTTGTGAACATCACACGCCCTGGGACCAGCAGTACCGGCAGGCGTCCGGAAGCACCAGCTTCCTCAAAAGCTATATGATACGCACTCGATGCAGGGTATCTCACAAGCGAAGTGCATTCAAGACTCTCCTTGGCAGTCCGAAGGACACGTAGCCTGGTCCTCGCCCGGAGAACATATGCTATCCCCGCAGTAGCAGTCCGAAGGACAGGAAATGACGTTCTCGGTTCCGGCACATATGCCGTCTCCACAGTGGCAATCCGAAGGACATATCATGGAGTCCTCACCAGCATCGCTCTCACACACACCGTTGCCGCAGTAAAAACACGCACCACAGTCCGAAGGGCATGAAGTACACGACTCTCCTGCCTCCACGGAACATACCCCATCTCCACAGGATGTACACTGACCGCAGTCGGCTGGACACGAGCTGCACGACTCTCCAGAAGAGCATTCTCCGTCTCCGCATCGCGGACACTGGCCGCAGTCCGAAGGACAGGTGTGGCAGTCCTCACCGATATCACAGTTTTTGTCACCACAGGAGGGACCACCGCATGCCATACCGCACTGCCGAGTGGCCAGCGACACGCAGTGCCAGTCCCAGGATATCCTACAGCAATAGGGATCCAGATTGCATACACACCACGATGCCGCCATATCAGAGCATCCCGGGCCCATATGAGACTCACAGGGATCACCAGAACCAGTGCCGCAGTCCGAAGAACAGTTCCATGTCCCCTCGTCGTCACCGCAGACACCGTCACCGCAGTCCTCCGGAATACGCTGACAGTCTGCCAGACAGAGCCGGCTCTCTAAAGAAGTGCAGATGCCGTCTCCACAACCAGGGGATGTGCCACAGTCCGAAGGGCAAGTGTACCTGGTCTCCAGGTCCCCTGGGCTGCATACGCCGTCTCCACAGCCAGGGGACGGACACATCCCTCCGCACGCGGAACATTCGGAGACACACTGCAAATCCCAGGATACCGTACAACAGTAGGGATCCGCATCGCATACACAGTCCAGGCACTGTGAAGACGTCCCAGGCTGCCGATGAACGGCACATCCGTCCTCTGCAGAGCAATCCGAACAGTCGGAGGGACAGGCTCTGCAGTCCTCACCGCCACTGCATACCCCGTCCCCGCAGGAAGTGGGACACTGGCCGCAATCGGATGGACATGAGCCGCAGTCTTCTGAGTCGCTGCATACGCCATCACCACATGTGGGAGTACACTCATCGGGACAGGCCTGCACATAGGCCTCTACACACGAGGCATCCCATGCCCCGGAACAGCAGTCCGGGCTGTTCACACACACCTGGCCCACACACTGCCCCAGGGCTCCTGGGGTATCGTGTACCATACAGGGCGTTCCCCGGCACTGGCCGCAGTCTGAAGCGCAGTTGAAGCAGTTCTCACCGCCGGCAGGGTCACAGTAGCCGTCTCCACAGCCGTCTGGACACTGGCCACAGTCGGCAGGACACGACGAACAGTCCTCACTGCCGCTGCATACGCCATCTGGACAGTCCGGGGTACACTGGCCACAGTCGGCAGGACACGACGAACAGTCCTCACTGCCGCTGCATACGCCATCACCACATACTACACACACACCACAGTCGCCGGGACATGACGTACAGTCCTCTTCACCGGAACACGACCCGTCTCCACATCGTGGACACTGACCGCAGTCTGAAGAGCACGTCGAACACGTCTCCTCTCCTGTGCAGGTACCATCGCCGCACGTGTCGCACACACCACAGTCGTCGGGACACGACGCACAGTCCTCTTCACCGGAACACGACCCGTCTCCGCATGACGTCCCCGAAGAGGAATCCATGCACCCCCAAAACGCCACCATGAGCAGGGAAATAAAGATGAAACGCCGTAGAAGACCAGTCATGTCCCTCAACTGCCGGTTGCACTGCCCTTTTCAACAGGTTTGGCACCAGAACCAGAACCAGAGCCAGAGCCAGACCCGGAGGCCGGAGAAGTTCCGCCCGCAGGTGCTGACTCCACAGGTTTCCTGCGTACCTCTACGGTTGGTGGTATTTCGCCGTCCTCGTGTTTGGGGCTGCTCCCACCAAAAACATCGAACACTATCCTCAGACCGAAAGAAGCATAGGCATGAACACCCAAGGACTTGGATTCTTCTGCATTGGCAGGAAGATATGCCTTTTGGATGAAATGTCCTCCCACGCCACCCTCGAATGATAGACGGAACATATCGGTAATCTTGTACTCTAGTCTGCCGCCGACCCTCATGAAAAGTATCTGCGAATCGAGATCGTCATGGGTGAGCTGGGGGTTCTCCTCCTGCATCCATGTGCTGTCAGCCGTACCCAGGCCCAGACCCACGAACATGAATGGAGTCCATACCACTGGGCCATAGTCGAAATCCGCATCCAGCCCAAGCATCAAGGTAAGGAGCTGGGATGACGGATTACCACCGGAATCGGTGACCTGCATGAATTCCACCTGGAGATCCATGAATAGGAATTCTATGCCTCCGGAGATGCCGTACATCGGTCCGGAATGTACTATGAAGTAGTCCGTGTCACTATCCAGGGAATGCTCCTCACCGTCCGTCCATTTGACGGAAGGATGGGAATAGAGACCCGCAAGACCTCCCACGCCGCCCTGCGCCCAAAGTTCAAGAAGTTTTGCACTGGCCGAAGAGGCTGTCAGTGCTGTAAGGAGAAAAACCGTCAATACCGAAAAGATACGTTTCATTGCTGCCTCCAGACAAAACCGTCCGATACGTTCGGATAGCACCAGACATGAGTCCCGGACACCGGCACGTCACATGGAATAATGACACAAACTCATCTGATGTGCATCCCTTTTGCCCTGCCCTTAGACGCCGTCGTAACACCATGACACTCTTTTTGAGGTATGCACGTCGCAATATGTCGCAATATATTGAGGGCAACTTCTTTTAATGTCATGAATACCGCATGTTTGAGACAGTCACCATATACGCCCTCGTGCTCCTTGTCATGCCTCCACAGAATCCTGAACCACTACACATGCCGGCCCCGTGGGAACCTGCAGTATCCATGGCACACCCTGGTCTGGTACTTGCCACAGGTGGCGGAACGGTTGATTCGACGGCCACGGGGACCGCATCACTGAGTTTTGACTCAGCACGGCTCAGGTGGACCCTTGGCGGATACGTCCGGAAATCTGAATACACCGGAGCATTGGGAGTAGCGGGATATCTCGATCCGTTCATGACATCTGTGGGAATCTGGGGAGCCATGAATCAAGATGGACACGTCTCCGGAGGTCTTCAGGCAGCCATCAACCCGCTGGGAGATCTCGTTCTGTTCGCTGGACTGTCACGGGAATACCTGGGAGCCAATGGAGATCCGGTGTGGTTCCATCGTGGAGGCATCCACTGGAAGAGTGACTATGCAGCGGCATGGCTCACGGCAGAACTGGCCAATGACAGGCATTCCTGGGATGCAGGGGTCCGTCTTGGAGGCAAGGGATTCTCGATTTTCGGCATCCTCAGACACGATTTTTTCGGAAACTGGCTCGTATCCGGTGGACTCCGACTCGATCTAGACTGGAAACATGACACCTGGGCAACGGATTTCACCTCAGGAGGCTACTGGGGCTCGTGGGGCACGGTGAAGTGGGCATACCACAACAGTGCTCAGCCGACACTTTACTGGGGCACATCCGACGATATTCTCCTGGTGGATTTTTCATCCCCCGACTCCTTGGATATTGCGAAAATCTCCATGAAAATACTGTCCTGCGTGTCCAGTCCCACCTGCAGGGGGGTAATGTTCAAAGTGGACGGCCGCCTGCCCCTCGCCACGGCCGAAGAAGGTGCCAGACTCCTCAGATTCATAAAGAACCGAGGTCGCCTCGCGGTCGTATACGCATTTTCCATGGATGACAGGACCTACGCCATGGCAGCCTCCGCAGA
>JALWFW010000300.1 GCA_027013865.1 Polyangiaceae bacterium | reverse complement strand
TATATATATATATATATATATACCTACACACACACAGACCGAGTGCCACTGCTACATTTCGCATGATTTTCGCGTCATAAATTCGGGCCCAGTCGGACGGGAGCCGAACTTCTTTCGCCATAAATCAAAACGCGTTCCGCCATAAACTCAGCCGGCCGCGATATTTTCTCGGTCGGCTGTTCGCCTATTCAAGACAGTCCGCTGCCTGCCTGCGTTGAAGTCACCCCGAAAACGGACCCGTACGAAAATACTGCCGCTACACACACACACACACACGCACGCACACGCACGTAAGATGGCGTAAACACCGGGCTTCAGATCTGTTACATCATCGTGTATAACATCAGTGCGGTAAGCGGCTGGGGCGACACCTATTTTACAGCGATACCGGAGACGGTTCGCTTGACTGGTGAAGAAAGGCTCCGGTGTTTTTTGTGTGCCCTTCGGCGTCCGCTATTACGAAACGTGGCAAAATTGCAACATTGTATTAAAATGTTACACAATGTTTCAACTGAGGGCGAGGGTTCGGCGCGGTGTTCCGCGAGCAAACGAGTTATTTTCGGCAGAACTGTGTAGTATCGTCGGCGTTACGTCAGAGACGAGACGGGCTGCCAGCTAGCAGCATGAAGCGGGTTTGTCGTGAATCAAAAATACTGCTGGAATATATTATAGCGTAAGTGTGCGTGTGTACGTGCGTGTGTGTGTGTGTGCGCGCGCGTGGCATGCCATGCACACCGCGTTTCATACAAGCAAATCTCGCGTATTAATGCGTATTCGTAGGCCGGATATTTTAGTCGGCAAGGTAAAATAATACTCGTACCGAGCGGCAGCAGCCAGCAATTCGTAGTTAATTGGTAAGTATATCGGCAGGTAGACCGTAACGCACTGCACACCTCAGACCGACAGATCGCGCGCACACACACACACACACACGCACACACGCACACACACACAGTCTACTACTACAGACTAAGCCGTTACATATGTAACAATAATCAATACCTTCTCGACGGGTAGTAACCGACGGCAGCGGGGCGAAACAACAAACTGACCCACTTGGAGAGGATTACCTGCTTCGTGTGCTTAATCCATCTATTATTATTATTATTATTATTACGAAATCCGGATGTCTGTCGACCTCGGAGACACCTCGGCCCGTGAAGATATCTAATCAATTCGTGCGTTTGGGTTTTTCAGGGCTTGGCCACACAGCGGGACCGCTGTGCACTCGTCCCTCGACCACACGGAGACTGCCTCAGCATGCTCAGCATCGTACCGTTCGAGCACCGCCTGAGTGCCAAGGATCCGGAGAGACCGTTCAAGACGTACCACCGTCCGGCGGCCGTCGCGCTGCCGGCGTCGCCGTACTACAGCCCGTACCAGCAGTCGTACATGGCGTCAGGCGGCTACGACCGCCGCGGCACCGAGACCATGGACCTCCGACCGCCGCCGGCGCACATCTACCAGCAGGGCGCGCACCACATGCTCGACCACATGTCGGCGCACCACCACCACCACCCGATGACGGCGCGCGACGTCAAGCTCGAGCAGGAGAACATGTACGGGATGGCCCACCTGCACCAGGGATACGGCGGCCAGGAGCTGCGGCCCGACCTCCACCACCCGGGCCACTCGCCCAACATCGCCGCCATGCACGGCGCCGGCCTCATGCCCAGATCGGCCAGCTCCATGTCGCCGGTGGCCTCCAGCGGCACAGCGGCGGCCGTGCCCACCACGACGACCGGCACCAGCCCAGACAGCCACGACCAGACCGGCCAGACCAGCGACAGCACCTCGGACAGCTCGGCCGGCTCCCAGAAACACATCCTGCCCAAGAAACGCAGCCACTGCGTACCCAGCGAGATGAAGGACAGCTCGTACTGGGACAAGAGGAAGAAGAACAACGAGTCGGCGAAGCGGTCTCGCGAGGCCAGGCGGATGAAGGAGGAACAGATCGCCATGCGAGTGGTCTACCTCGAACAGGAGAACCTGCAGCTCAGGACCGAGGTGTCGCTGCTAAAAACCGAAATAGAGAAACTACGATGTATGTTGTACAACTCTTAGACTTGCCAACTGGAGTAGCTAGATGCTAGCTACGAGATGACACTGTCAGTTAAGGTCTGTGTGTGTTTGTGTGTGTGTGTGTGTGTGTGAGACGAGTGGCGTGCTGCGGTTGAAGGGTCGTACTTGTCTGCGGTTGAAGGGTCGTACTTGTTGGCCACGAAGTCACATAGGTATGTGCCAATCTGACACTACGTGGATGTCACGGGTGCCAATGCGACTTGTCACAGGTGTTTGGCTCTCCGTGCGTAGGCCAAACACCAAACATTGCCGTCGGACTGTGAACGTAATCTGCGACGGGTGACCCACCTGCCTGATATTACCG
>JALWFW010000299.1 GCA_027013865.1 Polyangiaceae bacterium | reverse complement strand
GAGCTGGCGGTTACTACTATTACTATTTCTATTTGGATGAAGGGGCTTCATCGGCAGGACGGACGGTCGGTGTCAATACAGCCTCTAGCGGTGTGATGACACCTCCTCCTGTTCCTCAGCCACCGGGGGACTCCGGGCATATGGCTCCCATGGCAAAGGGCGATGAGGAACGGAATATTCCATCCGATTCCACTGCAGTACAGCCCATGGCCGTAGATATGGCTGCTCCTGCAGACAAACAGGACCAACAGGACCAACAGGCGGAAGAAGCCAGCAAATGCGCAGATGGGCAGATCATGGCTTCCATAACGTCCTCTCCTGAGGGGGCAGACATCCTTTTGAATGGCAAGAAACTTGGTACTACGCCGTTCAAGGGATGCGTAAAAGCAGGTTCCGGCGTGCTGGAGCTACGCAAGCCTCACTACTATCCTTACCGTAAGAAGTTCAATTCCTCTGATAAAGCCGATGTTCAGACCAATCTGGCATGGTATCCACACGAGATATATATAGGTTCCCGTCCTAAGGGAGCGCAGGTGGAGATAGATGGTGTGGCCATGGGACCAACTTCAGTGGTTTTCAAGTGTAAGGTCCCTCAGAAGATGTGGAAGGTCAAGGTCTCCATGTCAGGCCATCATCCAGTGCATAAAATCATCCTGATGGATGATCCTAAATGGCGGATTTTGAGAAAAGGTGCCCACAAGAAGGTTTACCGCTATGAGTTTGTGGCTAATTTTGGCCGTCGTAAAGGCAACTCAGTTCCTTCAATGGGTAGTAGTGATATGGGTAGTGATGAGAAGGAAGTTCAGCCTAAGTCTGATTCTTCAGCAGAATCTCCCGCACCTACACCCGCACCTGCTCCCACACCCGCACCTGCTCCAGATAGCGGTTCTGGTGCGATGGTTCCTGCCAATCCTCCTGCTGCCAACTAATCCTGTCTGATTGACTTTTTGAGTCTCTCCATCCGTGCATTAATGCATGAAAACTTGAACAATACAGTAAATTAGGGCAACAATTCATATCCAACCGACAGGAAATGTTCCCTGTGACTTGTGATTTTGGGGAACCATACTGTCCTGCAGTCCTGGAATAGGCAGGTGCGACAGTATATTCCGGAGATTGTCGTTTTGGAGGTGTTCTATGACTGGGCATGAAAAGGAATATTATCTCAAACGGATAATGGAGCTTTCCGTGGAAAGGGACGAGGCCTTTGCCCAGTGTGAGTTTTGGAAGGAGAAATATCTTGAGAAGACCGCTTTTACGGATACTTCCTCCGGTATTCGTAAGTGGGTGTCTTTCTCCAAGGGTAGGGGACCTTCGGATACCAGTACTTTCTCGAGAATAATCTCCTCTCTCAGATTTGCTCTTTCAGGTGCCCGGGACGCTTATGTACGTATGCTTCTTGAGGAGGATGAAGAGGATACGGACCGGGAGGCTCTTTCTGTAAAACTCCGTGAGGTGGAGCAGGAAAATATACTTCTGCGGGAAAAACTTAAGGAATTGAGTAGGCGAGAGAACGAGTCTGAAGAGAAGGCTGCTCGTCTGGAATATCTTCTCAAGCAGGGTGCAAGGGATTATGAACGTCTTCAGCATGAACTGGAGAAGGTACGGGGTAGGGTATCTGAGTCACGTAGGCAGCTTTCTGTGGTGACTGGTGAAGAGGAGGAGCTTCATTCGAGGATAGTTGCCCTGGAGGAGGAGCTCCAGGGAACCAGGCTCAAGAATAATGAACGAATTCTGGAACTCCGGAAGAATCTGGAGTCAAAAGAAGTGATGCTGGACAACGTCTCCGATGAGGTAGAGCGACTTCAGCATGAACTACTCGAAGCCGTGACCCAGCGTGACGTGCTCAATGAGGAACTGGAGAAAACCAGAATGCAGCTTCTTACCCTCAAAGAGGAGAGGGAGGAGCTTGAGCGTGCCAATACCGTTCTTTCTGAAATGCTGAATCTTCTGGAGGAGAATGTAGCCCAGTTAGAACAGGTAATGGAGCAGCAATCTTCTGAGGCACACACTTTGAGTGAGGCCGTGCTTCATGAATTGACGGAATTTTTGGATTTATTTGCAGAGCTTCCAGCCAGGGTCAATGAGGCCAGGAATACAGCCGGACATTACATGGTGCTTTATGGTCCACAGGATATGAAGAAGGCTCTCGATGAGCTCAGCCATCTATTGGATTCGAGACAGAAACGTATAGATGACCTTTCTGATGCCCTGGAGACTGCTGAGCAGGAGATGCTGGATCTAAGGGCAAGACTGGACTCTACGGCGGAGGATGACGATTTGGTTGAGCAGGTCTCGAGACTTCAGTCGGAACTGGAACGCTACAGGAAGGCTGCATCCAGAAGCATGGAGGATACCTCAAGAATGGAATCTCTCATAAGACGCAAGGATTCCGAGTTGAGGGAACTTCGTGCCAATCTCGAGTCCATGGCAGTGGCTCTTCAGGAACTGGAGGATAGAGCAACGGAGCTTTCCCGTGAAAGGGACGATCTCATGGCCCAGCTCGAAGAGCATCAAACTGAATCCCCCAATATGGAGCATATTGCAGCTCTAGCAGATGGTCTGAGTCATATGGAAGAGGAATTGATAGAGTTGGAGGACACTGTCGCTCTAGAGGTTGAGCGCATAGGCCGAATCCCGGGAGAGCTCGATATCCTAGCCCAGGGGATAGAGAACATGGTTCCCATAAATCCTGAGCGGCTCAGAGAGATGGAGTCTGAGTTGTTTGCGCGCAGGGCTGAGAACGAGAAGCTCAATATCAGGGTAGGTAAACTTGAAGGAGAGCTGCTAGTCCTGCGTGCTAGGCTCTCAGGGCTTGGCAGTGTCAGGGCACTGCTGGAAGATGTCATGCGCAACCTGGAGCTCTTGGGAATGATGAAAGCTGCGGCCGATATCAGAGCAGCCATGGAGAAGCTGGAACACTGATTCTAGCATGTGTTGTATGTCTAGTTGCCTGATGTGTGTGGTTTACTGACTGTGTGACTTTCGGGTTTGACTAGTATGTTCCTGATGTCCTCAGTCAGTATGATTCCCTGGAAAGGTTCTTTACGTACATCTCTGTCATGGAGACGGCCCGTCAAAAGTAGGTCTGGCCCCATCTGCATCCATGATATATCTTCTAAAATGACTTGTCTGTCCGGTTTCAGTACGGAAATACCACTGGGAGATATTTTGGGAGCCACAAAGAAATATGCGTGATCCACAAGACCACTGTTCAGGAAGAAGGACGCCAGGGTAGGACCTCCCTCAAGCAGTACGGAACTGATATTTTCGATATAACTTATTGATTTTATTATACTTTGCGCTAGCGGCTGATTTGGGTCCAGAAGCAACTGTTCGGCACCAGCGTGCTCCAACTGCCGTACCTTGTCTTTGTCTGCATCAGGATAGTGAAGGATGATGGTCCTGCCGGGCTGCTTGAGCATCCTGAGGTCGGGGTGGACACTGGCAAGATGTGGATCCACTACCACTCGTATGGGATTACGACCTCCCGTCATTCTGCACGTGAGAAGGGGATCGTCTAGACGCGCAGTGCGTCCCCCTATCATTATGGCGTCGTGGATGTCCCTGAGGTGATGTACGGCAAGATTCGCCTGTTCGGAGGTAATCATCATACGGGGGCTTCCCGGCTTACTGGCTGCGATGCCGTTGAGTGTCTGGGCCATCTTCAGGGCAATTAGTGGTCTGCCTTCATGAATCCTCATCAGGAACGGTTCGAGAATTCGCGTGATACGCTGTTCGAGGATTCCGGATTCGGAAGATATGCCCACGGATGCCAAATATTCGAGTCCACCTGCAGCCGCAGGGTTTGGATCTTTCATCCCAACGATGGTCTTGGATATTCCAGCCTCATGAATGGCTTGGGAACACGGAGGAGTTCGGCCATGGTGATTGCATGGCTCCAACGTCACATATATGTTGGCTCCACGGGTCTGTGCACCTGCCTGCTCTAAAGCAAATACCTCGGCATGGGGCCTGCCTGCACCCGGATGAAAACCACGTCCCACGATATTTCCGTTTTTTACCACCACTGCTCCCACGGGTGGATTAGGTGAGGTCCTACCAAGTGCCTTTATGGCCTCCTGGATGGCTTCCTCCATGAAACGGTCGTCAGTGACAGACATGAGTCCCTATTCACTGAGTTCTTTTTCCAGATCGGCCTTGCGTTTCTTTTGTCGCTCCAGACTCAATTCCATGCGCCGTATGGTAATTTCTGGTTTACCTTCTTTCCTGTACCGTTCGATGCGCTCTTCCATGTTCCGTATGCGGTTGTTCAGGCGTTCCAAGCGTCGTTGCTGGCGTTCCCGTTTTCTTTTGAGGTATTCTTCGCTGTTGACGTCACCGTCATCTTTGGTACGCGGTTTGGGATATCTATTTTCGATTTCCCTGATGTCCGGCCCCATGGACCTCGTATCCGGAACGAGCATTGGAGACTTGAGTGGGGGTTTGCCAAGTTGAGGTAATCCGTGCGGGCCCTTAAGAGGGGGAAATTTTGGTCTGAGTTTCTTCCTGTCCAGTTTTGGAGCGGGTTTTTTCTTGGCTGCAGTACGCGTCTTTGATTTGGAAGCGGGCCTGACGGATGTCTTTTTCTTAGGTCTGGCAGTTTTCTTGGGTTCCACTCGTTTGGATACTATGGTTGGAGGATCAACTGGTTCTCCGGCTACCAGAGCCAGGTGTATGCCTTCCACCAGTGAGCCGGCCATGAGTATTACCGCAATCAGCCATCCGGTAAATCTGAGCCATTTCATGGGGCAACGATATGTGAACATTAAGTGTTTTACAACCACTTTGCACTTGAGTAACAATGGAAGGGAAAGGATTTCTTACAGGAACCGCTATGGTATCAATGCTCTTGAGTCTGCTGATTCTGGGGCCCTCGAACAGTGTCTTTTATCCCAAGGGTGTAGTTGAATACGAAAGATTCGTAACCCATCTGAAGGGGGTATCCTTTTCTGTCCCCCTCATACTAGGATATACTCAGGCTTTCATACACAAAGACTCTCCTGGGCTGGAGCTGTTTATCGGGACGGACGCCCCCCTAAGCCATTCTCATGAGATTTGTCCTTATAGACCGCCTATAAAGACCATCGTCAGAGTCGTCGACGTAATCGGAAAATGGCGGAAAGGTCCCATAATATGGATGCATACTACAAGAGATGCCAAATTCGCCAGTGAAGTTGTCGCCATAAGACCTGATGTAATAAGAAATGTAATGGTAAAGGACAGGGCAGAGGCGTTGAGGCGTATCTTCGGATACTGGAAGAAGCCTCCGGTGTCGCTTTTTCTTTCCTATGACATCCAAAGACTCGATCCTTGGGTACTCAGAGAGGCCTTACGGCTTCAGTTTGGCAAAAGTGTCGCCGTAGTAGCCCGTACTCGTCATGAAACTCTGGGCGGTGCAGCCATCGCTATAGAGCCTCAATACACCGTATCAGCCCTATACAGGAATGCACAGCCGGGTAAGACCGGTACTTGTATGACGTCAGGTCTGATTTTCTATAATCCCCATGCGGTCAGGTTCTTACGTATTCCCGTGAAACTTTTGAAAAATGTCAGGGCCAGAAGACTGGGTAGGTGACTTTATCATGGCCATGCATCCAACGCTTCCCTCTTTCAGAAAACGATTTTACAGAAGAGTTTTTCTTGTGATGGCCACCACGGCATTCGTATCAGGCCTTCTTACAGGAGGTCTGGGAGTACTTCTGGGCTTCAGGGAGATAAAAGCAAGCCGTCTGACCAGGGGGCGCGAATTGACCCGTTATGTGGCACGTCTCTCCGAAGCCGCCGTTATGGCAAGGGATGATACGCTCATAAGTGATTCCCTCAAGAGACTGCTGCAGCAGCCCGAAGTTCAGGGAGTGGCCGTGTACGATGCCGAAGGAACTCTTCTGTTTTCCCACAGCGCCCTAAGGGCATATCCTCCCACCATAAAACCCTGTGTACAGGAAACCAGCGTTTCCGTGAGTAGGTCCTTCAGCCGCATATGTGCCCCAGTTAAGGGAGAGGTTTTCGATCCTGAAAAGGCCACTTTCGGATCCCGCGGTACCATGGTGAGAAAAACCGAGCTTCTTGGATACGCGGTGCTGGATGTATCCATGAAGGTGACGGATCAGGAAGTAAAGCGGATCACATTCGCTGGTCTTGTACTGGGGCTGAGTGTCTTTTTCATAGGGCTCTTTTTCTCCTGGGTGGGAGCGGCACACCTGTCGGACCCAATCCGACGTATCATAAAAGCACTGGACCGTATGCGTGACGGTGATTATTCCGTTCGTCTGAAGGTCACCACCGACGATGAGATGGGGAAGATTGCCGATTCCTTCAACCGCATGGCCAGGGAGCTCGCAAGCCGTGTCAATCAACTGGAGCAGGGTCGCGAGTACCTTGAAAACGAAGTCCAGTTGCGAACGGTGGAAATCAGCCGGGCAAAAGAGTTTCTCAGGGAACTAATCGCTCCGCTGGCTGATGAATCTTCCTGGTGGAACAGCATAGCAGACAAACTCAGGGAACACTCCGGTGCCATTTTTGTGCAGATTCATGTTACCCGCGATGACAAATGGTGGTCACCTGCGCGTTCTCCTGCCGATGGTGCTTCGGTGCCTCCCCGTAAGGACCTGTCAGAGCCTGTGGAAGTATCCATGACACTGTCTGACCATGGCGGCAGTGTCCAGGTACTCTACTATCCGCTGATAGCACTGAATCAGATTCAGGGACAGCTGGTCATCATCCACAGGGAGAGCGGCTTTTTGAGGGATTACATAGACCAGGTGGTTCCAGCCTTTGCCATGACCGTATCCAATGTGTTCACCTTCATCGCTGTGCAGACACTGGTGGAGGAACTCAAGGAGAAAGCTCGTCTGCTTGCTGAGCAAAAGGAGAAGATTGAGGAGGCCAGCAGACTGAAAAGCGAGTTTTTTGCCAATGTTTCTCATGAGTTACGCACTCCACTGAATGCCATAATCGGTTATGGCGAGATGCTCTCCAGCGGTATGTACGGGGAACTGAATTCAGAGCAGTCAGAAGCACTGAAGGCTGTTGTCGAAAGTGCCCAGAATCTTCTCAATCTCATAAATCTAATACTCGATCATTCCCGTTTGGAAGCCGGTAAACTGCCTCTTTACGTGGAGCAGGTACCTGATATGCGTTCTGTGGTGAAGGACATCGTAGAGCACAACAGGTCCCTGACACGTACGAAGCCGTATGATCTCAAGCTTATCCTTCCAAGAGCCCCTGTCCCGTGGCACACGGATACGGGCAAGGTGGAGCAGATTCTCACCAATCTCATATCGAATGCCGTGAAGTTCACGGACGAGGGAACCGTTGAAGTAGGAATGAAGACGGAAGACGATCTGGTGCATCTGTGGGTGAAGGATACTGG
>JALWFW010000298.1 GCA_027013865.1 Polyangiaceae bacterium | reverse complement strand
TCTTGGTACAGGACTGGGCTGGATTTCCGGTCATACCGAGGTGTACAAGACAGCACTCAACAGCGGAATCGCCTTGGCCCCCATCCAGCTGGGATTCACGGTGGCCGGGATGCTCAGCAGACACTGGTCCATTGGCGTGGACTTCGACATTGGCATGATTCCCACTGAGTCCGATCTTTACGACACAGCCGCAGACATGGGGGTGGACAACGACGGATTCGTCACTACATCTATGCGTTCCGATATGCGTATCCTGTTGAAAATACGGAAGTTTTCCACACCTGAGGACTACGGACGCTCCATAAGATGGAGATGGTACTGGGAGGTTGGATTCGGAGGTGGCAGGATGCGTCATATGGCTCCTGGCGAGGACAGTAGTGGTAATTCCGTGAATGATACCGACTACAGTTCGGGCTTCATGTTGGGAGCCGGTGCGGGTGCGGTTTTGTGCCTCACTGATTCTTGTAACCTCTCCGTGCTGGGTGGCGCAAATTATACTGCAGCATATTCCATGAAACCGGACAACACTTCCCTGCTCCACCTGGACTTCTTCCTTGGAGCAGAGTATCTGTTTTGAGGTCATTTCATGGGCATGATTCTTGCCCTTTTAATCTGCAGTGTTCCCATTCAGACAGTGATTCCATTCGAGGGGACGGCCACTTCCGAGCATCCTGACACTGCTCTAGCTTCCAGGGCTCTGTCAGATGCCATGGGTAGGGCACTGAATTATCTTTCATCTCAGACAGGTACCATCTTCACGGATAGGGAACGGAAATACCTTTTGCACAGGGCATCTGACTTCGTCGTCAGGAGGAAGGTTACCTCTTCAGGGTTCAATGGTGCCGCCTACGTTTTCTCTGCAGAATTTTCCCTTGACCTATCAGGGGTTGTTAGGGCTCTGACATCATTCAGACATGCTGTGTCGAGACCACGTGTGAAGGTATGGACCTCTGGTCTGTCCAGGTCTCAGATAGGTGATTTGGAGCGTCTTTTCCCGTCCCAGCTTTATGACGTGAGATTTTTCCACTCCCGTGGCCGATTTCCGCACAGGTGTCCCCGGCGGGTGACCTGCATCTCCGTAAGTCTGAAAAAAGATTCGGAGCGGGTGATAGTCACTTATCTTTTGAGACGGCGCCGTCGCAAGGATATCAAAGTGCAAGTAGCGGCCCTGAATCCTTCCATGGCCCTGGCAGCATTGCCTGACAGTATCAGGTCGGTACTCAGTCCTCCCTCATTTTCTGACGTGCAGGTGCAGGTCAAGGGGCTTTCTGACGGATTTAGGGTTTTGAGGTTTCTTGAAGTCCTGAAAAAACAGAAAGGCCCTCTGTTCGCTCTGAGTTCATATACCATGGATGGCTCTTCGGTTGTCATGTCTTTGCGTCTTGCCGGAAATACATCACTGCAGGCTGTACTGGAGGGGCTGTTTCTCGGTGACGGAATAAAAACCGTTCTGACCAGAAATTCTGCTGGCAGGTGGATCCTTTCCGTCGTGTTTCCGCCAGAGCCACGGGAGGAGGAGGATAATGAGTTTCAGGAGAGGTAACCGTGCCCTCGCTGTAACCTTTGCTCTCGTGGCGTTCTTCGTCTTTCCTTCATGTACAGAGGTAAAGGTGGTGCACAGACACTCGCTTCAGGGAATAGTCCTTCTTGGTCTTCCTGGCGATTCCAGAGTATACGTGGATTCAAAGTATGTAGGCCCGGGTGACAAACTCAATGGGGTCAGGCTCTATCTGAAGCCTGGCAAACACCATGTGATGGTTACTGCCAGTGGCAGGTATCCGTTTTTCTGGGCACTGACCCTGCGACGGAGCCGTCTCATAACCCGCCGGGTCGTCCTTCCCCGCGTAACGGACGGATAGAACGCATGGACATACAGAAAGATCATACCGTTCTCACTCACAGACTGCTGCAGATCGTGCTGCTCATGGCCATATCGTGGGCAGTCTACGAGGCAGTAACCTATCTCATGCCCGTGGTGGCACCTGTGATGGTGGCGTTCTTCCTGGCCTACTTGATGGCTCCTTTCGTGGACCTGCTCGAGAACCGCGGGCTTCCGAGGTGGTTGGGATTCGTCATCCTCATGATGGTTCTCCTGGTTTTCCTGCTGTTCGTGATATTGGTAATAATTCCTCTCATATCCGAAGAGTTGGGCGGTTTCGTGAGTGCCGTCCCCGGTTATATATCTTCCATGAGAGCCAGAGTCCTGCCGTGGTTGTCAGATATGCTCGGGCAGCGTGTTCCTGATGCCACCAATGTAGCTGATATGCTCATGAAGAGGATTCAGAGCGATTTGACTTCCATTTTGGGGCATGCGTACTCTCCTTTGAAGCATATGGCATTCTTGGCTGCAGCAGGTACTTATTTCATAATCTCCCTTCTCGTGACTCTGATAAT
>JALWFW010000297.1 GCA_027013865.1 Polyangiaceae bacterium | reverse complement strand
CTAAAAAACAGTCTCGACTTGGATAATCTCAACTTACCATACTGTTTTTCCTTGACTTTTACGTTCCATATGGTATATTATGTGTCTATTAAATTTTATGTATGTGCAGGGTGGGCATACTCTGGGGTGCATCACGCATCGAATGAATGCGCTGGCGCTGGGACTAGTGTGCGCCCGAAAAACCGGTTCTCGGACCTGATACGCGGCTTGCTGCACCCGCAAGACCGGTCCCGGAGCCCCCAAAACGGCCCGTACGGGCGAAAAAGGAGCGGCGATGAAGATACTTCACACCTCTGACTGGCACCTTGGCAGAAAACTCCACGACTACGACATCCTGGACGTGCAGCGTCACCTGCTTATGAATGAAATCCCGGCCACCATAAGTAGGGAGAGGCCCGATCTCATGGTAATAGCCGGTGACGTATACGACCGCAAGCTTCCCTCCAACGATGCCGTAGGCCTGCTCGACGAGTTCGTGAGGTTAGCGCTCATGGAACTTAAACTTCCGGTACTTCTGAGTGCCGGCAATCACGACGCATCGCGGCTCCTGGACTTCGGCTCGTCCCTGTACCGGGAGCTGGGATTCCACCTGCACGGCCGGTTCACCTGGCCCATCGAGCCCCTCGAGATAAACGACGAGCACGGCCCGGTTCTCGTATTTGCCCTGCCCTACTTCGACCCCAGGCAGCTCACCCCGGCCATGTTCGGGGTGGACGAGCTCCCGGATTCCGTGGCAGGCATATATTCAACTATATTCAGAAGCTTCCTCGAGCAGGCAGACGGACGACGCGCCGTGCTGGTGGGGCACGTCTACGTCACCGGAAGCGAGAAATCCGGAAGCGAACGGTTCATCGAGGTGGGTGGGCTTTCGTCCCTGCCGGCATCCCTGTTCGATGGCTTCGAGTACGTGGCCCTGGGACACATCCACTCGGCCCAGAACGTCGTCACATCGGGCCGAATCCGCTACAGCGGCTCCATATATCCCTACTCCGTGGACGAGGTGACCCCCACCGTGCCCGAGGGCATGGAAAAAAGTGAAAAACCGCCAAAGAGCGTCACCATCGTGGAAATCGGCGAGAAAGGAAGCGCGCCCGTCATCCGTGAAGTGGAGCTTCGCCCCATACGCAGGGTGCTGAACATCACGGGTACCTTGGACTTCATGAAGAAACTGGCCTCAGTCGAGGACTTCTCCGAGGATTACGCCGCCCTCAACGTGCTGCACGACGGTACCATGAAGGACAGCGAGTGGGCTGCCCTCAAATCGTTGTTCGGCACGGTCCTGGTAACGCGTCACATCACCCACGGTGCGGCCAGTGCCTCGCTTCTGAAGGACGTAGTGACTTCCGAGGAGTTTCAGAGTAGTTCACCTGAGGAGAAAATCATCATGTTCTTCGAGAAGGCCATGGGCAGTGCCTTCGGCAGCGAACTTCGGGACCTGGTGACGGATCTCATCCCCAAAGACTCCGCTGTCCCTGAATCGTCGGCGAAACGGACGGATCTGAGGCTGCTCAGGCTGTACATGCACAACTTCGGGCCTTACAAGGACGCCGAAGTGGACTTCTCCAGGCTCAAAGGCCGTGTATTTCTGATACAGGGTCCCAACGGTGCCGGCAAGAGCACCATTTTCGACGCCATATTCACGGCTCTTTACGACCGGAGCTTCAAACTGAAGACAAAGAACACCTCGGCAATATCGTTCCAAAAACGCCGGGACATACCACCCGGAGACAGGGCCGAGGTGACGCTCGAGTTTTTCTGGAACGGCCACACCTACAGGGTGTCGAGATACCTGGAAGTCGGTAAACGGGGAGGCCAGAAGAATGCCAATGCACTTCTGGTGAGGCTGGACAGCCGCGGGGAGCAGGATCCGGGCTTCGAGCCCATCACAAAGACCAGCAGTGTAACCGGCTGGATAAAGGAAAACCTGATATCAGACGAGAGACTCGAAAAGAACATGCTCATCGCCCAGGGCCGGTTCAGGGACTTCATCAATGACGACGAGTCCAGGATAAAGCTACTCGAACAGATGGTGGACATAGGGTTCTTCCAGGCCTTCGTGTCAGGGGTCGGTGACAAATACGACGAGTCAAAGACGCAGTGGAGTGCCGAACGGGAGAGATTCCTGGCCAAGGCCAACGAGCTGGGCGAAAATTTCGAGCTCGAACCCCTCAAAGACGACAAGACACGTGACGGTGACGCCTCCCTTTACGAGACCAAGTGGCCCAAATACAAAGAACTGATTGCCGGTCACATCGCATCCATGGAGGAAGACCTGAAAAAAAAGCGGGAGGGACTCGAGGATCTGAAAAAAAGACAGAGAGAGGCCCGGCAGCGTTATCAGGAAGCCCTGGACACCGAAAAGGAGTTCGTCCGGCTCGAGAAACTCAGGAAGGACGCTGCAAGCCTTGAAGAACGCCTCCCTGAGATGAATGCCCGGAAGGAGGCCGTGGAACTGTACCGCCGTTTCAGGGAATCCGGACTTAGCGTACTTATGACGGACGCTGCAGAACTTCAGGCAAGGATACGCACCCTCACAGAGGAGATTCGTGGCCTCGAAACGCAACTGCAGCAGGCCGCCGAAAGACTCGATAGAGCCGACAAGGCCGCCGGACAGATACCAGACCTCGAAAAAGAGCAAGAGGAAGTCTCCCAGGAGCTTGGCAAACTGGAGACACGCCTTGAGACCGCCAAAAGGCTGGAGCAGCTGGATCAGGAAATAGCTCAATTAAAACAACATGTTACAGAAGGACAAAATCGCAGACAGAAGCTTGCACGGCAGCTTTCTGAAATCGGACATACCCTGGATGCCATGACCTCCGGAACGGCAGTGTTCCAGGAGTTTGCACTGTCAGCCTCGTCCCTGAGTACCCGCAGAAATGATCTGGAACGTACCCTGGAGCTTTTGAAGAATGCACAGTCGGCAGGGTCAAAAGCAAGGCAGACAGAAGAGGAGCTGCACGGGGTGACGGAGGAGATTTCCTCTCTGGAGAAGGAAATCTCCGAAATACAAAAGGAGATGGATGAAATCGGTGCCCGCATAAGTGAGCTTCATGCAGTGGAACTCAGACAGACACTGGTCAGAGGACAGCCCTGCCCCGTGTGCGGTTCGACACACCATCCTTACGCAGAGTCGGAGAGCGAAGACGACGTACAGGCTCCTGACGTACGGCAATTCGAGGAACTGAACGGCAGACTCAGGGAACTCAGAGTCAAGCTAAACCATCTCCAGCATGAGCGGGATCAGAAAAACATACGCAAAGGAGGACTCGAGAGCACACTCGAGCAGTTGATCACGAGCAGGCAGGAGGCCCTCACCGAAGCTGGTCTGCCCGAGGATACGGATAAAGCCGAACTGCGCTCAAAAATGGATGAAGTCTCAAAAGAGCTTGAAAAAGTGACTGCCAGACTCTCCGCAGCCGAAAAGGCAGCCGAAAAACTCAGTGATCTGGAGAAGGAAATCAACCGTCTGCGTACCGAGAAGGAAAAACTGACGCAGCAGTTGGGAGAACTCGACAGTCAGATCGCCTCCAATCAGGCCATACTGAAGGAAAGGCAGAACGAACAGGAGAAAATCGCCCGCGAGGTCGGAAGCACGCAAGCACTCACCCAGGAGCAAAAACGTCTCGAAGAAAGACGCGGTGACCTGAAACAGCGTATCGAGGCGCTGCGTAAGGAACGCGAGGATGCGAAAGACACAGTCCATGAACTCAAGGAGAGACTGAAATCAAAATCAGGCGATCTGCGCAGCCGCAAGGAAGAATTGGAGAACAGGGAAAAGGATATCTCAGGGCGACTGCAGGAACTGGACATGACCCGTGATGAGGCCATGAAACTGCAGGAAGAGGCTCAATCATGGGAACAGGAGACAGAGGAAATAAAGAAATTCTTCGGTGAATACGACTCCATCATGAAAGAAATTTCCCGGCTGGCGGACCGGCTCGAAGGGCACGATCGCCCTGATACGGACCTGCTCAGGGAAGAGCTGGACAAAATCAGTGACCTGGTAGAGGAGATGAACCAGGACATCGGCCGGATTGCCCAGAAGGTGGAGGGCCTGGGAGAAAACCTGCGCCAGGCCGATGAACTTGCCACCTCTACTTACGAATTATTCAATAAATACAAGATGTTAGCGTGTATCAAAGAAATGATGGAAGGGAAATCCTGTGCTGGAGTTCCCAATGCTCTGGGCATGGAGTTCATAAAATTCATACTGTCGTACTACCTGTCCGAGATGCTCAGCGTAAGTAACGGGTATCTGGGACTTATGAGCGACGGACGCTACATCCTGGATGTGACTGCAAACGGCAAGGATCTGAAACTTATGGTGACCGACACCTGGAACCACAGCACGGTGCGCCCCCTCAACTCCCTTTCGGGCGGTGAGAGCTTCATGGCTGCCCTGGCCCTTGCCATAGGCACGTTGAAAATGCTGAAAAAGGAATTCGGAGGTGGCATGGACACCCTGTTCATAGACGAGGGATTTGGAGCCTTAGACGAAGAACACCGCCAGGCTGCGGCTACCATTCTGCAGGACCTCGAAGCCAGCTCGGACTTCACCCTGGGATTCGTGACCCACGTGGAACAGCTCAAAGACATGGTGCCAAACACCATAACCGTCATTCCCCAGGGCGACGGTACCAGCATCCTTGAGATGGAAGTAGATGGATGACCCGTTGACAAATGCCGGCCGGGTGCCACACTCGTGGCATGTTCACAGGACTCATCCAGGACATAGGCGAAATCAGAAACATACGCAGGGGACCGCAGGGGGCTGAAATAGAAGTCACCACCGTCCTGCCCCCTGACAGGCTCAGACTCGGCGACTCCCTGGCCACCAACGGCGTATGCCTGACCATCGTGCACACCGAAGAGGGCCGGGTGCGCCTACAGGCGGTTCCCGAGACCATCGACCGTACCACCGTGGGCAAGTGGAAGGCCGGCATGAAGGTCAACCTGGAACCTGCCCTGGCTGCCGGCGAACCCATGGGCGGGCACATCGTGCAAGGTCACGTGGACGGCACCGCAAGGGTCCTCAAGGTGCTGCCGCGAGGCATGCAGTGGTCCTACGAGTTCGAGGCATCCGCGGATCTTACACAGTACATGGTGGAGAAGGGTTCCGTGGCAATAGACGGTGTCAGCCTGACCCTGACGGCCGCAGGACCCCGCACCTTCTCCGTGGCAGTCATACCCCACACGCGCGAACACACCACCCTGGGCCTCTTGCGCCCTGGTATGTCCGTCAACGTGGAGACAGACATCATCGGCAAGTACATCGCCCGCTACATTCAGGCCTGGCACAGATGATTCGCCTATCCTGTGCTCCTTTGTCCTTGCTAAGAAGCGATATTGCCCTTAAATCTCGATGCTGGAGGGAGTCATGACCCGAAGCAAGGTCAGTTTGCCCATGACCGAAGACGTGGAGAAGGCCATCTTACGAGTAGAGAAGGCCATCGAGGAAATACGCGCGGGACGCATGGTTGTGCTAGTGGATGACGAGGATCGCGAAAACGAAGGCGATCTGTGCATGGCAGCCGAGAAGGTCACCCCCCAGGCCATAAACTTCATGGCAAAGGAGGGACGCGGTCTCATATGCCTCACCCTGACCCCCGAGAAGGTGGAGAAGCTGGGACTCACCATGATGACCCAGCGCAACGAGTCACCGTTCGGCACCAACTTCACCGTGTCCATAGAGGCCCGCCACGGCGTCACCACCGGCATATCGGCCCATGACAGGGCCCACACCATCCTGACGGCAGCGAAATCCGACGCCGGACCCGACGACATCGTGACTCCGGGACACGTGTTCCCGCTGCGTGCCATGCCGGGAGGAGTCCTCGTGCGTACGGGGCAGACCGAGGGTTCCGTGGATCTCGCCCGCATGGCAGGGCTTGAACCCGCTGGCGTCATCTGCGAGATCATGAACGAGGACGGTACCATGGCCCGCCGTCCCCAGCTGGAAGAATTCTGCCGCAGACACAACATGCACATGGTATCGGTAGCCGACATAGTCGTGTACCGTCTGCGTCACGAGATACTGGTGCAGCCCGGCAGCACGGCCTCCCTCAGACCCGAAGGAGCCGAAAGGCAGTGGACGGCCCAGGTGTTCACCTCCACCGTCTCAGACGAGGAATTCTTCGTGCTCAGGCTGGGCACCCCCTCACCTGACAGGCCTACACTAGTGAGGGTCCACCACTCATGCCTGCTGTCCGACGTGTTTGCCTTCGGACGCTGTGGCTGCGGTTCAGTACTGCGCAAATCCATAAGGATGATGGAGGAGGAAGGTCAGGGAGTCATCCTGTACGTGGTCTCTCATGGTGATCGCATAGAGGATGAATTCACCGAACATATCGTGAGTGGGGACGAGAAAAGGGGTAAGGTGCCCCACAGTCCCAGGAGCTACGGACTCGGAGCCCAGGTGCTCAGGTATCTGGGAGTTCGACGCATGAGACTCATAACCCGCTCAGAGCACAAGATAAAGGGAATAAAACCCTTTGGCCTGGAAGTGGTTGAGCAGGTAAAAGTTCAATAATATTAAAGAGTTAAGGAGGGACACATGAGCAACAGTGCACTTAAAAACAAAGTGATGATAACCGCGGCCATATCGGGTGCAGAAACCACCAAGGAGCAGCAACCATCTCTTCCAGTGACACCCGAGGAGATGGCACAAGCCGCCAGGGCTTGCCGTGAGGCAGGAGCATCCATTATACACCTGCACGTGCGTAACGACGACGGAACCCCCACAGCCGACGTCGGGCGTTTCGCAGAGACCATACAAGCCATACGCGAGGCCACAGACGTGGTCATAGAGGTCACCACCGGCGGCGCCATTGGCATGAGTGACGACGAGAGACTGGGCCCTGTGCTCCATCTGGAAGGTGCCCTGGCCCCAGAGATGGCCAGCCTGGACGCCGGAAGCGTCAACTTCGCCGACGAGATCCTGCCCAACTCCCTGCCCTCCATGCGCAGGTTCGCCGAGGCCATGCGCGATCGGGGAGTCAAGCCCACCTTCGAGTGCTTCGATCTGGGACACGTATACAACGCCAGGATCCTCATCGACGAGGGTCTGGTGGAGCCTCCCTTCCACTTCACCTTCGTGCTGGGTGTACCCGGAGCCCTGGGAGCCACGGTGAAGAACCTCGTGCTCATGACCGACGCCCTTCCTGATGCAGACCTGGAGTGGACCGGCATAGGAGTGGGCGGAAAAGGCTCCGTGACCGTTCCCCCAGCCTCAGTGTTCATGGGTGGTCATGCCCGTGTGGGTTTCGAGGACAACATCTGGTACACCCGCGGCAAACTGGCCCAGTCCAATGCCCAGCTCGTGGCACGCATGGCTGAGATGATCCGCGCTTTTGGCCGGGAAGTCGCCACCCCCGACGACGTACGTACACGCTTCGGTCTGAAGAAACC
>JALWFW010000296.1 GCA_027013865.1 Polyangiaceae bacterium | reverse complement strand
CGCGACTACAACCAGCCGAGGACATGGATGATCCTCAACATTCCGCCGGAACGAATACAGACCGATGGCAAGAACAAGAAACCCTGGCTCATGAAGTTCAAGTGGAAGAACGGCTCGGACTCCTCGTCGTCTTCTTCACACTGGTCCTCCTTGAAGGACGTGACCGTAAAAAGTCCAGAAAGTTCAGCAGAACTGGACACCACCATCGGCGGATCGCGTTCCAGCACACTGCTCGAAGGGCTCACTGTCATCTCCCGCGCCCAGGTCTACTACCACAGACCCGACAACTGGGGAGAGCATCCAAACCTCTTCAATCCCTTCTGGAGAGCCAAGCTCGCCCCGGTGGGAGAAAAACTCACCAAGCTCTTCGATGACATGACCAAGGGCATAAGTGGCGGCACATCGGAAGATGAAAGTGCGCTGTCCAAACTGCTCAAGAACACAGTGAGAAACTTCATGAACGATGTATTCTTTGGAGTCGTCACTTCACTCATAACCCACTGACGAGGAGGCCTGTCATGCGCCGCAACATGCGTAAATCATTGAAGAATTCGCAAGGTCAGGCCATCACCGAGTTTACGGTGGCACTGCCCGTACTCGTGATGCTTTTCCTCTTCTCCCAGTATTTCTACGAGGCTCTGCATGCCAAACTCAAGGCGCAGGAGATGGGACGCTACGTCGCGTGGGAATTCACAGGTTACGCCCTGCACGACTACAAAAACGGCAAGACGGATGCAATGTACTCTAAAGCGGAGTCCAGCATCATCAAGGATGCCAAAAAACGCTTTGCCAACCTTAACTCCACTGAGACCCAGGGTACTGACAACAGCCTACTCATGGGCAAATGGAGCATAGACACCGTCAAGGTGGACAACCTCCATGAACCGCCACAGCCCTCAGGCGGACTACCCATGAATCTCCTTTCCACTGGAGTAAATGCCGTACTCTTGGCAGACAATCTGATAGGCCTGATTTCAAATATCGACAATCTCATATGGGATGCCATGTCCATTTACTATCTCACTCAGGCCACCACGTTGTTCGGCAGTGATCTGTCCACCTTCAGCCCTCTGAAGGAATGGAAATTCAATACGAATGGGTATGTACAGACCAAAGTACGCCTCAAGTTCGAAAACTCCATGATTCCCAAGAAATTCATGGGCTATGATCTGTCGGAGATCGTAAAACCCCTGTACTTCGAAGAAACTGTGGTTCTCCTGGCAGACTCATGGAAGCTGCAATACGGCAAAGACATTCACGGCACGAAAGACAAAGGTGAGGCCTTTTACAAACAGGTGGACCGCATGGCGTTCTTCAATTCTGCAATGCGGTCCAAACTCGGTTGGGTTCTGTATGTCGTGAAATACGGTACGGATGCCATCGCTCTCATGACCCTGCGTGGTTTTCTAGGAATGAACAAACTTGACGAGACCACCGTGGCATCACTCAACTACCAGGGTGGAGAAGGCAATTCCGGCTCTGGACGCATCGCCATAGAAGAAGACGAAGGACGTAAGGTTGAGTATGACACCATCCCGCTCCTGAGTTCGGGTACTGGACACACAGACAGCAGTGCCAAGGCTAATGGTGATAATTCCTATTACGAAGACATGAGAGTGCAGCGGGGAGACCATTACATGGGATGTTCGGAACAGGAGTCCATGGGATGCACTTCATCCCTTTCACAGGACAACCCCTTTGGTGATTATGTGATTCCGAATCCGGACTTCTAGGAGATGGAGGCTTAAGATGCATACCAGGCTTTTACTCACAGCATTTCTCATAACAGCGGTCACTGTACTGGGAATCCATAACGGTACCGGCTCCCATGAAGCCCACGCTGCCGACACGTCACTGCCGGCAGATTACTGGCCTGAGCCCATGACGGTCTATCCAGGGGTCAGTGTCATGCCCTTGTCCAGCGACATGAATCTCGGGCGGGACAATCAGGTACGCATGGCGTGGTTCACCACCGAAGACGAGCCCCTCGCAGTCGTGAAGTTCTACGAGAACCACTGGAACCAGGCGGGCTACTTCGTGAGCCGCGACGTGACCCCGTACGGTGGTCGTGTATCGGCCGTGGACCCCCGCACCGGTGTACTACGTCAGATCACCCTGTCCAAAGAAGGCGGAAAGACCACTGTCTTTATGTCCATGGCTCTAAGTGCTCCACACGATCTGGACAAAACCCCCGAGGACATTCCTGTCTATCCCGGAGCCGAATCGGTCATCTCCTTCACCAGCAACGATGCTCTGACATCCAGCGATGTGGTGACTTTCATGGACGCCGGCACAGCGGAGGATAATGCTTCCTTCTATAAGAACAAACTGGCGGAACTCGGATACTCCCTTACTAAGGAGACCACCAACAATGGAGTTCATATGCTCGTCTTCTCCAGGGCAAAGGAGGAGATCACCATCTCCGTGATATGGGAGGCCTCCATGAAGATGAGCAAGGTTCACGTGGCCCGTATCAAGGGGAAAGGAGAATGAACATGCTGCATGTTCTCCGTAAGAGGATCCATATGTGGCTCACCCGAACCAAAGGCCAGGCAGTCACCGAGTACTCCATTCTCATGGCTATCATCGTCATTGGCATAATGTTCGGCAGTTACAAGGTATTTCCGGCTTTCATAAGAGCATTCCAGCTGTATTTCGATTCCTATTATTTCATGCTCAACCTGCCATTTCCGTGATCTTGCCTGGCCTAGGTTGACAGTCCTCGCCCCCTGATTTTCTGCGTCCCCCTCAACATAACTTATTGAAATTATCGACGTATTACTCTTTATGCAGGAAGGACATGATTTTGTCCGTAAAGGTGTTCTGCTTCATTTGCCTGCGCCTTATTTGCCTGCGCCTTAGCACTCTGGCCTCCCGTGAGGCCTCTATGAGGTTTTCGTCGAGTCTGGCGGCCTTCTCCATCTCTTCGATGGCATCGTTGAGAAGATTGGCATCCGTCAGTACCCTCCCCAGGAAATAGTGGGCAATTGCCAGACGTGGAGCCAGAGACGTCGCTTTGTGCAGCATACCTAGTACACTGGTGCGTACATCGGACTTCGTCTCTGCTGCCATGTAAGACGCCCAGGCATAATGAGCAAGATAAATTGCTTCATCTGGCACCAGTTCCAGTGCTTTCTTGAATTCCTCGGCAGCCTTGGCGTATTCTTTGCGCTTTAGAAGGATGCGGCCTTTCTGGAAGGACAGCTCGGAGTCCATCACACCGCTTATCTCCTGAGTCTCCTCCTTGTTGAGGAGCTTGAGCCGTTCCTCCTCGTTGGACAGTAGGGTATATGCCTCTGAAAGTCTGCCAAAGAGCTCCTCAGCTTCCCTACGCCATTCCGATAGGCCTTTGGCTGCCACTGCATCGGGATGAAAACGCCGGGCCAAAGACCGGAACGCATTGTCTATGTCCTTGGCCGAGGCCTGTCTTCCCACTCCCAAAAGCTCGAAGGGATCCTGTTCTTTGCTCGAATAATATTTACGGAGCAGATCGCTCCTGAACTCCAGGACCTCATCCGAGTGAATGGGCTTGTCAGATTCCAGCAGGGAACAGGAGGCAAAGGCATAAAGTACCCGGAGGATATCGTCATCCTCGAGATGTAGAATAGTCTTGAGCTCCATGTGACTGAAGGGCTCACGTGTCATCAGAGATGGAATGACCTTCAGTGATTCAGGCAGGGAAAAACGGGATACATAGGCATCACTACCATCACGCAGTCTGATGTGTGGCCCCACCAGTTCTCCTGCCTCCTCAAGGAGAAGAGACAGGTCATACTGCCGTATTCCAGTCCATATCAGGGAAAACGGATTGACCGGACGCAGCTGGGCACCAGGTGTATCTGACCCCAATCTCACTTCTTCTATCTTTCTGCCAAAGGGTTTGAGGAGATCCGGAGAATTCAGCGGCAGGCCCTGGCTGAAATAAATCACGGTTTCTCCATCCTGCCATTTAACGGCCAGAGAGCCGGTGAATTTTTTCCCGATCAACTGAACAAATACTCTTGGAAGGCGAACCTTAACCGCCATTTTCCGAATACTCCATATAGTTCCGTATATTACAGAGATGTACTTCTTTGACAAGTACCGGCAGTGATACAGGCAGGGCAACCGAGTTTTGGGATTACAGGCCATCTAGGTTTGCCAAAACCCCACACCCGTATGTCTAAGGCGGGCAACCCTGTCCAAAAATGTCCAACTTGGCCGGGATGGGCTGGCATTTAGACAGACTGCCTGTGGCATGGCGTATAAAAGCCCTTTTATTTCAGCATGTTATGCAAATAATCTCAACAAGTTACACAGTAAAAGCGTCTTTTGTAACTCAGCAGGTGTTCCAGGGCAACCGAGTTTTGGGATTACAAGCCATCCAGGTTTGCTCAGAACCCTACGCCCGTATGCGAAGGCGGACAACCCTGTCCAAAAAGTGTCCAACTTAGCCGAGATGGGCCGGTGTTGAGACAGACCGACTGTGGAGTAGTGCTTAAAATCTCTTTTGTTTTAATAAGTTACACGTGTCAAATTCCGACCACTGTCCCTGGCACGTATATTGCATAACCCCTCCCATGACTGAACCCTAGGAGACACGAGGATCCCCCGGCTAGGTGCCGAGCGCTAGCACTGTGCCGGGCAGGTGGTGGAGGAACCTTGCCCCCGAAAATCCCACCGTAATAGCGGCGGGACAGGCAGGGGCTTATCCTGCGGTTCGGATTTTTGGCCGGTGTGACGGCGGGGGTGGGCCCTTCTTTGGATAGGACAGTTTCAGGTCTTGCGGTAAAGTACTGTAATATCAAAGGGTTACAGCACAACACCAAACGCCGTGGCGGGGTGTGTGGACCGTGCCGCAAAGGCCGTAGCACCCGTGTGAGAAGCTTCTTGGAGCAATGGATCAGTGTCACATGTTCTTGAAGCGAAAGCATGTCCAGCCAGGAAGGCTTAGCGCGTACCCTTGCAGGAGAGCCTGATGGCCCTTCGAGCACCTGCACCCGAAAAGCATGTCCAGCCAGGAAGGCTTACCACGCACCCTTGAAGGGCAGCTCGACAGCCTTTGTGATACGGGTTGTATTTTTCGAAACTCCGGCAAAAACCGTTGATGGTGTTCTAAGGTATCCCTGTGTAGTCCAGAGCACCTGAAACTTCGGATCCCCGTGGTACCATTCGCAGGCAATTCTTGTGGGACAGCACGCCCAAACCAAGTCTGCACCTCTGTCCAAAAACGTCACCTGGCCCCTGAACGACCGTGCTTCTCAAGAATGTTCTTCACGACATCCAGTAAGGAAGTGCCATCCTCGTCCTTTATGCCGGCAAGGATACGCGAATCATAACCCCTAAGATAGCGCGCCATGTCAGGATATCTGTCAAGAACCAGATGTCCCATGGTCACGCCGTCGTCATTGCGTATTGAAGCGAGATCAACGTTACGTAGTATACGCCAGGCCACGCTCCGGTGACTCACAAGAACCTCGAGCACCATACGACCGACGTCGTCCTCCATGCGGTAGACATCTGGATGCCTGAGAATCTCCCGGGCCGCAGACTCGTGTTCGAGCCCTGCAACGTGAGCCAGGGTCACGTAACCCTCATCACCTCCATCCTTCTCCGTCTGGCCAGACACGGAGAACAGAGGCTTGCCCGAACTCTTCACCGGGACATGCAGTGATGCGAGATAAGCATCCCTCACCACGGCCACAGCCACTTCGGGATATTTTTTGACAGACTCCCTCAGTACCTGGCCCAAGATTTGCGAATCCAGACCGAAAAGTCTGTAGGCAGACATGAACTTGACGGCAGCCCGTGCCCCTGTACTGACCGCACACTCCACGAGAGCAGGACTGGTGCCGGCGAACTGCGGATGATCCAGAATCTTCACTGCCAGGGCAGAGTTCATCCTTTTCTTCGGGCCCGAGCACATGGCCCCGTAAACCGCATCTGCCGCCTTTTTGGGAGTTTCAAAACACCTGGTAGGTTCAGAAAGGACATCAGGAAGCACATCTGCAGGGAAGGCCTGCAATGCCACTTCTCCTGCAGTCTTGCCTGACGAGGGATCCGTCACCCTGCACAGTTCGCTCCGCACAGACACATACCGGGCCAGACGCCCGAAGCGCTCTGTCATGACGTGCAGTAGCATCCTTCCGTCAGACCCCTTCATGGACCACAGATTTTTATGCTGAACAGCATATACCGCCGCCTTCTCACTCACCAGGACTCCGTAGGCCGCCGTGCTGATAGCAGGAACGCTGTCGGACATGACCACCGATAGTCGCGGATGCTTCACGATGTACGGGGCCACCTCAGGATTCAGGGCTGCGTAGTGGACCACCGAATATCCGTAATCGTCCTCCATCTCGCTCGCTCGCCTGTCCTTCAGCACATCAAAGGCGGCCTGAGAGCTGGACAGTACGGCCATGTGCAGCACCGTGCGTCCCTGAGCGTCCCTGAGCGCCGCCAAGGAAGGTTTCCGGGCAATGGATACGGCTGCCTTACTGTCTGCTGCTGCCGCATAATGCATGGGGGTCATGCCGGCATTGTCCTTCACCTTGGCCAGTCCGGCTTCCTCTACAAGCTTCCAGCCCTCCGGGAGCATGGCCGCTATCACGTGAGCCACGGTCTCCCCGTAGGAATTGCGTAGAAGGGCCATCTTTGTGTGGTGCACGACAAAGGAGGCCCACTCATGGATACGTTCCTTGAATCTGGGATTTCGAATGCCGTTACGGAACAGATAATGGAGCACCGTATCCCCCGGATGCAGGTCCTGGTACCACGGGTCTGGCCGACCCCGACCGAGATAAACGGCAAATTTACGGTAGAACTCCAGGGGATCAGAGCCAAGATCCGGAACGATCTTCCCCTTGCTGCGCCCCAGGGAATAAAGCTCGCACTTGCCTAGGACCTCATCAACTGCCTCGGGAAATACCGTGACCGCGAAATGTACCGGGGATACACCCCGATCATCCATCAGTCTGTAGAGATCCCTGTGCTGGAGTATGTACATGGCACCATCCGGGGAACGGCGGGCCATGAACTGGAGCAGGCGGGGATCGCTTTTGCGGATCCTCTCGAAAAACCTGTCGCTCCGCAAAATCCCCATCATGATCTCCTTGTCTTCCATGTATCTCTGCATGACCAGCAGGAGAGGATCGCCGGCCCTGGTCATCAGGCGGCTGTCGAAAATCAGCCCCGAACGCACGGCTGCAAGCGCCCCCTTCTTGTACTTCATGATCACCCGCAGCGCTAAGGGGATTCCCTGGGCATCGGGAATCATGGCAAGTTTTGGATACTTCAGCAGACGGAGGGCAATGTACTGGTACCGCTCTACGATCATCTGCCCCAGAGTCTTGCGCATTCCGTCCAGATCAGTCTCCTGGATTCGCAAGATGCGCGGGTATCTCATCACGGCCGAGGCAAACCACCCGTAGGTATAGGCGCCCAGCCAGAACACATTCTTTAGGTTGTCGTGCTTCAGGACATCCTCTCGGTGTCTGAGCACCTCCCGGGCAGCCACCGGAGACACACGCACCAAGCGGATCAGCACCGGAACGCCGCCTATATCCAACGAGATAGTCTCCTTGCTGGAGAAAAGCACTCGCATCACCCTCTTCTGGATACGGGCATCCTGCTGAAGCAAGCGGGCCAGCACATACACCTTCTTCTCCTGACCACTGGCAGGTGAATAGTAGGTGACCGAAAGATTTCTGATGTCCGGCTCCAGTAGCATATACTTCAAAAAAGCAGGGTGACGCTCGAGCACCATCCCAAACATGCGAATCCAGGTCTTTACCTGTTCGGAACTGGTTTCACCGGGAGGGGATACCGAAAGGAGTGGCTTCAGGGTGACTGCGTCGGATGCCTTGGATGACTCCTCCGGCTTTTTACGGGCCTTGCTATCTTGCCCCGCTCTTCTCACCGAAACGAGGCAGTTCATGAGGTTCCACGCCTGGACCGTACGCCCGTCGCCTGCGGCCAGGGCACGGAGTACATCTCTTGCCGTCTCTATGCGCCATGATGCATCACGAGACAATTTGTTAAGCTGTAACTTATTGATTTTATTCAAGATTTTACGAATATCAGCAGAGTAATCATGCGTTACCCCTGACCCGTTTACGGCTTTGTTCACTTCTTCTGCACTACACAGCGCACCAGACCGGGACTTTTTGCACACCTGGCCTAAAAGGACATGAACTTCCTGAAGTGCAGTAAGTTCATCTGCCGGACGCACCACCGTACCGGACGCATAGGGTATGCACTCGAAAGGAGCCATCATCAGTTGGCGTTCTTCCCTGAGCTTCAGCATACGTTCGTTGAGTCTAGAGTTTATGGCCCTGTGCCCCGACGAGCATCCCGACAGCCCCCCTCCGGCCACCACTGCCAGGAACAGTGCAATCGTATATCTGAACATGTGTCTTCCGTACATCTCTCACCCGGTCAGGCACGACCATACACCAACACTCACCGTATGTGCAGACATATGGAATGCCCGAAGCTAAACAGTGGCCAATTATCCCCATGCACCGGGGCAGGTCAATAAATATAAGGAAGATGACAAGTATGCCTCAAAACTTGCCTCTTGCCCTACTGCTTGCCCTGTGCAACCTGCTGCCCTATCCTTACCTCCATGCTTCCGGAATGCAGATACTTCACGGTAAGAATCGAAATCAGCCCCCAAACTTCCTTGCCTCAGGGTTTTACCGGAATAATCCTGCGCTCGGCCCTTGGTCGTGCACTTCACGAACTTTCGTGCGAACATCCTGAGATTCCCTCCTGCAGTCAGTGCCCCAAAGACCCGTTTTCATGTCCCTACCGTGCACTTCTGGAAACCCCGCGTCCTGAACAGGCGACGATGATGAAAAAATACACCTATGTTCCCCATCCCGTTGCTGTGACGCCTCTGCTGCACGACTCCTCCCCTGCATTCGAGTTAACGGGAGTAGGGCCGATTGCCTTCAGGCATGCACCTGCACTGTTTCGGGCCATCGAAGTCATGGGGCGCTACGGCCTTGGACATTTCCGCTACTCCATCAGCCGCCGTCTCGAAATCACCCCACATGACATCCGTCCACTCGAGGACTCACCCGTAGGATACTCCGCTGCGGACATACCTCACCACCATGACGATACCCCTGACTCATGGCATGTGGTATTCGAGACTCCCACCATCATAAAACATAAGGGCGCTGTCATGCTGCCAGCAACCTTCAGCACGAGGGCGCTCATCAGGTCGGTACTGTTTCGCCTCTCCCTACTGTCCCATTTCCACTGTCTCAGGAGCGGCGGACCCCCTGCAGATCCCCTTGGCCTGGACTACCGCTCCCTTCTAGACGGGTTTTCCAGCGCCACCATATCTGACGTTTTCCTGTACGAATTCCACGCAGAACGGTTCTCTGCACGTCAGGGGCGTACACATCCAATAAATGGAATCACCGGCTCTCTTGTGATTACCTCAGAGGCGTTCCGGGCGATTGCACATCTCCTGCCCCTGGCCCGCCTCTTTGGAGTCGGTAAGTTTGCGACCTACGGTTTTGGCCGGATACGCTTCCTGCCGGTCCGGTGAACGGTTCCCCTGCCAGATTCACCTCACACCACGTGGAAATCCTCGCTGCCCGTGACCTCACCCACACCGAACACCCGTATCTCGTTGCGGCATCTTGGACAAAGCGTATAGTACCGTATGGAATCGTGGGACGGGTTGATGAGCGGCTCGATGATTGACTGTAGCTCCAGTAGCCCACGCTCCGTGACGATACACTCGAACACGCTGTACTGCACGCGTTTGCCAAACTTCTCCAGTGTCTGCGCCACCTTGTGACGTGCTCCGTCATCCGATACGTCGTAGCTCACTACTATGAATCTGCGTCCTTTTTCCATGGCACACCTGCGCGCAGGCGACCGCCTGCCCGTCACTGTTTGCCGTCCTCACCCGGTGCACCGGTTCCTGTCTCCCTGCCCTCTTCATCCCTGCCAAACGGTACCTTGCCCTGCTTGAGCGCCCCGGCAAGATGACGGGCCATCGAAAGTGCAGTATTCCTCAGATCAGCCGGTGGCACCGCAGGGTCATAAATCCGCTTCCTCCTGGTATGCTGCTCGAAGGAGCTTATGAACACGCGCAGGGATTCCCGCTCGAAATACACCGGAGTATCGCGACCCAGGAGCCCTTCACGCGCTCCTTCGACACCCTTAGCATCCTTGCCGTCCCTGCCGTCACCCCCAGGACCGTTGTATTCCCCGTCAGTGTCCCTGGCCTCGTGCTCGGTCGGTTTCACGAGCCCTGCCACATCCTCTTCCGAAAAACGCCACACTTCGCTCACTGTCTCCTCGGGGCGGGTGAAGTCGTCGGCCGTGAACGTCCGGGTGTTTACCAGCCGGAGCACCAGAGAATCGACGGCCGGAGCCCGCAAAGGCTCCATGAGATCCAGCACCAAAGAAGGCCTGCCGTACTGTGTGGCGTGCAGGAATCCCAGCATGGGATCGAGGGAAGTACGCATCACGGCGGCCTCCACGACGTTTGACAGGAGGGTGTATCCAAACGACAGCATGGCGTTCACCTCGTCGAGGGGCGGTCTTCTGGTGCGCCCGCCAAACCGCAGCGTTCCGGATTTAAGGCACCGTGCGAAACCGGCGAAATACACACGCGCCGCAGCGCCCTCTATCCCCATGAGTTCCTCGTGGTCCTTTGTCTTGGCAGCCTTTTCGGCAAAGGCGCCGAGATCCATCACTGCTTCCGAGATAACGTCGTCATGAAGGCGGTAGTTGCGGCTCCGAAGAAGCCTTCTTTGGGCTTGGAGTTTCCGTACGACGATGGCCTGGGCCACATCGAGGCGCAGTCCGGGGCTCTCCATGGCCCGGTACTGGGCCAGACGCAGGTTCACGTCACCCATGGGGCGCGTGGCAAGACGTCCCACATAATTTCCGCGGTATGTCAGAAAGGTCACGGCGATGCGCCGGGAGAAGGCGAACCTGATGAGCGAAGGTGCCAGCACGATATTACCCACCACCACGATCTCGTCGAGATCACCCTCGTGTATCCGGGTTATCACCTCCCCCTTCTTCTTCACCACGACGCTTCCCTTCTCCCGGTACACGTAAGCTCCCTGTTCCGTGAGATACAAAGATGACATGTCCTGGCGCTCCTGGCACATCCGGCCAGATGACCGGCATGGGTCCCGTCTTTCCGTTGTTCTTCTTGTGTTCAGGTCAGTGCGTCATACGGTGTGCGCGTAGGTCTCTTCGAACGAGATGAAAAAGCCTCCCGGCGCCGAGTTCTTTCTTTATCAAGAAAGGAGGAGATGGCACCAGAAGGCAAATGGTTCATAGCAAGTCATTGTAATCTGTAAACAGGAAAAAACCACTTTTAAGCAGGGAACTCATTTGAACCGTTACGATTCACGCCACGGGGCATTTTATCTGCTCGGTCGTAATCCCTTTTAAGCAGGGAACTCATTTGAACTTTATTGGACCAAAAATTTGAATCCCCATTTGAAGACAAGAAGAGTCGTAATCCCTTTTAAGCAGGGAACTCATTTGAACGAGAATGTTTTGCAAAGATTCCCTGATCACATGCACGTTAAAAGTCGTAATCCCTTTTAAGCAGGGAACTCATTTGAACCCTATCCCATTTTTCCGCCTGAAAGTCAAGGCTCAAAAAGGCCGGTTTTTGCAACCATAATGGGGTATAATCCCCCCTCCATGATTTTCGGAAAGGCTAAATTCGTAACTTATTGAAATAATTAATCTTTTCAATCTTGCAACCCCTTGTAGGCATATGGGGGGGGTACCCCCCTATGCCTATGACATGCCTTCATATATTACTACCCGGCAGTAGCACACACCAGATGACGCAACCCTGAGCACCTCTATTTCATAGATCCCGTGACTGAGTCTTACCCAGTCTTATCCAGGAAAACATCTCCGTCACTTCATGTCAAGAGTCTGTTCCGTCTTCCTTACTAGTGCCGTCCTTGCCATCGGCGAGGTCAGACACCGAAAAAGCCGAGCCGTCGTACTCGAGCACGCCTTCCGGAGTCTCCAGCCTAACCGGCTTGTCTCCAAGTCGCGATTTCAGAACAGCGGTAAGATCGTCGAGTACCTGCCCCAGTTCTTCCATTCTGCGCGATATGCGTATGTACTCCTCGGCTGCGGCCGACACGTCCGATGGAATCAGCACATCCGACGGGGCATCCTCACCCTCGTGGATAGTGAGGTGCAAAAGCGGCGTGGGATATCCCTTTATCTCCCCGAACTCGCAACTGCACTCCACCTCCGCCAGCAGGTGCTTCAGCCGCTTGCGGAGTTTGGAGCAGCTCGCCGGATTGCCCCGAAAACGGCTTTTCATGAGCAGGTCCGCGTCAGTGATACCGGCCCTTGAAAGGTAGTAATTCACGATGGCCGGCCCGTTCGTGAGATAACCCAGGGTGTGCATCAGGGACACGCGCTCGTCACCGGTGATGGTGTGGTAGCTCTCAACCCGGTCGGTCAGGGCGCGAAGAAGAGGACAGTGACGCAAAATGATTTTCAGTTCCCGGTCTATGGTAGGAAGGGCCACCGGAGCCGGCGCGCTGTCACTCCCAGGGCCAAGAAACAGAAATGGCGATCCGACTGCGCTGCCCGAAACCGCTCCGGCTGCCGGAACGGAAGGATCCGGCTTTGTGGCTGCAAGTGCGGCCATGGACTCCTGTGCCTGCTGGCGCGTCACCGTGGGCAGCCTGAGCACGTAATCGAACTGGCGGTCTATCACCCTGCGCTCAGGTGCCGTCTCCAGAAAGAGCGAGCGGCGCCCTGTCTTGAGATGTATGCCCAGGGGCAGTTTTATGAGATTGCCCAGCCCGCCCGCAGGAACGTGACCCTGTTTGGGGAACACCTCCACGTGGACGCCACGGGGAGGCGGGCCGGCCAGCTCCAACACGCGAACCCCCATGGCCCTGGCAAGAGATGCCGGCACAGGGTCGCGGAAAAGCACCCACACGTGACGGCCCTTGAAACCGCTGTCCTCCATGACACTGGCGAGCCCCGCCTCCTTGAGTACCGAGGCAATGCGCCACGCATGGGTATGCAGGATGCGCATGTGGTCGAGCCATATCTGCGGCGTCGAGGCGAACTCGTCCACCATGCGGCGCGGCACGTCGACGTCGAAGGTTAGAAACTTCACGGTGTCGTCTATGCGCACCTGATACACACCAACGGTGCGGTTGCCGAGAAGGTGGCTCTTTATCACCGACGGAGTCAGTGGCTCGCGCACGGGCGAGTAGCCAGCCTCCCCTGAGGGACTTACCCACTGGCGCGCGTAGACTCCCTCGCGACCGCTGAAGAGCGTTCTGAACCGGGCGATGACCTCGTCGGGCGGAATGGGCCACTCCTCGCGCTGGGACACGGGAGGTGCCGAGTCGTCCTGCATGCCTGACACCATCTGGGCAAGATGACGGAACCGTGGATCCGAGAGCACCTCATATGCCTTCTCGTACACCTCGGCGGCGCGGTCGAACTGTCCGGCCTCCTCGAAAAGTCCGGCAAGCTCAGTGTACGAGCGCGCTTCCTCGGGCAAAAGTTCCACAACGCGCGTAAGGTGGCGCACGGCGCGCTCGAGCTCGCCAAAATCCCGGTACAGCCCGGCGATCTTGCGGTGTAAACCCACCGAATCACCCCCCGCGGCGAGCGCCCTGGACAGAAAGTCGAGGGCCTTACGCGGCTCGGCCGCCCGCTCCCACAGCGCTGCGATGCGCTCGTAAACCTCCGGGGCCGCGCTATCTCCCACCTGCTCTGCGAGCTGCCGAAGTCGCGCAGCGTCGGGCTTTTCCTGGTGTTCGAGGTCTTCGAGGATGGCGTGTATGTCCATGAGATGCCACGTCCATATGTCAGTTTCCGCCAGTCTGTGACTTCTGTGTGGCAGAGGATTCCGGTTTCCTGAGAATTCCGCCTTCGGTGATGGCCCGCTTGGCCTCTTCTTTGGCCAGCCACACCGAGCCCGGCACCCAGTAAGGGCCACCGGTGCTGGCCTTACTTCTGTCCCACGACACCATGAGCTCCATGTCACCACCGAGCTCTTCCCCCGCACCGTCACAGTGGGCAGGGACAAAGCCGCCCGAACGCAAAGACACAACAGGATCTTTACCGTTCAGTCCGACTTCAAGACCGAACATCTTCTTACTGTCCTTAGTGGGCTCACCCTCGCGGACCATGTGCCCCAGGCCGTACTTGAGATCCCCGCCCACGAACAACTCCTGTAACCCTTTGATTTTATTACACAAATTATGCGCAGAAATTTCTTTGCACCTATCGCCTTTGAATTGGCCCAGAGCATCGTCCAGCAGCAGGTACCCCGCCATGTAAACCTGCCCCGAAGGTGCATCATCTTTATTTTTGATGTCAGGCAAGTGTCGCCATCTGGTCATGACGACCTCAGACTCCCGCAAAGACTCGTCCTGGGCTGTGTCAGAATCGGGCTCTATGGCCGTCCCTGGCCGGATGTCAAGAAGCATTTTGCGAAAGGTGCGGTGGGAGATGATCCTGTCATCGTCAAAGACATCACTATCGGCTTTTTTGCTGTCTTCATTGTACTTGGCATAAAGGTCCTCGCGGATCCAGACCAAGCCCCTGCCCCTGAGATATGCGGGAAGCCAGGCGAGTATCTTTTTATCTTCATAAAAGGCAGCCGGATACAGGTAACCGAACCTTGCGTGCCTGTGCAGGGCTTCGCCCACTTCCCTGTAGCAGTCTGCGCTGTAATGCCCCATGATCTCGCGTGCCAGAAGGGCCGTTGCTGCCCCCCATACGGGATGAGAGGGCACGTACATGCGGGTTCTGTAGAGAAAACCGGCGGCGATATGTCCAATGTGCATCTGGGAGCTCAGTTTCCATGTCCAGCGGTATAGCTTCCATGCCATGATTCAACCTCTACTGTGCATTGTCCCCGGAACTTCCGGAATCGCCGGAACTGGCTGAGTCACCGGAGCCTCTGCCCTGCGGAGTGTCATGGGCCTTTGCATGGTACTTCGCATAAATCAGGGCACGCTTCAGGATGTCCTGGAAGAAGAGATAGTTATAAAGGTCTTTTGCCCTATCTATGATTTTGTCGGCCTCATTACTGGATTTGTTTTGCAAGGCTTGAGCATTACCGGAATCCGTACCTGTGCCCTGGATGTCAGTATCCAAATTCTCCGGCCCACCGTCTTCTACGATTGCTATAGCATCTGTGACCAGCTTGTCCACGTAGTCACCTACTGGTTTACCCTTTTTGGTAAGCTTTGCGCGGGCATACAGCCACATGGCATAGGGGCCGTTGGTCTCGAGTACCGTGAGAAGGGCCGTTATGTCCTTCTCTTCAATTCTTTCCTGTATGGCTCTGTTCCTTGCACAGAGTTTGCCTTCTGCAAACTTGCGCCCCAACTCGGCACATTTGATGTCTATATTATTGATATTACTACTCATTTCATCCCCCATTGCCTCAGTCATTAAGTATCCTCACCCTGCCCATGCCACGGGTGCCCATGCCGCCAATGCCCAGATATTCCATGTAGTCATGGGCTTTTTTCACTTCTTCGATAACATCTGCAGGGTCATCTATGGGTTTCCCTGGCAGAACTTCTGCCTTTATATCCTCACCTTTGACTTTGAAATGCTTGGGAGCCCTGGCAATGACCCTCCACGTGAGGACAGTGAACCTCGGAATGGCCTCGTATGAGAAAAGGGCCTTATCCTGGGCTGCACCGGTTGACGGTTCTATGGACACGGACGTTCTCACCTCGAGGTTGGAGTTTACTATATGGGAGAATATGTCCTCGGGGACGATGTAGATACTGTCTTTTATCAGGGAAACTTTTTCAGTAATATCCTTGATTAAACCAGTTTTCTCCATTTCAATCTGATCATCTGCCACTTCCAGGTACATCCAACCGAAGTTTATCCGGGTAGGTTTCTCACCGCATTTACCGGCATCAATACATGCACGGTATGCCTTTATGGTCTCTTTGGATGAATCACTGCTCCTCTTTATGTTTACTCCGGCATCCCTGAGTATGGACTCTGTGGTCACCCACTTTGGACCGTGCATGGTGGCCACCGGGAAAAGGAGTATCTGTCCGTCCATGAAAGACGCAAGCCCTGCAAAACCGCCCCGGTCCCTGTCATTTGCGAATCCAAACACCGTACACACCGGACAGTCACGCCTGCCGCAGTGATCGTCCTTGCCCGCACATTTGGGATAGTAGATGTCTGTACGACCACTGGGCTTCGTTCCGTGGTCCTCCTCGTGCATGGCCACGTAGGCCCTGTACACCCCTGCAAGGCTCGAGCCGGGAATTTTCGGAAGCCTGGTCACGGGATCGCGTACCACCTCGAGGTCCACCCTGCCGAGCCCTATGCCTCCCGTTCCGACGTGAATGGGCTCGAGTGCCAGTGCTGCATACAGTCTTGGTTTATAACCTGCCATGATTCACCTCTTTATCATCAGTTGTCCTTTTTATCAGTGTGCTTCTTGAGTACAGTAAGATGCCACTCGAGGGCCCATTCAAGAGTGCCCTGACGGGCGGCATCCTCCAGTCTGTCAAGCTTCTCCGATTCCTTTATCCCCAGTATCTGGGCCGCTGCTGATCTCACAAGACTGAGCCACTCTTCTTGTCCTCCACCTAACCACTCACCCTGCTCGTCCGTCCACTGGAACTTCCACTGCCTCATCTCCTCCCAAAACTGCCTTATAGCCGTCTGGCTGGGAGCCCGGCGCTCTAGGATTTCCCACACCTCCTCCATGCGCCTCCACTCTGACAGATAACGCATCCTGTAGGGCTCGAATCGCGCCTTCGTCGAGGACATGTACGCCTGTGCCACAAGGGAGGGTGCCACACAGATCTCGTCTCCTGTCCTAAGATCCATCACATGCCTGAATACACGTCCGTCAGGATGCATGAAGTCGTGGGGATATTTCACCGGGCTGTTTTTTACCACCACATAGGGATAAAACACGTCCCAACGCCTTCCGGCAGGAAGATGCTGAGGAAAGCTGGCCGGGAACGGCTCTTCCCCCGGCAGAGTCACAGGTACCCACATCTCTTCTGATGCATGAGAGCCATCCGCGGGTGAAAGCCTCAGTTCCACCACCCCATACGGATACCTGTACCTGCTGTGCTGTACTGTCCACCCTTCATCCTTCTTGCCACGCTCAGAAAGCCTCTCCTCCATGTCGCGGGTAAGCTCCATGACTGCCTGAAGGGGCATGTGCTCTGAAAACCCCACTATGCCGATGCGAAGTGGCATCCTGTTCCATACCCTGCCGAACTTCTCTTCCCACTTCTCCTCTGCTGTCTTAACTATCTCAGGCACTGCGTCCAGGGGAACTATGACCCTGAACCTTTCAGGAGACAGGTTTAACTGAATAAAAGGAGCATAATCATCTTCACGTATTTTTAGCCTGACATCATTCAATTCCACTGTTTCTTCTGACTTTGCTCTCTTATCATCCAGCTTTTCTTTTACGAGATCTTTATTTTCATCTTCCAAAATAAACTTAATCTCCGCTTTAGATTTGTTGAATAGAATATCCTGTAATTCCTCCTCAGATAAATCGTCACTCTTCTTACCCACATATTGACGAGTAACCCTTTCCATATTAGCTATCGATACAAATTTTTCATCTTTATATACAAAATAAAGTCTCTGGCCGTTCGATAGAATGTAATATAGATACCTATCTTTAAATTTATACTTCGAGCCATCCAAAACTTCAAGTTCTATACGCCGTCCCCTCCAAAGCCCGTATTTTTCTTTAAGACGCTTCTTTATATTATCCTCCAGGTCCTCGAAGAACTGTCTGGTCTGCCTCTGAAACCTGTAAATTCTGCCCGGAGAAGGCAGCTTCCTGAACAGCTGGTGCGTAAGCCATCTGGCCCGCTTTTCGTTATCGTCAAGATCATCCCAAGAAAGCTTAGTGTCTTCACCATGTGGCACGCGATCCTCAATGACATTATTTACAAAATTTTTCCAATCCTGTTTGCCGTATCCATCTTGAATATATTCAAATATTGGGACATCCCCATGTTCTACTATATCTGCCTCTAGTAATTCTTTTACATAGTTAAAAAACTTTTGATAGTAGGGATTGCTTAATAACTTTCTTATACTACTGACAATAGGAGCTAGAGTGTTCTTAGCATTCTGTTCCAACTTTGCGTCATCTATATAATTACCTACTAATCGATACAAATCCTGAACAGTGCTATTAGGAGCCCCATTCTTCTCAATCCAATCTATAAAACCCTTTATTATATTAACTCTATTATTCTCTTTAACTTGTTTGATATTCCCAATGCGATCAATTTGTTTCTGCAACTCACCATCAAGAGCTTTTCGTTCTATACCCTTCACGCACTCCGGAATCTGATCAAGTATTTTTCTCTTACTAACATCCGTCAATATACCAATCCACCTTTTTTCGAAGTCTCCTAAAAATGCACTCGTATCGACAGCTTCATCTACCAACTTCTTTTTATTATTCTCAAAAAAATCATATATCGCCTGAGCCCTAAGGGAATCAATCCTGTCCCCTTCCATCCAGGGCAGGATGTCAAGACTCATGGTCACAAGAGCAAGTCTTCTGTTAGCATCAGATACTTCATCAAACCAAACTGTGTCATAATCACCTGAAAGCCATCTATCCAGCCTGCGCTCCCGTCTTCTATAAAAACATACTTCACATACTGCATTTAGTCCGTCGCCTTCAGGAGATCTTACCTTGCATACAGGACAGACCCTCTTACTTTTATGTGCTGAACTTGGTGTAAAAAAGAACGGAACAGCAGACTCGTCCCGAACTTCCTTCATCTCCCCAATCATCTTCACCAGGGATCTCGACGACCACCCTGCCCTCCTTATGACAGGTTTTATCTCCAGATGAAGGTCCCTAGCCCTGTTTTCTATGGTTGTCTGTATCTCACGGACTATGCTTTTAAGGCCTTCCTTTATATCTAAATTATCCATACCCTCTACGGGCTTGTCTGCCGGAAAAGTGAACATGAGTATGTCATCGTCCTCGTAGATGAGTGAACCTATGGCCCAATCCACCTCCACAACCCGTCTTATGTGATCCCGAAGCTCCCGGAGTGCTCCGTCACGTATCCCTATCCAGTCCCCTATCCGTACTGCCCGCGACTCGTAATACGATGAATTTATCCCCACCCCAAGAACCGACCATTTAAGTTTGGTTTTTATGTTTATCTCTTTATTATTATCATTTGGGTCTTTATTATCCCATGGCCACTTTCCACCTGATGCCTCTGCCACAAGGGCTGCTGCCACACCACTCTTGAAAAGAGCCGCTGCCATGTATGACTGGTCGAACAGTGTCACATCATTGTTCGGAAGCCTGGTTTCGGCCACTGTTTGCGTAAAATGGCGTCTTATCCATCCCTCCGGTCCCACTGCCCGTTCTCTCCAGTCCCACCACTTACTTACACTTCTGGTAGTTGCTGCAAGAGTATTCAGTTCCTCCAGAAGTTCTTTGATACGGCACTTGAGGCAGTCCGTATCTTTTAGAACATCTGGTCTGCCATTTCCCAGAAGATTTCTCTCAGGATGCCCGAACGCACTGCTAAGCCACATGTCACTGGCATCCTGAGCAAGATACTTGGAAGTTTCCCTTGGAACATTCTTTTCTACTCCTGATGCCATGGCATGGGCTGCCTGCAAAATTCCCAAAAGTCCACTGCCGTTCATATCTGCATGCTTTTCAAAGAAATCCTTTATTTCTTTTATATTACACCCATCATTATATCTGTACCATACCCATCTAAAAAGAGATTCCCAGTCCATCCCAAGTACAGTCTTATAAACATCCGGATTCCTAAGAAACTCCTCTGTGGACTTGCCTGCCATGTGAAGCCAGCCTATGGCTTCCATTGCCAGAAGAAGCGGTCTGTAATCATCCTTTTTATATGTCATGACTGTTCTCCTGCTGACTCATAATCGCTGTTAGCTTTAAGTAATTTTATTACACCGTAGACAGAACGTCTCTTTACAGTACACCACTCTGTTTTATCAGCAGCCCCCTGAAGAGAAATCCTGTAATTTTCTCCATTCTCTTCATACCATTTCAAAAATTTAGAGTATGTATTTTCTTCTATATCTCTAAATAATTCTGGTAATACTTTTTCTCTATTCATTCTGGCATATTTGCTCACTGTTAGCAATTCCGAATCTACAACAATATCCTTCAATGGGTTGCCTTGCTCATCCATAAAAATCTTAATGTCTTCAGTTGGTTTATCAAAACAATCCAAAATATCTATCCAAAAAAACCTGTTAAAAATCAGAGATACTTCATTTATCTCGCAGGTGCCCCAGCCTGCCGTTTTCTTGGCTGAAATCCCGTAGAATCTGAGAAGGGAGTCTATGGACTCAAAAAGAAGGCTTATATCAGCCTTCAGTTGTGTTTTGTCACCATCCTCATGGGGCAAAGGAGCATACACAAGACGCAGTGTTCCCCGCGTTCCCGCAGGCACCACCTCGTAAGTTATGGGGACTGTCCCGGCTCTGGTCTTCCTGTCATGGGGATTTATGACTTCATAGCCAATATAATCTTTCCTCTTCTTTTCTTCTTTCTGCTTATCCTCTTCCTTCTTATCCTCTTCCTTCTTATCCTCTTCCTTCTTATCCTCTTCCTTCTTCTCATTTTCTGGGTCGAACCCAAACCAGGTGGGGAAGAAAATGAGTCTTCCCTGCAGTCCAGCGAATTCTTCTTCCTCTGTCTTCTGATGGCCGAAAAGCCTTGTTATCTCCTCTGGATCCTGCCACCCCTCAAAAGAATTGTCATGTTTATCCAGGTATTCAGACAGTCCCATTTTCATCCTGGCTGCCCACCTGAGCATCCCCTTCCATGATGAAGCAGCCATGTACGGAATCCCGAGAACCGTGTCCTTTCTCACCGGATTGTCAAGAACGTGAAAGAGCACATCGTCTTTGGAATACCACGGTCTTTTCAGGGTCAATCTCACCCTGATATCTATCCAGGATTTTGAGGGAAGCTCCTTCAGGTCAGAATAGTCGGTATCTTCTACTACAGGAAGATACGTTTCAGCCAGCTCCTTGATTTTGCTCTTATTGTACTCGTAAAATGCATTCAATCCAAGAGCACTGGAAATTTTTGTTATATTCTTTGTACCATCTTTATCCCTACATCGACAGTACTTATATAATTCGGGACGCCACTTCTTATGTTCTAAAAGCTTTACCGTATAAAAGTCATTTATCTGATAATCTAACATCATTACACTTTGACACCCGTCATGTATCTCTTTTCTCAATTCAACAATACGACTATCAATCTCGCGTGGTCTCATTTTAGAACAGATTTCGCGCCCATACTCTTTACACCAATTACGCAAAATACTATTTAGTCTATTCACACAATCATGACGCGTTCTAATATAATAATCCACTGTATCTGAATTGGATTGATGTGTCCCTTTCATTGCTTCCCTCCATTGGTGCTAGGGCCTTGCCAAACTTTATCCAGAAGGTCCACCCCCTTCTCAATTATCCAGTCATTGCGCCGCCAATCTGCAGCCTGAGTCAGAAAGTTTTCTTTTATCCCCTCAGAATCTTTTGTTATCTCATCAAGATAGGCTTTTATATCATTAAGACGTATCTCTATTTCTTTGAATTCATCTTGACTTCGCACAAACCCGAAGGTCCTGGGAGGTTCTTTGAAACTGAATACTTTTTTACTGGCATTCTCAGGTTTCTTCCCTTCCCCCTTATCCTCAACCCCAGCAAGCCAGTTATCAAAGCCTTCAGCACCATCTTCCATCTCTTTAGCTTTCCATTTATATTCTTTCCTCCTCAATACTCTATTGTATATACTATGATGTTTTGAGTATCTATAAAGATACTTGCCCTCCACAAACCAGAAATTGGTCAGTGAGGCCCATTCCCATTCAGCAGAATCATCTTTCCTCCACTTTTCATCCTGTACATATTGTCCCAGAGAATCCGGCCCCAATGATCTACACTCAGGCATTAAATCGGAAGGATTCAGAAGTTTAATCAGACCATAATCCTTATGATGCTCTTCATTTTCTCTCTTTTCCTCATTACTCGGCTTATATACCGTCTTGCCTCCAATCGCCCCGTACCTGGCAATAAATCTCAGGGTGAGATCCAGAAGGCACCACTCTTTCTCGTCGATATGGCGTAAAGGAATGAACACCATGTGAAATAGTGCATCTGGTGGAATACTGCCCGTTTTAAACCAGCATGAAGGACTTTTTACAACGATGCTTGAGTTAATGCCTTCTTTATCAGCCTTGTCCTTAATCTTGGTAGTCAACGGGACAGAACCAAATATGTTCCAGCTCCTATCATACACCTCGAACCTGAACTTTCGGGCCCAGCCGGTGGTTCCGAAAAATTCGCACACCACACAGTGTTTTTTCTCCCGGGAGTTTCCCCTGCTGTCGTCCTCTGAAAACCCGCTGCATTTTTCCTTGGGATTCTCTGAGCCCGCATTACAGGCAAAGCCCCCAAGTCCCCTCACCACGACCTCGTACCACCACCTTATGGAGCCCAGAAGACCGGTGGTTTTGAGGTGGCCTCCCTGCCCACTGGCATCCCCTGTCCAGATATCCGTAAGTGCCCTAAACTCATATATACGTGTTCCCTTTGGAAAGTCCGGTTGCTTATCTAAACGCATCTTCCTGTCCTTTCAGTCTCTGGTTAAGAAAATTTACTCCACCGTCACAGCAGGTGTCAAGGAAAGGAAAATATCAAAAATACTTCAATAGTTACAGCAAGTTACAAGTTACTAGGTTTTTGCATCCTATTTTATGGAACCACTTATCTGATAAAATCAAGACCCGTACATATGAATCACCCCTTGTAATAGACATAACACTAATTTTCCTAAAACACCCATTGCTTAAACAAGCCACATAAAAATTATGGATCCTTAATCCCTGTCTTCTATGCATCCACAGCAACCAAATCATTATCCAAACATAGTCTGCTCAAAGGCAACCCATTCAGATGAATATCTCTGTATATGTATGCCCCCCCTTTTCTGATCTCCCACTTTGGTTATTAATTACTATTATTTTACTATTGAACGTTTCGATAGTACCAAAAGAGCCAGCCAAGAAAATTCCATCTCACTCCTCCATATACCTGACTAGCAGGTATGGCTGTTATACAGGCTCTGCCTGAATACAGGTTCAGGTGTCTTCGCCGCTAGGCACCATATTCCAGCCAATGTAGTAATGGATATCGTGGTAGTCGCCCCCAAGGCCACCAGCCTTCTATAATCCCTGGACATCGTCCCGGAATAACTATCACTACCCGTATGACAACAACGAGCAATGAAAGAGCATATAGTTCTTCCACTTGTATATCCAGCACTGCAATGAGTAGTAGTAGTAATAGAGGCATCATATTTAACCTCCCATATATTACAACATATTCGTTATACTTCTAACATACATATCTTTGATAAACGTTTTTTGCTGAAGAAAAAGACGTGTGTCATCATGGCACGCCTCCTATTCTAAAGTGTCCGTCATGTCACCCCGGTGCTCCCCCAAAAGCTCACCGAGCAGGGTGGAGCCGCAGGATGAATGCATGTGAAGGACTGCAACTAGATGATCATCTTCCAGGTGCTCCACGGACAGTCGGGCTGACCCTCCGCGCTCTCCGTAAACTCGCCGGAATACGGATTCATGAAAAATTCGCATGAGTTTTCCTCCTTAAAAATGCCTGCGCAGGCAGCCCGAAAATCCGGCCCTGCGGCAGGGTGAAAGCCGGCAGACATACCGCTCACCACATCCTGACACCGCGAAAACAGAACCTGAAATGCCTGAACTGTCAGAGA
>JALWFW010000295.1 GCA_027013865.1 Polyangiaceae bacterium | reverse complement strand
GTGAGTGAGTGAGTGAGTGAGTGAGTGAGTGAGTGAGCGAGTCATATTTTCGGTAAAAGTTACATAAGCGGTCAGTGTTTCTGGCAAAATTACGGAACTACAGTATAACGCCTGCCTACGGTCACCCTTACAGTCCGACCAGATCCTGTATTACGGCCAGTTATCTTGATCCCGATTAATCCATTTTTATAGATTACATTAATGTTTCGGTGCCTGTATTACGGCCAGTCCTCAATTACGGCCAAAGCGTTACAGTCCCCCAAAGCTGACCGTAATACAGGAGTTATACTGTACTTCTGAGTAGCTACTCCCCCTGTGTCACGTGATACATCCATGGCTATTTATCACGGTCGGAATCCAGACAGCCAGTCAGTAGTTAATCAGGATTTATCTCCACAAACACATCAATCTTCATGGATCTCGTGTCAAACTAGAGTTATTCCGGACACCCGCTAGGTGGCGGTAGCTATACGTGGAGATTATGGGTTTCTTGGATACACAGGAGGACACTCTGGTGTCTGATGTACACAGGTAGACACACAGGTGTCTTATGTACACAGGTAGACACACAGGTGTCTGATGTGCACAGGTAGACACACAGGTGTCCGATGTACACAGGTAGACACACAGGTGTCTGATGTACACAGGTAGACACACAGGTGTCTGATGTACACAGGCAGACACACAGGTGTCTGATGTACACAGGTAGACACACAGGTGTCCGATGTACACAGGTAGACGCACAGCTGTCTGATGTATACAGGCAGACACACAGGTATCTGATGTACACAGGTAGACACATAGGTGTCCGATGTACACAGGTAGACACACAGGTGTCCGATGTACACAGGTAGACACACAGGTGTCTGATGTACACAGGTAGACACACAGGTGTCTGATGTACACAGGTAGACACACAGGTGTCTGATGTACACAGGTAGACACACAGGTGTCTGATGTACACAGGCAGACACACAGGTGTCTGATGTACACAGGTAGACACACAGGTGTCTGATGTACACAGGTAGAAACACAGGTGTCTGATGTACACAGGTAGACACACAGGTGTCTGAGGTGTACGAGCAAACACAGCTGGTACTTTTATTATTTCGGGATATATATGCGCGCGCACATCCGTCCGTCCGTCCGTCCGTCCGTCCGTCCGTCTGTAGCTGTGCCCAGGGCATACGGCCTCCTTACAACTCGACCCAAAAAAACTTGAGGCATTTTAATTCGATAATTGAAATATTCGCGTTTTTCATCCAATCGCTGGTTAAACTGATAACATTACATCTATTATCGCCCGCCTCAAGTTACACGGTTCACATTCTGGACACAGCAGGCGCACAGACCTCAAAATAACCGGCTCCATTCCGGATCGGTTAGAAGGTTGTACGAAGGTTGCACCAGTGAACCTTCATAAAAACACTAAACCGGGCTATTTCATCGGCAGAGTTGGTAGCGTAATACCCTTTGCCTACGGAGGCAACACTCGGACTTGTCTCCGAGGTGAAACCAGCGCCGGGTGACCGTCTATGAGCGTAGAAGCGAATAACGAAGGTTGGAGTCAGGGTCGAGAATGAGCGCAAATTTAGTCAACTATGTATGTGTAATGGGGGTTGAGTCAGGTTGATGACAGTTGATCCCGGTTGATCCGGGTTGATGAGTCCGGGTTTATAAAGGTTGATGAGGAACGATCGTATTTGGTTGTCGAATGTTGGGATAGTGGAACGAGGTTGAGAGGTTTCAGTCTGGCTTCAACAAAAATGAAATTCGGGCACCAAAAATTGTTTAAGTTATCGATAATTTATTATCGAAGAAGAATAAAAAATAGCTATAGCGATACTCAGTCACACACACACACACACACACGGACACTTACACAGGAGCACTGATAAGCCGGCTGGATTCGGCTCTTATCGGCTTTCTTCGACAATCTGTTGTTTATAAACACGACGTGTAAAATGGCTGAGTGATTGTGTGTTGGTAACAAATGTCTGAAGCTTGTGGTTACGCGGCTGGTGTGTGTGTGTGTGTGTGTGTGTGATGTGAACTATTGTCGTTGTTATTTCCTTTATTGGTGGTTCTGGTGCTGCTGGTGTTGCTGTGGTGGTGGTGTTGGTGCTGATGCTGGTCATGTTGTTGTTGTGGTGGGGTGCTGGTGGTGGTGGTGTTGTTGTGGTGGTGTTGTTGTTGTGGTGCTGGTGGTGTTGTTGTGGTGGTGTTGTTGTGGTGCTGGTGGTGCTGATGCTGGTGTTGTTGTGGTGGTGGTGTTGTGGTGGTGTTGTTGTTGTGGTGCTGGTGTTGTTGTTGTGGTGGTGTTGTTGTGGTGCTGGTGGTGCTGATGCTGGTGTTGTTGTTGTGGTGGGGTGCCGGTGGTGGTGCTGGTCTTGTTGTTGTTGTGGTGGT
>JALWFW010000294.1 GCA_027013865.1 Polyangiaceae bacterium | reverse complement strand
TACCGATGTAGTGTCATATTCTCCCATGCTACAAGAGAAACACCATGGCTCTGGACAAACCGAGAAAGTTTGGAAAATACCTTCTGCTGGACAAGATAAGCATGGGCGGCATGGCCGAAGTCTACCGTGCCAAGGTCTTCGGAGCAGCCCACTTCGAAAAACTCGTCGCCATAAAAAGAATCCTGCCCGCCCTGTCAGAGGATAAGGCCTTCATCAAGATGTTCATCGACGAGGCCAAAATTGCCGGCCAGCTCGATCACCCCAACATTGCGCGCATCTATGAACTGGGACGCGTCGAAGGGCACTACTTCATCGCCATGGAGTACGTGTGGGGCAAGAACCTCAAGGAGATCATGGCGCGTTTCCGCAAACAGCGGGCCTTCATGAATCCCTATCAGGCTGCCTTCATAACCTCCAAGATATGTGAAGGCCTGGATTATGCTCACCGTAAGACTGACGTGAAGGGTCGCCCACTGGGGATCATCCACCGTGACGTCACACCCCAGAACGTACTCCTATCATACAGTGGTGACGTCAAGGTAATCGATTTCGGTATAGCCAAGGCAAGAGACCGCTCGTCACATACTGCTGCCGGTGTTCTCAAGGGTAAGTTCGCCTACATGTCCCCCGAACAGGTGCGGGGGCTTCCCCTCGATCACCGCTCCGACATCTTCTCCATTGGCATCTTGCTGTATGAGATGCTGACTTCCACCCAGCTCTTCGGCGGGGAAAGCGACCTGGTGGTCCTGGAGAAGGTGCGCAAGGTGGAAGTTCCGGATCCCCTGGGTTTCAATCCCAGGATCCCCAAACCCCTGGTCAGCATTGCCATGAAGGCTCTGAGTAAAGACCCGGATTCCCGCTACCAGTGGGCCTCCGATATGCAGGAAGAACTGGAACGCTTCCTTATGACTGCTCGGCCTTTTTATACCAGCAAAAGGCTGGGCATATGGATGAAAAAGGTCTTTGCCCGGGAAATCGCCAAGGAGAAAGAACAGCTCAAGGCACGCATCGCCGAATGGGAAGCCGAACAGCGTCGTCTCGAGTCCAAAGAAGAAGAGGAAGAGGGCGACGGAGCCACTGTCATCATGGATGACGAGGAATTTCCCGAAGAAGGAGAAGCCACCGTCATTCTCAATCCATACGACGATGCCCAGGCGATGGTACAGCAATACGCTGGAGGTCAACCACAGGGGGATACCACACAACGCGAGATGCCTCTCGTTCCGGACGAGGACGAGGGCAAAACCGTCATGCTCGACGAGGACGATACAGAGGGCAAGACCGTCATGCTCGACGACGATGATGATGCCCAGGCCCTGATAAGGCCACAGTTCTCAGCAGGAGACGACGAGGGTGAAACCGTCATCTTTGACGACGAATCCGAGGTCTCGATTCCAGGTCTGGACCGGCCTTCCTTCGTTCCGGATTCCTCCGACTTTGACGATACCCCCGTTCCAGCTGGAGACGACGGTGATGCCGCCATCCCCGGACTGATACCGGACAATCCCGATGCCACCATGGAAGTGGGCAAAGTAAGCCTCAACGACCTCGTGGGCGACTCCAAAAAGAAAGGCAATTCGAAACTCTATATCTATGCAGGTTCGGCTGCTGCCCTCTCGCTCATCATTGGCCTACTTATGGGATACCTCCTGTTTGGCGGTTCCAAAAAGCCTTCCACGGCCCATCTCGTGCTCTTCGCAGGAACCGACAAACCCGTCACCTACCTCCTGGACAGCGAAAAGAAAATCAAAACGGCATCAGGTATGAGCGGTACTGTAGTTGAAGTACCACCCGGTCCTCATCTCGTGGAAATACGCAGTAACGGCTACGAGCCATTCACCACCAACTTCGATGTGAAGGCAGGACAGACCCTTCCCGTGGTCGCCAGGCTCAAACGGCTGAGCATACCAGTAAAGGTCAAACTATATGCCGCCGGGGCGAAAATTCACTACAAAGACAGGGTCTTCGACTCAAAGGCCACCATCGAGATCATGCCCGGTAAGACGTTCACCGTCACACTGACCCGCCTGGGATTCATAGATAGAGACGTACTCATACGTGTACCAGCAGATGCTCCAAAAGAGATGAAGCTAACTCTCCCTTCCCTCAAAAAGGACAGGCTGGGGCAGGTACGCATGGAAAGTACTCCTCCCGGTGCATTCGTCATGCTGGGGAGTACAGATATATGTAAGACGCCCTGCACAATAAAAGGTCTGGATCCCAGACTTCCCTACAAGTTCCAGCTCTTGAAAGGCGGATTCAAACCCACTGACGTGGAAGTCACCTTTGATCCCACCAATCCGGTCCTGACCAAAAAAGTGCCGCTCCCATCAACAGTAGAGTGAAATGTCTGTTCTCCCTCTCAAAGTGGAAAACGTATACAAATCGTTTCATGCGGGTCTTTTCTCTGGACGGGTGGAAATCCTCCACGGAATAACGTTTTCCCTGAATCCAGGCGAGATTTTCGGCCTTCTGGGACGCAATGGAGCAGGCAAGACCACCACTTTGAAGACCATAGTCGGACTTCTCACACCAGACAGCGGTACTGTATCCATTTTCGGAATGTCACCCTCGTCTGTACAGGCCCGCAGGCTTCTGGGTTTTCTGCCTGAACATCCCTATTTTTACGGATATCTCACCGGACGCGAGTTTCTAGAGATGGCCGCCGCCCTGCACGGCATGGGAAGTCGGGAGGCGTCACGCAGGGCCGACGAACTCCTCGAAACCGTGAACATGACTCACGCTGCAGACAAACCCCTGCGCAAATACTCCAAGGGAATGCTTCAGCGTATAGGTCTGGCACAGGCGATTGTCGGCGCCCCGCAGCTCATAGTCCTCGACGAGCCTCTATCAGGCCTGGATCCCGTGGGGCGCCGGGAACTGAAGGAAGTCGTACTCTCCCTCAAAAAACAAGGTCGGACCGTACTTTTCTCGTCCCACATCCTGCCTGACGTAGAAGAGATGTGCGACCGCGTGGGCATAGTCGAACAGGGCACTCTGACTCTGGTGGAAAGTGTAGATACACTCCTTGAACGGGGCACTCAGCGCACCGAAGTAGAACTGATCGGGGATTGTTCAAAATTAATCAATCATTTCAATAAGTTATCCTTTGTCAAGCGAGCAGGAGCCACAGTGGTCACCCTACCACGTGATGGTGACGTCCAGGGACTCATCGCCGCGGCCATCAAACACGGATGTCATATCTCAGGCGTGAAACCCTACCGCAAGACCCTAGAGGAACTGCTGCTCGAAGCCCCTTCCGGCGTATCTGAGCAAGAAGATGCATCGCGGAAGGAGGATACACAATGAATGCACTCCTTGCCGTGGCCCTGAACACGTACCGGGAAGCCATCCGCAACCGTGTTCTGTACGTGCTGGCACTTTTCGCTACCCTTCTCCTTTTTGCCGGCGGTTTTCTCACTCAGGTCTCCTTCAACCATGAAAAACGGGTATACCTGGATTCGGCCGCCGCACTCATCGACCTCTTCTCGGCCTTCCTGGCCATGGGAACGGGAGTCAATCTCATCTACAAGGAACTCCAGAACAAAACGGTATACCTTATTCTCACCAAACCCATATCCCGCACCCGTTTCCTTGCTGGGAAGCTGCTGGGTCTGTGGGCTGTCATGTGGGTGTTGACTATTTCCATGGGCATTTTGGCAGCGGGAGGTTCAGCCATACTGGGTGTCGGAGGCTTGGCAGCCTTGTCCAGACAGGTGGTTTTATCCTCCTTTCAGGCCCTCGTTCTACTCTCCATATCCCTGCTTTTCTCGTCCTTCACCACCCCGGTCCTCACTGGAGCCTTCACCTTCGGCATGTTCCTAATCGGGCGCTTCGTGCCTGATCTCCATGCAATACTCCACCGAAAATTTCAACCCGACCTGGCTCGGGATACCGCCGATCGCTTGCTTGACATGCTCCCGCAGCTTCACCTGTTCGCTGTCAGCGGCCACGAGCTACAAGGACGTTACGTATCCATTGCCGCGGACTTCGTCTCCTGGAGATACGTGGGTATAACGTCCGTGTATTCGCTGCTTTACGTCCTCTTGGTGATGGCACTGGCTTCATGGATGTTCAGAAGGAGGGATCTGGTGTGAAAAAGGCATCGGACTCAAACTCCCGGGCCATCAGAAAACCCTCCTGGGCCGTTGCCGCTGGTCTCATCACCGGTCTGACCGTACTTCTGGCCGTCGTAGCCCTACTTCAAGCCCATTTCACTGCACTTAGAGCCAAAAAGGCGATGAAACAGGGCCATCTGACGGCTGCCACCGAACTGGCAGGCCGGGCCATCGAGTGGTTCCCGGCACTTCCCGAGTCGTACACGGTTATGATGCAGGTCATGGAGGCTGCCCGAAAATCCGGTCGCACTTCCGTGGAGGCTGCCGCAAAAAAACGCATGGAGGCTGCCATAAAATCCTCTGGAGGCCTGGGCAGACTCTTCTACAGAAATCTCAGCCGGACAGACACGGATACCGTTGGCGATTCCTGGTCATGGCCTGCTTTTTCTGCAGGAATCTCACTGCTGCTGATGCTGATTTCCGGATTCATGCTCATGACCGAGATAGAAAGGAAAGGCCTTACCCTCCGTGCCGGCAGACTCGGAATCACCTTCATGCTCCTTCTGGTCATTTTCGTCGTCTCCTCTACCCTTTTTCTCTCCCCGACATCTCTATCTGGATAAAATTCAATAAAATCAACATGTTATGCAGCTATCGTCCCATGAGATACATGGATCTGCGAACAGCCCGTGCCACGGTACGGTTGGGATCGTGGCGGTAATGAGCCATGAAGGACAGTACCTTCGGGCCTGAAAACTTTCTGAGGAGTCGTGCCGCAGATACCCTTGGTTCCGTGGGAAGGGAACGGTCTGAGAGAATGGTCTCGAGAGCCTTCACTGTGCTCTCCTTACTGTAGCGTCCCTGTAGATACAGTGATACGAATGCTGCAGCAAGGCCACTAGGAACTGGTCTTCTTCCGGATTTGAAACATTCGAGAAGGTCCTCCACTGCAAAAACTGCATCCTTACCCGGAAACCTGGCTAATGCCTTCAGGCAGTCGGGATTCCCTGCCTTGGAACACTGAGTCAGGGGTTCAGGTGAGCCTGCTCTGAGTGCCATTGCCTCGGCGGCCCAGTGCTTTGCAGGTTCCCAGGAGGCTACCTTCTCCAAGAAGTGGTCACTGAAAATCCGGGGAACCATGGGAATCACCGGAGCCACCCTGAGGCGCTCCTGCGGGCTGAGGCTGTCCCATCCGTTTTCGAGGGGACTGGCATCGCCCGAAAGAGCAGCAAGATACATGCGTTCGGCTGCATCGGAACTTGAGGCTTTCCACGGCCATGACGGGGGGCTGGCATCCTGAAAGCGTGAACGGACCACCTGGCCGCCCGAGGCTTTGCGGATCATCCGACCTGGCGTGTTACACCCGACGACTACCGCGAGAGTTGAGATGGTAAGTATACGCACACCAAAACCCATGGCCTTACCTTATCCCCCCACCGCTCATGGACAAAATTGCCTGGAAATGAAAGATTCCCGCCTTTCTGAACCGTTATAGTGTATGAGGTCGGGCAGTTCTGTCAGTCAGTTCAAAGGGTTTCTTCTTTCTGATGAGCAGATCCCACCACCTGAAGTGTACGGCAAGTTGATGATCCAGCTCTTTTGTGTCTCGGGATGGGTTGAGTGTCTCGGGATCCGGAAGACAGTATGCAGCAACCTCCGAGGCCTGAAGCATATGCAGCACACCTGTCGAGAATCCACTGCCGGCATATACTATGCATCCTCCCATGTGCATGGCACTGATGTCTTCCAGCGCATAAGGAATCTTCTCGTCCACGGTCCCCTGAGAGTCCTGGTACTTGCACTCTATGGCAAATGCCTCACTGTGGCTGATCACAAAGATGTCAATACGGCGATTCTTGCCAATAATCGACTTACCAATATCCACCTCACGGTATACCGTAACCCCACGATCTCCATAATTCTTCAGGATGTATCTGGCAATCAGATCCGCATATTCCCTGCCCGTCACTATCATTCCTCCGTTGACAGTGTCCACAGTTCGAGCCCCATCTTACGGTACTGTTCAATACTGTGGACGGGTCCTTTCGCTTTCGTCTCGACATCAGGTTCCCATGGCTCTGCCCCTGCTTCCACCAACCTTGTCCTGGCAATCCTGACAGCTTCCTCGCATACGTCATTACCCATGAAATCCCGTCCAAGACGTGCTGCCGCAACACCAACGCTGCCGGATCCCATGAAAGGATCAACCACCAGTTCTCCCGGATTGGAACTCTGCATTATTAGTATCTCGGAGACTTCGGCAGGTTTCTCGGCCGGATACCCTCTGTATATTCTGGGCACTTCAATGATATCCGGAACGCTCAGGTCGTTCAGTTTCCTTTTTCCTTTCTCGAAAAACAGGATGAACTCGTAACGGGCCCTATAGTGATATCCCATCCCAATCTTTTTCTTGTCCCATACCAGTGGCTTCCAGAATTTGAAGCCAACGCTTTCGGCAATGGGTTTCACAATGAACATCGTTTCCTGATCACAGAAAAAATACAGGTGAGTGTTAGTGCGGAGGACACGGTACATCTCAGTGAACAGTTCAGGAAATCTTTCATTCCTGAAAATGGCGAACCAGTCATTGCTGGATGCCTTGGAGTGCTTCAGGCGGGTGGTTGTCCCGACAGACCTGTATTTTTCCAGCGATTCATATGGAGGATCCGTGATGATCAGATCAACCGATGAGTCTGGAAGAGACTTCAGAAACTCAACAGCATCGATGATCGAGAGTCTGAATTTTGAAGTATGCATCGTGTACACTAAATCCTTTGCTGCAACAGCAGTTTATTATGAGAGCAATATGACTCAAGTCCAGCCATATTCCGAGCCCTCTCATAGTCTCGTACATAAGTTCCTTCAGTCAACCGGATAAAAAATCTCCTCTGTGGACATGGCTAGGGGACATGGCTTATTCTCCGGGCGGAGGGATTCATGGCTCGCACCATCTTCGTCACCGGAACAGACACTTCCATCGGAAAGACCGTCGTTGCGGCACATCTCATGCAAACGCTCATCGGCACAGTTCCTGATCCCCTTTATATAAAGCCGGTTCAGACTGGTGTAGACTCCTTCGAACATCCGGATTCCGATGCCTGGTACGTGGGCCGCTTCTGTGATGCACCACAGCGTGCCGTGTGGGTCAGGTGGTTCAAAAATCCAAAGGCTCCCTACTACGCTGCCCTGGATGAACAGACCGATATAGACGTCCCGGCACTGCTATCAGATATAGGCCGACTGTCCGAAGGGCGCTCCCACGTGGTGCTCGAAGGAGCCGGCGGACTTTTGGTTCCAGTGACTGAAGACTACATGAATGCTGACCTCATCAGGGACACTGCCGACACCGTACTAGTCGTGGCCAGAGCAGCACTGGGAACCATAAACCACACCTTGATGACTCTAGACGTTCTAAGGAAAAGAGCAGGAGACAAACCTGTGGTGGTGATTCTCAATGACCTCTCAGGCACAACACCCCGAGACCTCATCATGCAGAATGCCGACGCCATACAGAGGTTTGGAGGTGTAGACCACGTGTATGCTCTGCCCCATATAGGCGCCGGACAGCGATGGCCCATGGAACTGTTCTCCCCCATGATGGAGCCTCTTTTATAAAAAGCCGTATAATTTCAATAAGTTACATCGGTTACTGATAACGGACCCAGCCATTGGCTTCTCTGGGACGCATATAATAATATGTAGCTCCTGCTGCTACACCCACCAAAACGACCGTACCTGCCCAAACCCACCACTTCTTGTACCAGGGTTTGCCCCCATGAACCACTACATGCTTGCTCAAGTTGGCATCAACCTTCAAATCCGCATCAGGGGCAAGACGTAGAGACATGGAAAACGGAGAATATCCCTTGCTGCGTACCTCTATGACATACCTGCGTCCAGCCGGAAGTACCTGTTTATCCACTGGTACCACTCCAATCTTTCTGCCGTTTATGAATACCAATGCACCCCTGACATTGGAATAGATACGGATGGAGCCGTACTGCTGAAAAAATGCTGGAGGAAACAATTTCTGAAGCATTCTGTAAAGCTGCAATGCCGAAACCCGGGCACCTTCAGGAAGTTCCATGTCCGTGGCTGCCACGACTCGCCCTGAACGGGTGGATATGCGCATGACGTTTATGCTTATGTTGTCCAGCTTGCTGATGCTCAGATAGACGAAGTCCGTTGCTCCCACCTTTCTTCCCAGACCGGCTATACATTCAGGCTCCTCATCACAGGCCACCAGATCCTCATAGAAGTTGCCGGGATAGTTCATGCTCACATCCCGGGGCCCCAAGACTCTGGCACGACTGCGCTTCTTCAGTACTTTTGCCATGCGGGTGGCCAGTTGAAGCCCGGCTCCTACTCCAGAACGATACTCGACCACCGCTACCACAGGCCTGGCAGAAATGGTCATCATTGCAATGACAGTAAAAATTCCCATCATCGTCCCCCATATATGAATCCAAATGAAGAAGCCGGATAACCATAAGAGAAAGGAGGTGTCTTATTCTCTTCAAAAATATTCCTGATACCAGGAAGCTCTTCACAGTAGTGGACATTCCCAGTTATTGTCATGCCATGACAATAAATACGCAATATTCTTATGGGATCCGAACTTTCTGACTCACCTATCACCATCCTGCTGGAAACATAAAAGAAGTTGGGCAGTATGGCGGTTGTACCGTTGAGGTCCACCTCAATATTGCGCCCCAGATAGTACCCCCTGGTCATGACCACATAACGTTTGTAATCCATGGAAATCTGAAAATCCGTTGGATATACGACCTGTGGAAATATCGAAACTCTCACCGACGCATTATCCGGTGACGTGTTGGTGGTATTGATGCTGATTCCTCCTGTAGGATAGGCTATCAGAAAATTTTGCTCTGACTTACAGGATCCCGGATCAAGCCTTGATATCGTCAGATAGGGTATTTGATCTCGTGTATACTCGAGGGCATAAATCACGAAAAGTTTCTTGTCTTTGTATACCAGTCTGAAAGGATGTTCCAAGACATTGACATTATTATTATTGTTGTTGTTATTATTGTTGTCACTAGACGATATGACTGTACCCTTTACCTTGTCGGCTTCATCATCAAAGGTGAGATTCCAGTAGTGAAGGTTTGAACAGGGCTGTACCGCCAGATATGAATTCGTTTCCTCTATCCAAACCATGGATGTGAAGTACGGTACTATATTGATAACCCCGAGATCGAAATCCTTCCGAGCCGCGTTATTGCTATCGTGAGCCATATAAATCCGGGGAGTGGTTGTTATGAGACCATTACGCTCACTGAACTTGATCCTGGCAATGAGTGTATTGAACGGTCGGCTGCCATCACCATTGTACAAATCGCATACAGTCTTGATTCGAGTGGGATTCGCAGTACCCAAGAACGGAAGATCATTGGAACCGTCACTTACGAAGTCCCTGTCATTGCCAAGAACCACCAACTCATTTTTCTTGACGATGAGATCCCGGACGACACCCATACCATTGATGGAAATGGGCTGAACTTCCATATGGGTGAGCGTCATCGGATTCTGGCTGTCTCTGGAAATCAGATACTGGGCAGAGAAAACTCCCACCTGGACCGTCTTCGTGCCAGCGCTCAAGGTGGGAACCGTTGAGAAGGCAACATAATTTCCGTCATCGGAGAACACCAGCCTATCAATGGCATATGTTTTCACCTGCACGGAATAAGCCGGGACATGAACGACGTGATCCTTGGTGCTGAACAGCACGAGCCACTGTAATTCTGAGGAGTCCTGTGTTCCGTCCGAAAGATAATCCCTCAACTTCTCTCGGAGACTCACGGCAGCTACGCCGTATTCCCCGCTGGGAGAGATGGCCACGGCCGTTATGATGGCATCACTCTGTGGAATAAGCACTTTCGATGTATCCCCTGATATACTAAGGGGTTTGATGGGTGCTTCCTGGTCTGTGGTTATATTCAAGCCGTTGAATGGATCCGTTATTGCCATCTTCATGTTCGTGGCGATGATGGGGATGTATGTAAGCATGTACCTGAAGGGAACGGTGACTGAAAGTCCTGATTCGCCAAGATATCTGTCAACGTTCCTCTCTCCATAGGCAATCATCGAACCGTCTATACCATATCCCCTCACCTCTACTTTGTGCACGGTGCCAAAGGGGAAAGAACCAAGAGGAAATGGCTTCGTAGGGTCAAAATCGGCTACCCTGGTCTCGGGGATACCATCTGCATAGCGTGCCGTTACCCTCAGATACTTCAACACGTCTTTCCTGGCTATATTGAGATTGAGATCGTCTATGCCTTCTGAAACGTCCAGCACTACATCGAGCTTGGACTCGGGGGTGCATGCGAGAAGCAAAAGCATTAATAGCGTACTGGTCGCAGTCAGCACATACAATCGAACATCATAAAAAAGTCTCATGATTACAATACCTTACATGAGGTTCGCGATTTGCCTGAGCATCTCCCGCGTACGTTTGAGTCTGAACAGGAGTCCCTCAATCTCCTGCGGTGTGAGATGCCCCATCATACCCTTCTCCTCTGTCTCGTGGAGGATGGAGTGTATGTTCTCCAAGGCTTCCTCACCGTACGAAGAACTGCGTATGACCGGTTCTGCCCTGACCAGGAGTTTCTTTATCTCCTCATAGGCAGACATCATCTCCAGCATATATGGAGCATGGCTCAACTCTCTCGTGGGTATATGATGGGGACGCTCCATAGAAGGCGAAGTGGCAGCCACTTGCTCATCGGAGGGGGCAGAATGCTCATCCTCATGATGGCGATTCAGTTCGGGAGTGGGGGTGTAGTCATCGTGATCCGGGGTAAGAAGGTTGCTTGAGGAAAAATTATCCGGTGTATATTCCAGGGAGTTCACCTCAGGAGTAGGAGTTGCCTCCTCACTTCCCAGCAGGAAGGACTCGTCGGGAATACTAAAATCCTCGGATTCCATGAAAGGCATAGGACTTTCAGACTGTGCCGATTCCAGATCCGAAGCGAAAATCTCCGAAAAGAGCTCATCACTGCTGACGCTGGCTATATCCTGATCCGACGGTTCGGAACTCAGGAAGGGCGACGGTGTGCGCATGGTATCCCGCATCTCTTCCTGATGGGTTTCGCTTCCTCCAGAGTGACCGAGTCCAATGCTATTCACCGTTTCACGCTCATGGACATCCTCTCCCCTTGGCTTTCTCTCCGGCAGGACAAACTCTGGTGTCCTGGAAGGAATGGAGGAGCGCACGATATCCCTCAAGGACGCACTGTCAGGAATGCTGCCAACGTCTTCATGAGTCTGCCGCTCTCGATCCACATCTCTGCCCCAAACCCTGTCCTGCTGATAGGAAGGACCGTGTGACTGAGACTCGGATTCGGCACGTGATTCTCCGTAGATGACAGGCTTGTTTATCTTCATGGATTGTTCTCTGCCCGTGGCCACGTCACGAGCGGAGACCGTCACTATGCCGTCGGCATCTATGTTGAAGTCCACCTCTATGTCGACCTCACCCTTGGGAGCCTTCCTTATGCCGGTGAGGAGGAATTCCCCGAGCAGCTGGTTGTCATCGGCATGATCGCTCTCACCTTGAAGCACGACTATACGCACCGTGTCCTGGTAATCACGCACCGTAGTGAATATCTGCTTGTGATGTGTGGGGATGGTGGTGTTCTTGTGTATGAGCTTGTAAAAACGGCCGCCTGCAACCTTTATACCCAGGGAATGACTGGTGACGTCTAGGAGCAGGAGATCGTCGTGCTCCACCAGGGAATGAGCCTGTATTGCGGCTCCCATGGCTACGACGTGATCGGGATGGACGCTCTTTATGGGTTCCCTGCCGAAAAATTCAGTGACCATGCGGCGTACCAGAGGCATTCTGGTCTGTCCCCCTACCAAAACCACCTCATCTATGGAAGACAGTGTAATCTGCCCGCTCTCCAGGGTCTCGCGTGATATGCGAATAGTGCGCTCCACTAGATCGGACGTGAGTTCCTCCAGTTTGGCCCGGTTCACCGTGACGTTGAGATGCAGGGGCTGACCAGTACTACTGGTCACTATGAAGGGCAGATTTATGGTGACTGAATCCACCTCGGACAGGTCACACTTGGCCCTCTCCACGGCATCCTTGACACGCTGCAGGGCCATCTTGTCTTCTCGCAGATCCACGTTAGTGTCCCTGGCGAACTGGAGCACGACCCAGTCCATGAGTCGCTGATCGAAATCCTCGCCCCCGAGTAGTGAGTCGCCACCCGTGGCCAGCACCCTGTATACACCTCCGCCGATGTCCAGCACGGATATATCGAACGTACCGCCGCCGAGATCGTACACGGCTATGCGTCTATTCTGTTCCGAGTCTATACCATATGCCAAAGCAGCAGCCGTGGGCTCGTTGATTACCCTGAGAACCTCCAGTCCTGCCAGACGTCCGGCCTCCTTTGTGGCCTGACGCTGGGCATCTGCGAAATAGGCGGGTACGGTGATGACGGCCTTGGTGACCGCATGGCCTAGATATCGCTCCGCCGACTCCTTCATCTCACGCAGAATCATGCTGCTCAGTTCGGGAATGGAGAATGTGCTGTTTTGAAGCTGCACCAGTACGTCGCCAGTGGGAGCAGGTACTATCCTGTATGGTAGGACTCTCATGAGGTTGCGCACCTCCGACGAGTCCTTGCTCCTACCTATGAGTCTTTTGAAGGCATAAGCGGTGTTGGTAAGATTGGTGACAGCCTGACGCTTGGCCAGATGTCCTACTATAACCCTGCCAGTCTCCCCCACGGCCACCATGGAGGGCATGGTGTCATATGTCCCTTTGTAGGGGATAACCCTGGGACGTCCATCTTCTAAGACAGCCACGCAACTGTTGGTAGTACCTAGATCTATACCTATAATGCCTTGCATATGACACCTGTCAACCGTACCTCGCAGCAGCGGTGAGGGCAATTATATTGACTTTGGGTGATAATATCAATTTTCTACACTTCTCCATTCACCTAATGCTTAAACATACTGAAACCCGAGTGGGGATCCCGTTCGCTTCATTTTCAGGTGTCTCTCAGGGCTATGACCGAAAGCATCTGTCCCGTGGGCCAGCCTGTCCTGCGGTAGGAATAAAACAGCCCTTCGTCGCAGTATGTACAGTAATCCGTGGTCCAGATGTTCTGGGGAGTTACCCCGGCCGCCGTGAGCTGGCTCTCTATAATGCCCTTCAAGTCCAGATGGGGCTTTCGAGCACCTCCGAGAACGAATCGCACGAATCCCTGATCCACGAATACGTCCGCCACTTCCGGCCCCACCTCGTAACAGCAGGCCCCTATGGCCGGACCAATGGCCGCCCTGATCTGATCGGGTGTCGTTCCCGCACGTACCATGGCCTCCACTGCCCGGGCTGCGATATTCGCGGCAGTACCACGCCATCCGGAATGCACTGCCGCCACCACGCCAGGAGCCGCCAGGAGCACAGGAGTACAATCAGCCGTGTAAACTCCTACTCCAAGGCCGGGCACCGTGGTCACGAGAGCATCCGCCTGCTCCAGCATCTCCCCGGGTTCAGACACATACATAACCTGGTCTCCATGGACCTGATCCACTGTAGCCAAAGCAGAAATATTTAATGATTTAAGGAAGTTACGTTTGTTTTTCGCTACCGAGTCTGGGTTGTCTCCACGACGGTCATACATGTTGTTCCAAGCATAAGGACCCTCAGACACTCCACCCAGCCTGGTGCTGAATCCGTGTGTCACATCGAGATCACCGAAAATCGGTGCACGTAGTATATCCGATCCGTATTCCATGACTAACTCACCACTCATGATACGGAAATATATAAACCACCTCAATCCATGCAATACATTAACAAAAAAACACCACTATTCCCTTTCAATGAACATACAAAGTCAGTATATGCCCTGGGTATGTCTCCTGTCTTATCCATACCGGACAAATGGCACGACACATGCCTGTGGTGCCCTGATCTGTGCAGACATGTGTGTCCTGCATTCATGCGTGAACGCAATGATATGTTCACTCCAAGGGCATTCGTGCTGGCAGCCTCCACTCCGGAACGCTATGGAACTGATTTCTTTGCCTCATGCGGGCGCTGCGGGCTGTGTAACGACACGTGTACCCTGGGAGTAAAGCCCCACCTGTCAGCAGCATCGGCACTGGAAGTGCTTGGAGGCGCACCTTCGCCACTACTCGGCACCTGGACAGAGCCCATACCTGCCACCACCAGTGGTGAACCCCCCGCCATCATTACGGTTCCTGGACGAGACACCATGCTTTACGCCCCCGGTTCCGTAGATGCCTTCATCAGCCTTGCCACGGCCCTGGGACTGAACACCGGCGTCCTACCTGAGCTTCCAGAGACAGGACACATACCCCTTGCTCAAGGGCTGGGATCCCTTCCTGAACTAAGGGTACCAGCAGATCTAGACATGGACGGTCAGCAAGTAGTGCTTCTCTCACCTTTAGAATGGCACTGGGCTTCTACACTTACGCAGGTGGAGGAGTCTGGCGAACGAATCACGGCACCTCCCCCTACGAAACACGACAGGGGCCTCCTGTCCAGACTGAAAAAGACCGTCTCCCGTTCCATCAGACGCCATGATACGTCTGACGTCCACCGTACCCGCACCGTGCACATCAGCGAGTGGAACCAGGCCCGGCGCCTTACTCCCCAGGAGGTCCTGGTAGACGAGTGGAACATGGAGGTTCATGGCAAACGACGTATGGTGGTCCTCCACGTCCCTTGTGTGTATGGTCACGACAGTAGTCCGGCCCAGTCTCTTACACGCATAACCGCCACCGTGGCTGATGTGATGATATGGCATCCGTCCGAAGAGGAACCCTGGACCTGCGGTGGGCTATCTGCTGGCATGATTGGCAAATCTACCGAAAGGCCTCCGATTCACTTGCAGGAAGATCACATACTCGTGACCCCCTGTTCCATGGCACTCAAGATATTCCGCGATCAGGGTATCCGGGCTCAAAACCTGTGGGAATTCATTCTCGGCGAAGTATCCCCACTGATCGCATAATTATAAAAAACATCAATTATATTCAGTAGTTACCAGGAATATCCGGCGGTGTTAATCCGGCCCAGTATTCAGGAGTAGGTGCTGTCCACGAATGAGTACCAAGACGACCTCCGGTGATTTTCATGTGCCAGGAATGTAGCATGAGTGGCCCCCCTCCAGTACCGTAAAGCCTGTCTCCGACCACTGGGTAGCCAAGATGGGACATGTGCACCCTTATCTGGTGGGTACGACCGGTAATGAGTTCGATGAGCACCAGATGGTGCCCGGCGGAATCGGGAGAACCGACCCAAAGAACCCTGGTCAGGGCATGATCACCAGAGTCACACACACGCATACGGCCTGCTCTGTCACGGCACATAGGCAGTTCGATATCGCCTTCCTGTGGATGCCCCTGCACCACTGCAAGATAAAACTTGCGGATGTGATGCCTGGTGAAGGCCTCTGTAACCAGACGTGCCGCACTCCTATGACGGGCCAGTATCATGAGTCCGGTGGTATCTGCATCTATTCTGTGCACCACCATGAGTTTCTCTCCCAGGACACGCCCAAGTTCATGACTGAGTGTGCCAGCTTCTCCCAGTGGTGTCGGGGAGGCAGGAATACCGTGGGGTTTGTTCACTACCACCAGATTCCCGTCCCTGTAAAGGACAAGCCCCTGCCAGTCCACGTTCCTCTGAACCTCGGGAAGGTGCACCGGAATGCGTATCTCCTGTCCAGCATATACCCTGCGGGAGGCCACCTTCACCCTGCGTCCGTCAACGAAAACCGCTCCGGCCTCAAGCATGCGTCGGCCCATACGCCTCGACACTCTCAGGGAAAGCACCACGTCCAGCCTCCGACCGTCCATGTTCTGTGGGACCCTGAAGGTGATTAGTTTAGATTCCTTCATGACTCCGTCCTGTCACCGGAACAGATGAAACGCATAACATATTGATTTCATTTAGATTTTATCAAAAGGACAGTCCGGCTCGCGGCAGTGATCTCTGCCTTTCGGCACTGGGTCTGTCAGACGAGGGCGGAGGAGGAACCACTACCACAAGTACCTTGTCGATGCGGGCGAAATCCACTGTGGACTCCACTACCGCCGTCTGGAAGCGCTGCTTTGGATTGCGTTTGACCTCCACCACGCGGCCTACGGGCAGATCAGGAGGATAGCGCACACCCTCCACGCCTCCCAGACCACTTGTGACCACGAGATCACCGGGCTTTACCTCTTCTTCCTTGCGCAGGTAGGTGAGCATGGCGAGATAACGCTTGTCATCCCCTAGACCCACGAGCAGGGCCTCGGCGCCCGTACGTTTGACCACCACAGGAATCTTGACATGGGGATCAACCGCCAAGAGCACGTCGGCGTAGTCGTCGTACACCCTCGATATCTTGCCCACCACGCCGGCGGGAGTGACCACGGGGTCGTTGACGTGAACCACGCCTTTGCCGCGATCCACACGCAGACGCACCACGCGGTAATACGGAGACAAGGAACGGGATACCACCCTGGCGGCGATCATCTCACTGGGACGTTCCTCCTTGAAGCCCAAGAGGGCCTCGACTTCCTTGCCCCGCTGTGCCCATATCTCCAGTATGGCGTTGTTGGCGCGCAGTACGCTATTCTCCAGCCGGAGTCTGTCGTTCTCGTGCTTGACGTCCACCAGATAGATGTAATCCGACCAGACCCGCCTGCCCCACCTGAACATATATATGAAGGACTGCTGCACAGGAGCCGAAAGTTTGAGTATGAAGCGGTCGAAGGAGTTGAGTTTGGAGGGATCCTTCATGTTGGGGAACAGAAAGATAACTGGTAGGGACAAAAGTATCAGGGAATATACTATCTCCTTGGTACGCTTTGACAGGAGCATTGCTAGTCACCCACGAGTGCTACTTCCTTGAGGAGTGCTGTGTTATCCAGGACTCTGCCCGTTCCCAGCACAACAGCATGCTCGGGGTTCTCGGCTATGAAGACGGGAAGGCCGGTCTCCTCCCGCAAAAGGGCATCTATGCCACGCAAGAGGGCACCTCCGCCGGTGACCACGATGCCGTGCCTGACGATGTCCGCACTGAGTTCCGGAGGGGTGGTCTCAAGTACTTCCCTGACGGACTTGACTATTTCGGCAAGTCTTGGAGCCAGGGCCAGGCGCACGTCCTCGGATGAGAGTTCCACGGTACGGGGCACTCCGGACACCATGTCCCTGCCACGTACCTCCATGGTGAGCTGTTCATCAAGGGGATGGGCGCATCCCACGCGCACCTTTATCTCCTCGGCCGTCTGCTCCCCCACCAGAAGTTTGTACTCTGTCTTCAGATATTCCGCGATGGACTCGTCCAGCCTGTCCCCACCCACACGCAGGGACTTGGCAGACACCGTACCGGCCAGAGCTATGACAGCCACCTCCGTGGTGCCGCCACCTATGTCCACCACCATATTGCCCACGGGCTCGGTGATGGGAAGGCCGGCACCTATGGCAGCAGCCATGGGCTCCTCTATGAGATGCACTTCGCGGGCCCCCGCTGCAAGGGTGGCCTCACGCACTGCGCGACGCTCCACCATGGTTATGCCTGCCGGAACGCACACCACCACACGCGGTTTGAGAAAGGTACGGCGTGGCTGGCTCTTAACCATGAAATAGCGGAGCATGGCCTCCGTTATCTTGTAGTCGTCGATGACCCCGTCCTTGAGAGGCTGACGGGCTTCGATGTTACCAGGAGTCCGTCCAACCATCTCCTTGGCTTCCCGGCCCACTGCCAGGATTCGTTTCTCGCCGTGGGGCAGAGTCTGGACCGCCACCACTGAAGGCTCATGCAAAACTATCCCCTGCCCTTTCACGTAGGCAAGGGTAGTGGCCGTTCCCAAATCTATGGCCAGATCATATGAAAGAACGCTATAGAGCCAGTCCAGCATGGTGCGATCCCGTTTATTGGCGCAACCTTATAGATCCGATTTACCGTGATTGCAAGGAACCATACATTAATTATCTATGCCATAGTCCTTCATCTTGTACTGAAGGGCCTTAACACTGATCTCCAGGATGCGGGCGGCAGCGCTCTTGTTGCCTCCAGTGCGTTCCAAGGCTCTACGGATGAGCACAGACTCCACCCTGCGGCACGTACGCTTTATGGACAGGTCGTCTCCTGGAAGGAAGTCGCCATCACCCTGATGCATGCGGCGGTACAGACGGTCGGGCAGATCCTCGGGGGGGACCTCGTCACCGCTGGCCAGTATGAGGACCTGCTCCACGACGTTCTCGAGCTCCCTGACGTTCCCGGGCCAGTCGTAACTCATCAGCACTTCCACGGCTGCACGGGAGAACTTCCTGGAAGGTACACCCATGAGCTCCGTGGCACGACGTATGAAGTGCTGCACGAGAAGTGGAATGTCCTCACGCCGTTCACGCAGGGGGGGAATCTTCACGGGAACCACGTTCAGCCTGTAGTAGAGATCAGATCTGAAACGTCCTTCTGCCACCTCTTTCTCGAGATCACGTGACGTGGCTGCCATGACACGGACATCCACCGGCATCTCACTGCCACCACCCACCGGACGCACGGCATTCTCCTGAAGTACCCTCAGCAGCTTGACCTGCAGGTCTAAGGGAAGCTCGCCGATCTCGTCCAAAAACAGAGTCCCACCGTGAGCCTGTCTGAAAAGGCCTGGCTGATCGCGGTCGGCACCAGTGAACGCCCCCTTGACATGACCGAATAGTTCACTCTCGAGAAGTTCCCGGGGTATGGCAGCACAGTTCACGGCCACGAATGGGCCCTCGCGTCCTGAAAGAGCGTGAATCTGACGCGCCACCAGCTCTTTGCCAGTACCAGACTCACCCGTGATCAGCACCGTGGTTCTGTAAGGAGCTATCTTGGCCATGAGAGCACGCACACGCTCCATGCCCTGAGATTTTCCTATGATTTCAGTATGTTGCGAGTCTGAAAGTTTTTTGCGGAGCTGGCGATTCTCTTCAATGAGCGAGTAGTGTTCCTGGGCTTTACGCACCACCTCCAAGAGGGCATCTTTGCCGAAAGGCTTGGGCAGGAAGTGAAAGGCTCCTTTCTTCATGGCCTCCACTGCCAGTTCCACGGTTCCGTAGGCCGAAATGACGATGAACACCGTCTCGGGATGTTTCTGCCTGACACGCTCCAGGAGTTCAATACCTGACAGGCCCGGAAGGCGTACATCCGTTACCACGAGATCGAATCTTTCGGCCAAGGCGGTCTCCAAGGCCTCGTCTCCGCGTCCGGCAGCAGTGACGTCATAACCCTCACCCCGAAATACGATGCTCATGACCTCCCGCAGGCCTTCTTCGTCTTCGGCTACGAGCACTTTCCTGAATCTAGCGCCGGACATGAATACCTCCGTCCGTCACTCTAAACCAACCGGCATGAGTTGTGAACGGGAAAAAGCATTCGATATGCAATTGCAATGGCATATCATAAGCAAATGCTTAAAGAGGCCAGGGATAGATACCACTCTTGACCATCGACAGTCGCCCCGACGACAGGGGCTGACGCTGAATGAAACGGCCACGACCGGGCTCTGCAATCACCTCACCGCCATCCATCACCACCTCACCCCTGGACAAGACTCCCACTATTTGACCTGGCAGCACCAGACCATCGTAGGGATCGTGATCCGAACGGCCATGAAGAGAATCAACTGAAATTGGAGTGAATCCGTGGGGATCGAAAAATACCAAATCCGCATCAGAACCCGGAAGAATCTCGCCTTTCTTGGGATACAACCCCGAAAGTACGGCAGGATTTGTGGACAACAGCCTCACCAGGTGGCTCATGCTGAATCGCCCCTGGTACACGCCACCCCAGTACAGTAGGCCGAAGCGCGTCTCCACTCCGGGCAGACCGCCGGGAATACGGGTAAAATCCGGTGCCTCCCTCAGGGCAAGCTCGAAGGGACAGTGATCAGTGGAGACCTCGTGCAGACCAAGGGAGGCCAGGTGCCCCCACAGGGCCTTCATGTGGTCTTCGGTACGAAGCGGAGGCGAACACACGTGTGCGGCAGCTTCCACTCCCGGGCGCATCAGACGACTCTCATCTAGCCAGAGGTACTGGGGACATGTCTCGCCAAACAGCGGTAACTCCTTGGAATCACTGATTATTTCCGCAGCCTCCTTTGCCGACACGTGCACTATCACTGTAGGAGTTCGCATATCCCGCACGGCATCAGCCACCACCCGAACAGCTCTGCCTTCCTGCCATGAGGGACGCGTCCGGGCATGCCATATCACCCCGGTGTGTCCTTGTTCCAGGGCCTCCTCCCGAAGCCGCTCCACCTCGGGGCCGTCCTCGGCATGGACGAGCACCAAGGCACCGAGCTCCCTGGCCCGGGCCATTATGCGGCGCAGCTGTGCGGGAGATACCATGTATCTGTCGGGATAGGCCAGAAAGACCTTGAACCCCCGAATTCCCATGGAAGCGGCCTCGTCCATGGCATCCAGGGTGTCGTCGCTGTCGTCCATGAGGCACAGGTGGAAGGAATAGTCGGTTCTGGCATTTTCGGCCTCATTCATGCGTGCCCTGACAGCCGAGATGGGGTCCTCGCCCCGGTCCGGGGTGACGAAGTCCACGATGGTGGTGGTTCCACCGGCCAGAGCAGCCGCAGTGCCCGAGTCGAAGTCGTCGGCAGAATATATGTCTCCTATGCGCAGATAGAAGTGGGTGTGCATGTCCACCATGCCCGGAAGCACGTAAAGACCCGTGGCATCGAGGACGCTGTCCCTGTAGTCAGGCTCCAGATCGAAACCCAGATGCTGTATTCTGCCGTTTTCAATGCGCAAATCCGCGGGCATCTCACCCCATGGTCCCACTATGGTTCCACCCTTAATGAGGAGCGCCATGACCACACCTCCGATGAGCCTTTTTGTTTACTATACATTCATGTTTTTTGGAAGAGGGGCATTCAGGACGGGGATTTTCAAAATCCGGGATTAGGCGTAAAAAAAGGGATGCAGATCTCCGCTCCCGTACTGGATGACACGATATTCGCTCTTGCCACACCTCCGGGCACCGGTTCCGTGGCCATCATCAGGCTGTCCGGCCCCGAATCACTCAGAGCCACTAGATCTCTGATCCGAAATCCCCCCTCCTTCAGACCACGGCATGCCCACCTCGTTAGACTGAAAGCCGGAGGTGATGCCATAGTGCTGTGGTTTAAGGCTCCAAACTCCTTCACCGGCGAAGATGTGGTAGAAATACAGTGCACTGGCTCCGAGGTGCTGACCTCACGCATACTCAAAGATCTTCAAGACACGGGACTCAGACCCGCAGGCCCCGGAGAATTCTCCTACAGGGCCGTCATAAACGGCCGCATGACCCTGGAGCAGGCTGAAAGGCTCAACGCCTCCATAAACGCCCACACGGTGCGGGAAGTGGAAATAATCGAAAGCACCCCATCACTGGAGCCAAAACTACGTACCATCATGAGCATGGCACTAGAAGTCCTGAGGGATCTGGAAGCCGACATCGAATTTCAGGAGCACTCCTCCCCGGCCCTCGAAACCCTCACCTCTGAGATAGGACGGCTGGCTACCCAGGGGCGGCTCACCGAGAAGGCATCCCGTGTTCCCCTGGTGCTGCTGTACGGACCCCCCAATTGCGGTAAGTCCACCCTGTTCAATGCCATGCTGGGATTCGAACGCGCCATCGTGAGCCCGGTACCCGGAACGACCAGGGACTACATCGAGGCCGAACTAACCCACCGGGGCACCTCCTTCAGACTGGTGGACACTGCCGGAACACGTTCCACCACGGATACCATAGAAGCCAGGGGAGTGGACATGACCATGCGCCTTCTCCGGGACGCGGACATCATCGTATCATTCGTTCCCTCCGAGGACTCCCGTGCCATAAACATCACTGCCAAGACGGATACCGGAATAACTCCTGCTCCAGGAACCCTGCCGGTGAGCAGCCTGACAGGCGAAGGTGTATCCCTGCTCATGGACACCATCACCGAACGACTCGAACAGTCTCTCTACAGACGCTGGGATACCTGGATTCCGGCAAGGGCACTCGTTTTGCTGGAAGAGCTAGAGGGAATCACAGCCAAGGCCATGTCAGAGGACCTTCCTGAACTGGTCTCCATGCACATCATGGACCTGGTGGAACGAATCCGCAGCTGGCTCGAAGCCCCTCCAATCGATCTTTACGGCGAAATTTTCTCGAAGTTCTGTATTGGAAAATAGCACAGTAAAATCAATAAGTTACAGACGCCAATACATGAAGCCCACTTCCTGGGCCTGCTGTCTGTCGAACATGGCCTTCACATCCAGAAGCACTCGCGGCTCCTTCATGAGAGTGGCGATGCCTTCGAGACCCATCTCGCGGTACTCGTCGTGTTTCACCGCTAAAATCACCGCATCGAAAGGCCCCTCAAGGGATTGCACCAACTCGATACCATACTCGTGACGCACCTCGGAGGCATCGGCTCTGGGATCATGGACCACCGGCTCGAGGCCGTAGTCTCGCAACTCCTCTATGACGTCCACCACCCTGGTATTGCGTATGTCCGGAATGTTCTCCTTGAAGGTGAGGCCCAACACTGCGACCCTCGCTCCTGCCACCTGGCGACCAGAACGGATGAGCATCTTGACGGCCATCTGCGCCACGTGACGACCCATGCCATCGTTTATCCTGCGTCCTGCCAGTATTACATACGGGTGATAGCCCAGTGACTCGGCCTTGAAGGTGAGGTAATAGGGATCCACTCCTATGCAGTGGCCTCCTACGAGTCCAGGTTCGAAGGGCAGGAAGTTCCACTTGGTGCGTGCAGCTTCCAGGACGTCCCATGTGTCAAGACCCATTCTGTCGAATATCAGGGAGAGCTCGTTCATGAGAGCGATATTCACGTCACGCTGGGTGTTCTCTATGACCTTGGATGCCTCGGCCGTCTTTATTGAAGGAGCCTCGTGAATACCGGCCAAAACCACCCTGCCGTAGAGCTCGGCCATGAAGTGAGTCACAGCCGGAGTGTCGCCCGCCACGACCTTGACTATCCGGTCGAATGTGTGCTTCTTGTCCCCCGGATTGATACGTTCTGGTGAATACCCTACATGGAAGTCCTCTTTCCACCTCAGGCCGCTGCGCTCCTCCAGCACGGGGACGCACTCATCCTCGGTGACCCCTGGATAAACCGTGGACTCGTAAACCACCAGAGCACCTCTGGACATGTGCTGCCCCACCGTGGCAGTGGCTGACATGACCGGACGCAGATCCGGAATCTTGTACTCGTCTATGGGAGTCGGTACCGTGACTATTATCACCGAAGCAGTGGCCAGGTCTGCCGGATCCGCCGTAAAGGAAATCGACTCAGAGACCTCTTTGAGCTCATCGGAGGATACCTCTCCGGTTCTGTCATGGCCTTCTGTCAGTTCCTGCACCCTCAGTGTGCTGATATCGTACCCCAGAACACGGTACCTGCGCGCAAAATGCACTGCCAGAGGCAGGCCCACGTAACCCAACCCCACGACAGCCACTTTATGATCCCGGGACAAGAACCCGTCTATACTGTAGTTCATTACGGCATCTCCTTTCACTGGCCGGAATCTATAACATGAAATAACACATCATACCAAAACAGTTAATCCCAATACTGTCTCCACCCACTACCAACCATGGCATAACCGCATAAGGATATATTCATAAAAATACTTTTATATCAACAAGTTACAAACATGCCTCTTTACTGTTCAGGGCTTTCATCTGGACCTTTACGTTTTCATGACAATGAGTAATCTTTCATGACGGGAGAATGAATCACACCCAAAACAATACGACACCTGAAACGGTACGGAGACCCACGTTCCCGACTGAGGAGGAAAATCCATGGATCACAGTAAGTTAGGATTCAGTACAAGGCAGATTCACGCAGGC
>JALWFW010000293.1 GCA_027013865.1 Polyangiaceae bacterium | reverse complement strand
TTAAAAGACCGTCGAAAATCTCTCCCAGGATTCCGGGAGCCAGTGTGGCAGCGAGCATCTCGCCGGTGAATTCCACCTCCATGCCGACACGGATGTCTGTCGTGTCCTCGAAGACCTGGAGAAACGCACGTTTGCCCAGAACCTTGATGACCTCGGACTTGAGACGCAGATCGTCCAGCAGCACGTAGGCCACCTCGTTCTGGATGACGCTTCCCTCCTCGATTTCGACGGTAACGAGGTTTCCGTTTACTCCAATTACCTTGGCTTTGGTGTCTGTAATGGCCATCAGCCAAACACCTCCAGGAGCTTGTCAGGAGAAAGTTCCTCTTTCTTCCACTGATCCAGTATCAGAGCAGTGGCCACGTATGCCATGAGCGCATCGGCCGAAAAAGGATCTATCCCCTCTAACTCTTTGATATAACTGATTTTTTCTGAATCCAGTCTTTTTGCTCTCTCTGCGGGATCCCTGGCCTCCATGGCCCGCATGACCAGGGCGGAATACGCATCTGCGCCCTCACCTCCCAGGATCTGGGGAACCTCACCCTCATGACCGCTCTCCTCGGCTCTCACCCTAGCAAGGGCATTGCGGATGCCGATTTCCATGAGGGCGTACTCCCTGAGGAAGTCTGAGCCATGCTGCTCGGCCACATCCACCATGGCCTCGAAGCACATGGTCCACAGACGTTCCACCGAGGCCTGAGGTTTGAGCCCCGAATCCTCGCCTGCAAGGAAGTCCTCTATGAAATCAGGGAGATCCCGTCTGTTCTCCAACTGTTCACGGGTCAACATGCCGCGGGGATCGAAGACGTCCTGTCCCAGGAACATCCGCTCCGCATTGGCCGTGTCTATGAGCCACAGGAGAGCCGACATGAGCCGGGCATCCCGACCCTCTACATCGGCCCGCACCTCTGCAAGAATCTCACTCAGACCAATGGGCAGGGGCGCCACCGTCTCGGGAAGGGGCGGAAGTGAAGTGAGAAGCCTGTAGTACTTCATCACTCACCCTTGTCATCCTCACTCCCGCCGTCCGGGGAGGCCGTACCGCTATCCTTGATAGCCAAAAATAGGTCCCTGAAACGTGGCGACAGGAACTGCACGAACATCTCACGGAAGCCCTCGTCGGACAGATCGTAGACGAAGCCCTCTTCCTTTGGCCCTATCTTGAAGCCGAACGATATGGAATCATCGAATTCCACGTTCACACTGGCCCCTGTCATCATCTTGAACTTGGCAGCAAAGGAGGAAGATACCTTGTCCTTGAGGTCGGCGGGCAGTATGACCTCGAGGGGCTGGCCCTTGAACCCGTTCTGAACGAATCCCTTGACCACTTCCATGATTATCTTCTCTAGGAACTGCTTGTCCTGAAGCTGGCGTCCCACAGTCTCATCAATGGCCGGCACCACCAGAGCGTTCTCCACGGCCGAACGGAACTTGTCCAGTCCAACCCTGGCAGCCTGAGCAAGCTCCGTATCCAACTGACGGCGCAGCCTCTGAGCCTCGGCCCTGGCATCGGCGACTATTTTCTCCGCCTCGGCCTTGGCATCGGCGATTATCTTCTCCGCCTCGGCCTTGGCATCAGCGACTATCTTCTCCGCCTCGGCCTTGGCAGCCTCTATCCCTTCTTTCTTGAGTTCCTCAATTACTTCCTTGAGCTCCCGGGGCATGGTTCCTCCGCGTACTAAGGGGATGTCAGCATCCCGTGTCGTGTTGGGGCGAATATAATATTTGAACACCGTGCAGACAAGAGTGTTTCAAAAAAAAATCGTTCATCGAATAACAAATCTCCCGTGACTATGACTATGCACCCGCCTTTCGATCCAGTATATGTCCCGGATATCTCAACAAATTCAGATATCTATTCAGCCAGGCAGCATCTCCGGAAGAATCACGGCGATGATCTCTTCCGTGCTCTGACCGCTGCGCGCCAGTTCGTTGATGCGATCCAGCACCCCGGCAATCTCCTCCCTTCCATAACCTAGAGCCTTTAGAGTACTCTCGACTTCCTGAACCACTTCCATCCCCGAGGGTGGCAAATCCGGTGCAGGCAGACCACCGAACTCCTCGAACACCTCACGCAGGTCGTTTATGAGTCTGGCAGCCCCCTTCTTGCCTATCCCCCTGGCCCTGGTGAGCATCTTGGAGTCTCCAGCAAGAACGGCCTGCACCAGCTCCGAGGGGGCCAGTTCATCGAGCAGTGACAGAGCGCTCTTGGTCCCGACTCCCCTGGCCCTGAGCAGTCTGCGGAATATCTCCCGTTCCAGGGTCGACGAGAACCCGAACAGTTCCGGGCCGTTCTGGGAATAATGCACATGCACGTGCACCTCCACGGAACTGCCCACGGATATGCCCTCCAGCGTTCGGGACGTACACCTGACGGACAGTCCCAGACCCACGCCATCCACCACTATGATGGCACTGCTTCCGTCCCAACCCTGAAACGTGCCATAAATATATGAAATCATTGATCTTTGTAGCCGAGAACGGCAAGTGTGTACGCCATGGCCAGAGCATCCGAGGCATCCGTGGGTGGCTCTGACTCGAGACCTGCAAGGAGCATCACTATCCTGCGCAGTTCGGCCTTGGTGGCCCGTCCGTGTCCCCCAATGGCCTTTTTCACTTCAGTTGGCGTAACACTGTGAATCGAGATACCGTGACCGAGCAGTACATGAATCATGGCGCCCCGGGCCTGTCCCAGCACCAGCGCACCCTTTGGATGAAGTCTGTGTGAGAATATATCCTCCACCACCGCGTGAACCGGAGAGAACTCCCTGACGAGGGCGTCTAGGTCGTCCCCCAGAATTCTGATTCTTTCGATGAGAGGCAGGCGCCGCGGCACATCCAAGACACCGCATTCGATATATCTGACGGGCTGACCGGGAGTGCATCCAAGCAAAGCATAACCAGCCCTGTAGGAGCCTGGATCGAGCCCCAGGACCGTCCCCTCGATCTGTGCAAGCGGAGATGTGGAAGCTGTCACCTGGACTATTCCATGAGCCTGGCCAGCTCATCATCCGGGATATCGAAGTCGTGCCACACGTTCTGGACGTCGTCGTGATCCTCCAGTTTGGAGAAAATCTTCCACACCAGTTCAGCATCGCGGCCGGCTATGGTGGTGGTGTTTTTGGGAAGATACTGGAGTTCGGCACTCTCTATGGTAACGCCCTTGTCTCGCAGGGCATCGTTCACTGCCATGAGATCAGCGGGTTCGGTCAACACGAGGTACATGTCGCTGTCTTCTTCGTTCTTCACGTCGTCAGCACCGACATCCAGGGCGATCTCCAGAAGCTCGTCTTCCTCCATGGACTCTTTGGGCACCTCGATGACACCCCTGCGGTCGAACTTCCACATGACGGAACCGGATTTGCCCATTTTGGCATTGTGCTTCGTAAGGATGTGCCGGATCTCTGCCACCGTACGGTTGGCGTTGTCGGTCATGGCCTCGATGATGAAGGCCACGCCACCTGGTCCGGACGCCTCGTAGGTGATTTCCTCGTAGGATACGCCCTCGAGTTCGCCCGTACCCTTCTTGATTGCACGCTCTATGTTGTCCTTGGGAACGTTGTTGGCCTTGGCCTTGTCGAGAACCGCTCTGAGACGGGGATTGCCGTCGGGGTCTCCGCCGCCAAGGCGGGCTGCCACTGTGATTTCCTTGAGTATCTTGGTGAATATCTTGCTGCGCTTGGCATCGTTTGCTGACTTCTTGCGCTTTATGGTAGCCCATTTACTGTGTCCGGACATATAAACCTCCTCTGGGCCGGCATAAAATACCGGTCTGACGGTTTTTAGGGCAAACGCCAGACTCTTTCAACCCCTGTTTCACTTATTGAGTGGTTCTCCGGAGTATCTGCAGACTTCCAGTTTGTTGTAAAGGCCGGACAGACCCGAGTAGAATTCCGTATTGTACTTGACCCTTTCCCTGCGTTTGGCCGAGGCAGGCAGGGCTGCCAGACGCTGCATCTTCTTTTCATATTCCAGAAGCAGTCTGTTTCTCATACGGAAGTACTCGAGTGTATCCATCACTGTTCTCCTATATATCAATGATTTCCAGTACCGATCGGCGGTTCTGGATGGCTTTCCTTGTCTTCGTCTTCATGTTTTCTTAGGTTAAAGAAGACCCGGTGTAAAGGGCGAGGTGAAGCACATGCGTAATGTATTGATACTATTGACTTTTTACCTAATCACCACCTCAGGATGCGGCAAATCGGAAGACAAATCCGGGGCAGCATCGCCGCCGGATACAAAAAAAGCCGCTTCAGTTCCAGCACAGACGAGCCGGGCAGTTCAGACTTCGGGAGCCAAAAATCCCAAGAAACCTCCAGTAGCTGCACCTGCAGCAAAACAGCCTACCCCGGGCCCATCACCCATAGAAAAACGGTTGGAAAGGCTCACGGCCTTCATGGATCGCCTGGGACAGCAGGCCAGTGTCAGTGTGAAAAAACTCCTCGACAGAGTGAAACTGGTGGAACGCGGAGAAAAAGTCTCATTCCAGGATCTTAGGGAACTGCGTAACATCATGGAGCGCAACCTCTTCGATCTCATACGGAGCAACGGGGATCTCAGTGACCCCTACCGCGATTATCTGAAAAACATGGGTAGCCTCATGGATGAGTATTCCAGGTGCCTGATTCTGTATTCCCTTCCTTCCGATGCCCCTGGACGTCCCACCGACAACCGCTGGATACGCAGGCTGATCATGGCATACAACGACGCTGCACGTTCGAACAACGCCCTCAAAGGCCTGCCAGCATTCAAAAAGAAACTCGACGTACCCACCGAGCCCATGGATTCCGGGACATATGCCCTAAAACTACGCAGGGCCTGGGAAGACATGTACAAAAAGGCCCTAACCTGGGCGGACACTCACCCCCTGGCTGCCCCTAGCTCCACCACTCCACCGAAGTGGATGAAGCATCCCAGGCGCGAAAAAGTCATGCTCCTGTTCATGAATCTGGACACCACCAGGACATTCAAATGGCTGCATATGCTGAAATGCCGGCCCCACAAAGGTAAAGCTCCAAAGGGATCAGCCTCTTGTTCAGCCATATACGACATCATGAAGGACGCCCAACGCGTCATGGAGAGATTCGACTCCTCATGGCTGGATGCCGTTCAGGAACTCATCGACATAGAACCGCAGATTCCTTCGGCCATGAATGAGAAACTCTCACCCCTCGTGGACGAGCTCAGGGAAATGAATGGACGCATCCAGAAACTGCGCTGAGCCCCAAATCTTGAATTTTTATAACCTATTGATATCACGTATAAAATTCAAACAAATGAACTAAAACGGTCACCCCTGCCGTGCTTTCACACGTCATATACCAGACCCGAAATTCCCGGTCTGGTAATGACGAAGTCGTATTTCACGGGGTCGTCTGGCTCAAGTGTCCTGAAGAAGTTCGTGATTTCCTGCACTGTGCGCAGATTTCCGGAGGCACGGCGTGTGATTGCATGTGCCCGGGCGAAGGCGTGCATGTGAGTGTCCAGGGGAATGAGCAAATCCGCAGGGGGCAAATTCCAGCCACCAGGGTCCACGTCATCACGGCGCACCATCCACCTGAAGTAGAGATTCAGACGCTTGGAAGCGCTTCCCTTCACGGGATCCGGCAGGAGTGAAGACGAGGACACGCCTGCAGCAGCAAGGATTTCGGATACGAGAGCAGCTTGGGTACGCACCATGTCACCATGGTGAGAACGCTCTACGAATGCTCCAAGGCTCCCGTAGCGCTCCACCGTAGAACGAATGCCCCACAGGAAGGATGCCATCTCTTCTCCTGTGGTGAAACGGTGTCTGAAGTCGGCGTAGATGTCCAGCAGTTCCCTTGGATCTGTACGGGCCAGGAACGATGCCGGGGACGATCCCATGGGTTCCAGCACACGGGACACACTTTTGAGGATGACCTTCACATTTCCGTAGGCCAGGGAGGACGCCACTAGCCCCACTATTTCACGATCGGCTGGATCCTCGTATCCGTAAAGGAATTCCAGTGGATCGGGATGCACGTATTCACGCCGGTTGTAACGGTCATAAATACGTTCCAAAAACTCACGCGTAATATTCATGAGCCTATAACCTATTGTAATTATTGCTATTTTTCATCAGGGCGTGGGCGATACAAAATGGCGGTGTGACCAACCAATCCAATGAGCAGAGCACCGGCACGGCGGGCCAAATCCTGTGCCATGGCCTTCTTGTCCTCAGGCTCGTGGAACCTGACCTTGATGAGCTGTCGGGCCGTAAGAGCCTCATCCACTGCACGTACGACGGCCTTCGTTATGCCATTGCCACCCACGATGACCACGGGCTTCATATGATGGGCCATACCACGCAGCCTGCGGCGGTCCTTGCCGGTCAAATGCGGAAGGCTCACCATGCGTACCGAGGGCATGGAGCGCTGCCTGCGAGTCTTGTTCCCGGCCGTTCTCTCTTCATGGCTATGTACCTCGAAGGGTGACGGGCGTGTGCTGCGAAGCGGATGGCGCCTGACTGGTCTTCTTTTGCTGGTTCTGCGTCCTGATGCTGTACGTCTCATATTCACATCCATACGGGGAATGATTCCTGACGTCATGTCAGGTCCCCGGTCGGCTCTTTGTAGTGTTGGTTACGGAGATTGCAACCCTCTATCACGAAGGACTTACGGATACTAGGGCCTGGTTCCAGCGCTCCACCCATCCGGGGGAAGGTCCTTCCATGTAATAACGCAAAACGGCGTCCGTTCCAGAAGCCCTTATCTCGAACCAGCCTTCCCTGAACTGAATGAACGTTCCGTCTCCGGCCCAAAAGACATCCGTCACCTCGGGGAAGTCGTCCATACCCGTAGCCCTGCGCAGATTCTGGGTGACCTCGGCAGGAGACTTCTCCGTGAGGGACCTGAAATAGCGCACCGTGTCGTCACGCTGCTTCTCCCCGGCGGCCTTTGCCCGAACACGCTCTTCGCCGCGAAGGGATTCGTCATATAGCATCACGTCCCTGCGTTCATAGGCTCTGTGGCGAATGTCGTAACGCTCCAGCAAATCCATATAGCGTGTGGCAAAACTCTCTCCGTGATGCCAGAGCTCAGCAGCCAGACCAAGAAGCATGACTCCCACCTGCATGGCGTCCTTTTCCTTGATAGCCAAGGATTTCCTGCCACCAACAGAGTAATAAGGCTGAAGCGGTCCCATGGCTGCGCCACCCGATTCCTCGGCCATGATCATGAACTTCGGATTGGGATGCAGGCTGATTTCACGTCCAATGACGTTCACGTAAGGCTCTTCAGTGGTTTCGGCGTGTCGTACCAGATTGCCAAAATACTTGAATCCCACCGGAACAAGCACCTGACGCGCGGCTATGCTCAGCTCCGTGGCCGTACCTACTGCCACCTCGTAAATGGAACGCGAGGTGGGAAAAGTGAGGCCCACCAGCCAGGTGGCTTCTCCTGCCACATCCTCGGGTGAGAGGGAGGAAAAGCGCATGGCTGT
>JALWFW010000292.1 GCA_027013865.1 Polyangiaceae bacterium | reverse complement strand
CTCGTCCGAGGGCTCTAAGTCCTGTGACATCCGGACGCTGCGGACCGTGCATGTAGATGACACCACCCATGGCATCGGAACCGTACAGCACGGATCCGGCTCCGCGTAGCACCTCCATCTTGGATACGTATAGTGGATCAACTAGGGTCAGGTACTGATTAGGACCAGTACGGTACACGGAGTTGTTGAGACGCACGCCGTCGTATACCAGCAGGATCTGTGGTCCCACCATGCCGCGGATGATGGGAGCCCCGCCTCCGAAGTTGGTCTCCTGAACGAATATGCCTTCTGAATCCCAGAGCGCCTCGGGAGTGGTACGGGGCATCGTCTCCTGCATGGTGCGGGACGTCACGACACTCACGGAGCGCTCCGATGAAAAGGAACCGACCTCCGTACGCCGTCCTACCACCACCACGTCATCGTCCTCACCGGACGTGGTCTGTGTCGTGGTCACCAAGGAAGCCAAACCTCCAACGGATGCAGGGCCAGACTGTATGGATGTGGCGTCAGCAGGGGCTATCCCAGATGCATCCCTAGCGGACTTATCTGAATTTTCTGAATTATTATAGGCGGTTGCACCATTATTTTTTACTACGAAGCCGTCTACCGTCCCGGCTTTGGCCGATCCTGCAGGCGACGTGGCATCTCCTGTATGCGTCTTTGAAGAGGGAGTTACCTTACGGGCCTTACCATCCTGTGTTGCCTTACCTTCTTCGCTCGGAGCCGACCGTGTGGCATCCTGTGTCACCGTGGTATCACCCGTAGAAGCAGGCTTCTGAGCAGTCTGGAGGGGCTGAGCGCTTCCTTCCGCCGTCTTCGTCTTCTGTGCAGACGTCGCGTCACGGGTGGACTGCTGGGCCCCTGCCGGGAAAGTGCTTCCGAGCACTGCTACAGAAGCGATGACTCCAATGATTCTAGCCAGTTTCATAATTACACCTCCAGTCTTTCAGGTATCGTTCATACGGGAGACAGACTTGACCCCCTTTATATTTCTGAGTTTCCTTATGAGTTTGGCTATGGTCTGCTCTTTTGCGACACAGTGGAATACGGCGGCTGTCGCTCCGCCCTCCACGGGAGTCACGTTGAGTTTATCGATGTTTATTCCAGACCTGGCAAAGGCCTCACTCATGGCTGCCAGCATACCAGGACGGTCGTCGGTGAGCACACGTAGCACGAAGGGGCACCCCTCGCGTCCCGGGAATACCCATTTTGCCTCCACCAGCCTCGACGGTTCGAGGGCCGACAAACGCGGACACTGTGCAGAGTGGATGGTGACGCCTTTGCCTCTGGTTATGTAGCCCACTATCTGCTCCCCCGGAGCCGGGGCACAGCATTTTGCCATGCGGGTGAGTATTCCACTGAGTCCTTCCACTTCCACGTACGCACCACCCCGTTTCGGCGCTACAGGTACGATCTGCGAGGACAGTTGGGATTCTACCGGAGGAGATTGGGGCTCTTCCTCACGTGGCACCAGGATATCGAGCACCTTGGGCATCTGGATGCGGTTTTCGCCCAGTGCGATGAGGAGCTCGTCAGCCGATGACAGACGCAGCTGGTGCGCTGCTTCATCGAGTCTGCCTTCCTTGACGATACGCGATAGAGACACGCGGTGTTTGCGCAGCTCCTTTTCCAGGAGATCGTAAGCCCTGTGCCTGGCTTGCTCTCGCTCCACCTGGCGTAGATGGTGACGGATCTTGGTCCGGGCCTTCTCAGTACGCACCATGGTGAGCCAGTCGGGCCTCGGCTCCTGGTTCTGGGAGGTCATTATCTCCACCACCTGCCCGGTTTCGAGTTCCGTACGAAGGGGAACCATCTGGCCGTTCACCCTGACTCCAGTACACCTGTGGCCAACCTGGGTATGAATGGCATAGGCGAAGTCCAGAGCCGTGGCGCCCTTTGGCAGAACTACGAGATCCCCCATGGGCGTAAGCACGAACACCTCATCGTCGAAACCCTCCAGCTCCCAGAACTGTCCGCCGCCCCTACGGGTCAACTCGAACATATGACGCAAGCGGCGGTACTTGTCTGCGTCGTCCTTCGATATCTTCTGATGGCGCTCCTTGTACAGCCAGTGGGCTGCCACGCCCTGCTCAGCAATGCGGTGCATCCACCGCGTGCGTATCTGAATCTCGATGCGTCTGCCCCGCGGACCTATGATCGTGGTGTGAAGCGACTGGTATCCGTTGGGTTTGGGCAGGGCTATGTAGTCCTTGAAACGGCCGGGTACGGGCCTGAAACGGGAGTGGATGAGTCCCAGGACCCCGTAACACTGGGCCTCCGTTTCGGTGATGACTCGAAATCCTATTATGTCGTGGATGTGCTCCAGGCTCTTTCCGGAGTCACGGAGCTTGCGGTATATGGAAAACAGGTGCTTGGGCCTGCCGTAGACCTCGAAGTCGTGATATCCGTTCTCCTCGAGCAGCTCCTTGAGCAGGACCACCACGTCCTGCACGTAGGACTTGCGTTTGCGCTCGAACTCGGACACCTGCTGCTGCAAGGTGGCGTATTCCTCGGGCTCCAGTATGGAGAAGACCCGGTTCTCCATCTCGCTCTTGACCTTCTGAAGACCGAGGCGTCCGGACAGGGGTATGTAGATGTGGCGGCATTCTCGGGCCAGTTTCACCTGGGCCTTCTCGTCGAGCACGTCGGACGTACGCAAGTTGTCCAGGCGGTCGGCTATGCGCGTGACGAGCACCCTGAGATCCTGGGCCGTGGCAATGACGTACTTACGCCAGGACTCACCGTTTTTTGGAGAGATACCCGTGGGCCGGATGGCACGCACCCGGGACATGAGCTCCACGAGTCTGCCGGTCTCCTCCCCCAGCTCCTGACGTACCAGGGCGACCTGAGAGTCATCCGCCTCATGGAACAAAGCCATAATCACCGCTTCCGGAGGCATGCCCAGCTCTGCGGTTATCTTAGCCACTGCCATGGGATGTACCACGAGCGGTTCACCCGACAGTCTACGACGACCGGCATAGAACTCACCGGCCATGGCAAAGGCGCGCTCCATGAGGGCCACGTCCACGTCATAGCCGTGCTGCTGGGTCATGATTTCTATGATGCCGGCCAGTTCCTTCTTCATCGGGTCACCTGACAGATCGCGATGGAATCCGAATCCCTGACATGGAGCGGTTTTCGGACCGAACACTTCACTGCGTCATACCCTCCAGTACGGCCCTGCGCATCACCGTGCGCAGGAGCGCTGCCCTGTATATGGTGCGAAGTTCACCGTATGCCATGTCCAGATCGTCGTTCACCACGATGTAGTCGTATTCCTGGGCCCTGGACAGCTCCCGCCGTGCGTTGGACAGCCTCAGTCCTATGGTATCGGAGGATTCGCCGCGGCCTTCGAGGCGTCTGCGCAGTTCCTCCAGGGAAGGGGGCACTATGAAAATCGTCACCATGTGCTGGCGGTAATGCTCCGCAAGCTGGCTCATGCCCTGGACGTCTATGTCGAAAACCACGTGACGGCCCTGGGACAACGCCTCGTCCACCCAGCGGCGCGACGTGCCGTAGTAGTTGCCGTGCACCTCGGCCCACTCGGCGAATTCGCCGGCATCACGCCTCTTCTCGAACTGCTGGCGGGACATGAAGAAGTAGTCCACGCCGTCACGCTCACCGGGACGCGGCTTCCTGGTGGTGGTGGAGACAGAAAATTCCAGCACCGGAAACTCACTGAAAAGCTTGTGAAGAAGGGTCGTCTTTCCGGCCCCTGAGGGAGCTGACACCACGAACATCAGGCCTGGCATGGATTCATATAACCTCCAAACGCGGCATAGTACGCCAAAGATACAGTGGTTTCAACGGATGATGACCCCACAGGCAATATTGTCAAAACTTCAATTATTACAGCATGTTACGCATCATATTATCTGCAATATTCTCCACTTCGGGGATGATTTACGGACCAGTCTCACTGTCGCGCCAGAGGATGAATGCGTAAGGAGCCCTGGAACGGAATGTATCGCCGCACACGGCTGCAGGCTCTATCACTAGGAATGCCCCCATGTCAGATCGTACGGTTCCCACAGCGCCGAAGGTACTCATGCACCTGTCGAAGAACCAGGGGAATGCCGCAACCACCCAGCGCTTCCCGTCGGTGCCGTAGCGCTCCAGGGCCAGGTATCCGTCAGCAGAGCCGTCCGGCGCCGTTCCGATGATTTCTGCTTCGGAGATCTCCGTGGCGTCCGTAGGCACATGGTGCCACGCGAAGAGCGCTCCGTCGTCCGATGCACCCCAGGCAGCCATGCCGTAAAACGCTCCGTCGTCGGGATCGCGCTCCCCGGGCTTGAAATCCGCGAGATGCACCGGAGCGGTGGCGTCCTCCGTTATCCTGAACACGGCGATGGTACTGGCATCTGGCACCCGTCCCAGGGCATAAACCCACGAGCCGTCCTGCGAGGTCACCACGCGCATGAACGTGGAATCCGAGGTCCACATGGCGTCAGGAGAGTCTGAGCCATATGAAATTCTGTAAAGATTTCCATCTGTTACGAGTGCGAGCATGTGATCTGCGTAAAGCAGTGTCTGAACCGGAGCCGAGGACAAAGTCGGAAGCACGTTCACCGAGGCAGTACTCTGACCAGTGCCGGCGTCCATGATCTCGAGGGTGTAAAGCAACGGGAAAGGCCCATCCCCGGACGGGACGTCGTCCCAAAAGCCAGCGAGCACGTGGCCAGCGCCGTCGTACGCGGTCTGAACCCGGGAGGGATCCAGCTTGAAGGAGCGCTCCCACACGGCGGTGCCCGTATCCGAATCAAGGGCCATCAGACTCAGACGCGCAGGCCCGGACACCTCGGCCACCACCACGCCATCCGCGTCCATGATGCGCGATATCACGGGAGGCGATGAGGCGTCTTCTGTGTCGTCACACACAGTGGCGGACCACACCATGGAGCCGTCGTGGCCGTAGCGCTCCACCACACAGCCGTACTGGGCCACTGCGAATCCGTCATCCCCGACGGGCTCAGGCAGTGTGTAGGTATGCCCGATGGCCATGAAATACGGCATACCGGCTGTACTGCCTCCGGTAACGTACGGGGTCAGAGCAGTGCCGCAGGCCGTCGGCTGACCGGGAGTGAATCCCGATATTTCAGAGGCATCACCACCACCGTCACCGGTGTCTTCGGACGTGCCGTCATCCGTGGGGGAGAACAATGAGCAGCCAACTAGAAACATGAGTGCCATGAAGGATGCGAAACGTTCCATGTCACAGGACGGAATAACACCGAAGATGCGAAGTTCAAGGCTTCACTGCGGGTCTTCGGAAAAACGGAAGAGCCACACCGGCATCCGGAACGCGATTTTCAGTATTTGAAGATGGACTGACCGATGAACTCGCGGATTATGGAATTCGGGGGCACGTTCTGCTTGGAGATGGGCATGACCAGACGCAAAAACCTCAATAGTCTGTAGGCCTCTACGAAGGCATCGTCATCGGGCTCCACCTCCAAAAGAGCGCGTTCGGCCACGGTCTTGAGCGCTCCGGCCTCGTATACCAGGGCCGAGTTGAACATGACGTCGGCTTCCTCCTGGAACGGGAATATGTTGCGCATCTCGCCGCGCCGCACGCTGGGCCACCGCTTTATGGTCTCGGCAGCGGAATAACCCCGGAAATTGCGGTCACGCACGATACGCCGTATGAGGCGCGTGTCCGAGGTGTAGATACGGTTGTGGTCGTCGATGCACAACTGGGTTAGTGCACTCACGTATATCTTGAACTTGCGCACCGCGTTGATGTCGGCTGTGAGACGGTCGTTGAGCCCGTGGATGCCCTCCACGATGATGACCTCGTCCTCTGCGAGTCTGAGGCGCTGCCACTCGTCCTTCGGGCGCTTGCGTCCAAGTTTGAAGTCGAAACGTGGAATTGCCGTCTCCTTGCCGTCCATGAGTGACACCAGCACCTCGTTGAACAGCGCCAGGTCGATGGCCTCTATGGACTCGAAGTCGTAGTTGCCGTTCTCATCACGCGGCGTGTGCTCCCGGTCCACGAAGAAGTCGTCCACGGACACGGTGACGGGCCGAATTCCGTTGACCATGAGCTGGATTGCCAGACGTTTGGAGAAGGTGGTCTTACCAGAGGACGACGGTCCGGCTATTAGAACCAGCTTGACCTCAGGACGGCGCTGGGCGACCATGTCGGCTATGGCGGCTATCTTCTTCTCGTGAAGACCCTCGGAAATCTGAATAATTTCGCGTACTTGCCGTTTCAACACCGCGCTATTGAGCTGTCCCAGGTTCTCCACTCCCACCATCTCGTTCCACCTGCGGGTCTCCATGTAGGTCTGAAACAGCTTTTTCATCTGGGGGGTGGGGCCCTGGACCTCGGCAGCACCACGTGCAGGCAGACGCAGGATCATGCCGGGCCAGTACGCAGAGAGTCTGAACTTGGTGATGTAGCCCGTGGACGGGGCAAAGGGCTCGTGGAACAGATCGAAGGTTCCGCCGCAGCTAACTATGCGTACCTGGGGCTCCCAGTGGGTACGCAAAAGGCCTATCTTGTCGTGCTGGCCAGATTCCTCCAGCATCTGACGCACCTCGTCCACGTGGTAGGACATTATCTCGAAGGGCAGGTCCTCTGCCACGATGCGGTGCATCTCCTCCTCTAGGGCGGTGATGGTCTCCTTGTGCATCCCGGTGTCGAACTCCGGCACGTGGTAGAAATAGCCGTCACCAAGGGACTGACCCACCACTATATGGGCATGCGCTGGAATCGTGCCCCGCTCCTGGAGCCGGCGAAAAGCCTCCAGTAGCATGAGTCCCGCACTGCGACGGTACACCCCGTGACCGAATCGGTCCTGCACCGTGACCGGCCGAATTTTGAGGTTACCCCTCAGGGGATATGCCAAACCGTAGAGTCTGCAATTGACTATGGCAGCTATATAACGTCTGTAATCACTCTCGAACACGTTGCGGAAGAACTCGTCGAGGTGCTGCCCCCGCGGAACCTCGTACTCGGTTCCGTTCATCGTGACAGTGACAGTAGTGCGTTTGTCCATATGACGCCTCCGTGTGAGGCCACATGATAGAACATTGATACTTCAGTGTCACCTGTATGCGTTTTTTCGATCAGACAACCGAGTTCTGGGCTTACGGGCCAACTAGGTTTGCCAGAGTCCCACTCTCGTATGCCTAAGGTGTCCAACCCTGTCCAAAAAGTGTCCAACTTAGCCTAGATGGGCTGATATTCAGACAGACCTCCTGTGGTGTGGCATCTAAAAGTCTTTTCATTTCAGTGTGTTACATACGTCAAATTCCGACCACCACCCCTGGCACGTATATTGCATAACCCCTCGCATGACTGAACCCTAGGAGACACGAGGATCCCCCGGCTGGGTGCCGAGCGCTCGCACCGTGCCGGGCAGGTGGTGGAGGAACCTTGCCCCGAAAATCCCACCGTAAGAGCGGCGGGACAGGCAGGGGCTTATCCAGCGGTTTGGATTTTCGGCCGGTGTGACGG
>JALWFW010000291.1 GCA_027013865.1 Polyangiaceae bacterium | reverse complement strand
GTGCTGTATGGGAATGTCAACGTAAGGCAGCACCTTTTCATGGGACAGAAGACGCTCCACAAGGGATCCCACATTGGGTCCGGGATACAGGTACAGCAGGCGTATCCACTGTAACCCACTGATTTCATTGAGTTTTTTAACGAGATCCTCCAGCGTGACACCGATGTCGGCCCCGTAGATGGTGAGATCCTGGGCTATTAAAACCAGCTCACGGGCACCCATGTCAGCCAGCCTTTGGGCTTCCCTGACGAGAAGGTCCGGGGGCAGGCTTTTCTGCTGGCCGCGAATACCGGGCACGGCACAAAACGCACAGGAGCGGTTACAGCCCTCGGCTATCTTGAGGTACGCCCAGTTCTCTGACAGGGAGGGGATGCGCGGTTCGAGCCCCGCAGGGATCCACGAGCCTCCGGCCCTGCGCATGAGCCCGGTTTGCTCGAGTACGCCAGGCAGGGAATCTAAGGCACTTACGCCCACCCACAGATCCACCTCGGGCATCTCAGCGGTGAGCACGTCACCGTAGCGCTCTGCAAGACAGCCCACGGCAACCAGCCGGGCGCCGGGCTTCATCTCGGAGCGGGCGCCAAATAGGGTGTCGATGGACTCCTCCTTGGCAGGATTGATGAACGCGCAGGTGTTCACCAGCACGTAGTCACACTCGGATATGTCGTCGGAGTACTCGTAGCCCTCGGCAACTAGGCGGCCGAGTATGTACTCGGTGTCGACACGGGCCTTGGGGCAGCCCAGGGATATGACGTGAAATTTCTTGGTATTACCGGTCATCTGATGGCCTCCATGGCGGTGCATCGCCGAGCTGGCGCGCGTGCTGAAGATCGTCCTTGCGGCCGATGTCAAGCCACCACTCCTTCATGAGGAACCCCCGGACCGGAAGGGAGCGCCCGAGCGCAGCCATGACCAGGGCGTCCATGCCAAAGGGCTGGCCTTCGGGAATGAGATCCAGCACGTCAGGCTCAAGTATGTAGATGCCCGCACTGACCGGGAAGATATAGGACGGCTTCTCCTCGATGTCCACCACGGCGTCACCGTCCATGGCAATGACTCCGAAAGGGATCTGAACCTCGTAGCCCTGGAGCGCAATGGAGATGGCCGCGCCGCTCGTCGTGTGGTGTCTGAAGAAGCGGGCATAACTCAGCGAGGTGAGCACGTCGCCGTTGGTGACGAGAAACGGGCCTGCGGGACGCTCCATGAGTGCCAGGGCTCCGGCAGTACCCAGGGGGCGGTCTTCGACCACGTAGGAGATGGGGATGCCGAAACGGCTGCCGTCGGCGAAGTGCTCCTCGATCATCTCGTGGTAGTGGTGCACGCACATGACGATGCGCCTGAAACCCTGCTCACGCAGGCCCTCAACGATCCACTCGAGCACTGGGCGCCCACCCACCTCTAGCATGGGCTTGGGCATGTCGCGGGTCAGCGGCCACAGGCGCGTTCCCTTGCCGCCGGCCATGATGACCGCAAGTTCGGGCACAGGCTCGGGGCCCACGAGATCCTGGAGCACCAGGAGATCTGCGGGCCGGCCCTGCGTGTCTATCAGGGGAAGCTGCTGGATGCGGTGCCGGCGCATGATTTCAGCAGCCTGCTCGCGTCCGATGTCGACCGGAGCGGTGATGGGGTGCGTGTTCATGACCTCTCGCAGTGGCAGGTTCATGGGTACGCCCCGGATGATGGCCCGGCGCAGATCACCGTCTGTGGCTAGTCCCACCAGCAGGCCGTTTTCGGTGACAAGGACGACTCCCCGGGCTCCATCGTCCATGGCACGGAGCGCATCGTACAAGGTGGTGTCGGGTGACACGGTGAGGGCTGCCAGTCTCGCGGATTTCATGCCAGATCCTCCCATGTTATGGGCTCGCCACGCCGTTTTGGCACTTTGAGGCGTCGCCCTGTGAGAAGGTTGATGTGCTCCGGGGAGATGCCCGTCGCCGGCCTCAGTGCTATGAGATCCCCGTCAGAAATGACGCGGCCGGGATTGAGATCCCGGGCAGCGTAAAGCGCCCTTCTGGCGGCCTGCCGCAGAGGCTCCTCGGACGGAGCGGGTTTCTTTACACCGGATCCCATGGCCTGACCTATGGCGGTAACTCCCCGCACCAGTGCGGCCAGCTCATCGGGTTCGATGGATGCGGCGTGATCCGGTCCCGGAGCGGTGCGGTCCAGGGTGAAGTGCTTTTCAATGGCCACGGCCCCCAGGGCAGCTGCTGCCAGGGCAATCTCGATGCCCGGTGTGTGGTCTGACAGGCCCACCGGAAGGCCAAAAGCGCGGCGCAGCGTCTCCATGGCCCTCAAATTCACGTCAGAGTAGGGGGCAGGGTAGGCTGACGTGCAGTGAAGCAGGATGATTTCTCTGGCCCCGCCCTCCTCGAGCTCCTTTACGGCGCGCTCCACCTCACCCAGGGTGCTCATGCCCGTGGACAGAACGACCGGTTTCCTC
>JALWFW010000290.1:17803-24258 GCA_027013865.1 Polyangiaceae bacterium | reverse complement strand
GTGTATCAGTGGATTTGGACATGATTACTTCGCTGTCAGACGGTTATAACCAATGGATCACAAATGGCAAGAAGCCAGAGCCCTGATAATTTTCCTGATTTCATGAATGTGAGTGAATGAAAGAAGATGTGAAGCGGGAAGTCCACTTATTAGAACTTCATGGAGGTCACGATGGCTGCACCGAGTTTATGGGGATCCTCGAAGACCCTAACAGTACCATTGGCCAAGGTCTTTAATGCAGTATAGTTCGGATCGTACTGATACAGGAACATCATGGACAGCGTGGTGATTTTGCTGACACGCCACAGGAACGTAAGCTTGCTGCCGAATATGAGGCCAGCCTCCTTGCCTTCGGGAAGAACTGAGTAGTCTCCGGCCTCCCTGATAACCAGTGTCCTGAGTCCGCGATCCACCTCGGCAGAGCCAGTGGTGAGTGTGAGGTGAGACTGAACACTTGCAGGCATCTGGGCACCCATGGTCAGACTTGCAGTCAGGTGCTTACGTGGCATGTGGTGGCTGAGACCCATAGCAAAAAAGGCCTCAGGAGTCTGCTCCAGGTTGTCGGACAGAGCCTGGTAAGGTACGAAGCTCGGTACGTTCAGCAGGATGAAGGAAACAGACCTGGAGAAGAACACCATGTTTAGACTGGTATAGTCCTTGCGGAGTTTGAAAACGAACGCTCCGGCATAGGCGGGCTGGAACATAGTGGTTCCGTATTTTTCGGGATCCTCCAGGGACTGCATGATGTAGTCGCCTTCCAGTGAGGCCAGCCAGTGAACTCCTGGTTTATAGGAGGGCTCACGGGTGAGTGCCGCTACGAACATGTTGTCTGTGCGGTAAAGACGTAGGTCTGCACTCAGACTTTGGCGTAGACCGGCCTGATATGAAAGACGGAAACTTCCGCCGTAAACCTGGACAGGCTCTCCTTCAACACCAGTATTGGGATTCTCGCCCATTTTGAAGGCTCCGAAGTTTGCCTCTATGGCCAATCCGCTCTCGGGACGCCAACCAAGACCGAACATTCCGCCATAGGTCGTCTCGCGTTCTCTTCCCTGATTGGTTCCGGGAGGAGGATTGGTGAGTTCCCTGGCCGTCTTCATACCTATGAAGGAATAGAAATTGCCCTTGCTGTAAGAGAATTTTACACCAGGAGTCAGTTTTCTGTATGCCTTGGGGAAGATACTGGCGCCACCCCAGGTGAGGTCATACAGGAATCCCAACCTGAAACGGTTGGTTGAGACAGGAAACATCGTCACCGAATAACGAGCCAGAGAACCGGGCTTCGTATAATCCAGTTTAATGTAAGTGCCGTCATCAATCCAGTTGCCGTCACGCTCACTGGTGAAGTCGTATTTTGCCACTATGGCACCAGTGGTAATGAGGCCGGGAATATAACTCTTCATCTGCTTGAACAACACCAGGTGAAGCTGGTTCTCGCGTCCAGTCCTAGCGGAGTTCAGGTTGTCGAAGAACAATTCGTAACCCGGCCTGTCACCAAATCCAGGAAGAGGAGAATCAACGATGGTTTCTCCGGCCTTGTGCAGGAAATCATCGTCACCGGCTATGAAACTGATTCGCGTATCCACGAAGTAGCGCTCAGGGGATGCGCTGTCGGGCAACTGATCCTTTATGCCTGGCTTTGCAGGAAGAGAAAGTCCAGGTTCGACTGCCTCTGCAGCTGCATTGTCCTTCTGCTGCACAGAAGCAGCAGCGGCTTCCTGCTGATGTGTCTTCCCGTTTTCGTTTCCGGGTGTAGTAGTGGTTAAATCGTTATTGCTTTTCCTGCTGTTACCTGTGTCATCATGCTCCGAAACGGCGGGCTGAACACCGGTGGCTTCCTGCGTGGGAGATGCAGACTGTGTACTGGTCGCATCCTGGCCCAACGCCTGGGCTGGTATCAACAGGACGGCTCCGAGAATGAAGATTGTCTTCCTTAGCAACTCGAACCTCCTTCGTTCTTAAAATCAGTTACATTCCACAGTGGACGGATCGAAATCATCTATGTTTCTGGGGAGCAGTATCCATGCAGGTCTGCCGAAATCTAGATGTTTCAGGTTGCCTGCCAGTCGCGGGATACGACATCCCAGATGTTCTGTGGGATCGAAATCGATGACCCCACGGGTCACCACGCCCACTTCTGTATTACCTATGTGTACGGTCCATGTATGATACACTTCATAGTCCTCGTAAACTATGCAGGTGGGATCGTCTGCACAGTCGTATTTACAGTGTTTTTCAGCATCCACGGCGTAATCTATGGCTCCGTCACCATCCATGTCACACGTCTGAACCGTATCCATTATCCTGACATCATTGAGCTGTACGACCGCAGACTCCAATTTCTCCATTTTTACGGGGTCAGAGATATCCTGCTCACTGATAAGCACTGGATCCGGAATCAAAGCACTACATTTAGGATGTTCAACCTCACAAAAACCGTCCTCTTCCTTGCACTCGTCAACGGTCCAGAAAGGATTCTTTATCTCGGTGAATCCTTGAAATTCACTGATTCCCCCTTGGAAGGACAGAAGGCAGTCCCCAATGGAGAGCTCTTCCGGTGTGTTAAAGTTGAAGATATAGGCAGATGTATAATCAGGATAATGGGAATCACACACGTCGGTTACGAAAAAGCCTGCAACGCTCACCTGAGTAACCACGAGAAGAGATTTACCGGCAGGACACGTGAATGAATCACCGTTCTTCTGGACGTCATTGTTGAAGGGATCCGCGTAGACATTGACTCTGAAGCCATCTAAAGGACTGTAGTCGGCTCCACGCTGTCCCAGCGCCACCTGACTTTCATTTTTCGGCTTTTGAATATCGTATACAGAAGGGTTCTCGAAGAATATCGACGGGGATATACCCACAGCACCGGAACCAGGTTCTGGGTCGTCATCATCCTTGGCATAGCAGCCGGGAGCTGGATAGATGTTGATGCAGGCTGCATTGAGGACGTCATCGGAGGGAGTGTAACCGACATCCTCGACAAATATAGAAGTCTCACCGAACCCACCGACGAAACGTACCGGCCCTTCCCACTGGCCATTCTCCAGTTTCACGGCCTTTATGAGTCTGCCATCAGGAAATGTCCTGATATCGGAATAATTGGGATCAGAAGATCCCAGATACATTCCGGAGGGTTCAGGAGACAGCACCACATAACCGGACCAGTCCGTTTTCTGCCCCGAACCGTCCAGAGCCTCCACACGAACCGTCGCCTCGAATGATGTAGACTCCAGACTGAAGGAACACGGAGAGTCGCTGTTCTCTCCACACGGCAGGCCATTGGGGAAGGTAACCCTGAAGGATATCACATCCGGTTTCCACTCGTCATGTTCAGTACACGACGACATAAGCATCACAGAGCCCATAACCAGTATAAGGGAAAGAACTCGTCTCATCATTTATTCTCCTGGACTCAATTCTGCTCAGATGCAGGGAATATTCTCTCGATACGGCCTTCCTCGTTGGCCTCTATGCACGGAATCTTTATGCATATTTGAGCAGCCCTGAGCCTCATCGAGTTTTCGCAGTTCCGTCTCATCTCTTCCAAGGATGCCCCCTCCAGGTATGCACAGTCTTTTACAAGAACATCTGCCATGTCCTCGGCACATCCTACGTATCTGGCATATGACGGATGCTGTGAGAGTTGGTCCCTCAGAGCATCCACGAGGTCTGTCTGGTATGAATTGGCAAATACGTCTCTGGCCTCACTTGACGCCTTCGCCTTAAGACTGTCGATTATCGATTTCAGTGTGCTAAGTTCATCCGAAGAGAGATATCCACCACAGCCGGGGAAATGGGTGTACATATAGTCGATCACCGCATCCCTTAAGGGAATACCCGTATTGTACTGAGTGGTATTGTGCTCGAGAACCCTGAATCCGGATCCTCCGCGGGCGATGTAATCGTTGGCAGCCAACGTATAGGAGACATAGGGAGATATGGGCATACCACAGCCAAGCGGGGTACACAGCTCACCTTCCGGGCAGCACTGACCTTCACCGAATGAAGTTCCCTCAGGACACGGTTTGGCAGGCTCCACGGAATCCGGGCAGTCGTTTCCTGACTCACACCGTACACCATCGTACTTGCACAGTGCTTTTCCGTTTTCATCGACGCCGTATTTGTCAGGCTGAGTGAGGCGAGAACCGCCAATGGTAATTCGGTGAGCCGACTCGAATGAATCGGGATCCTTGAAAGGGGCAACCATGTGATCGTTGCAGTTCATGACGAATGTGACACCCGATACCTGGGCTTGGGCCTGGCAGCCACGCCTTGAGGAGCGGAGAGCCACGTAGTCAAGCAGCTTCTTGACCTCCACACCGGAGAGTGTCAGCGTGGTGATGGAGTTCTCGAAAGGAAACACATTGTACATGGTTTCGATGGATACCGGTCCAGACTCTATGTCTGAACGGATACCCAGGGTATTGGTAAGGGAGAAGTCAGTCTCCACCCTCCGTCTGGTCTGCATCGCCGTAGCCACTATGTTGCCCAGAGCCGAATCCCCGTAACCTGAAGCGAAACGGCGTATCTTCTTTGGGGAGTAGGCGATGTATCTCGTGAGAGGCAGACGTGTATAAAGCTCAGGAGTATACTTGTCGAGTACCCACTGCACCTCACCGTCGAACTCCTCTGGAGGGATCCGGTTGTCCACGGGATGTATAATCTGGCGGTAGGCCTTGACCTCCCATCTATTGGCGGCCATGAGCGCCTTCACTGCAGGATCGGCATCATCGGGAATCTCTGGCTTAGAGAAGACCGTATCCAGCTCTCCCACGAATTTGACGAAAGCACCACTGTGCATGAGAGGAACCTTGCGCGAGTATACGTGTTCTATGGATACAATGTTGCCCTGGGTATCACGCTGGGCTTTCAGGCAGCCACGCTTCTCCAGGAAATTGACTATTTCGGTGCAGTGAATGTCGGGATCGCAGTCCTGAATCACCTCGGGAGGCGACAGCACGATGTGGAGGTGACCACCGAATACTACGTCTATACCCTCGGTATGGGCTATGAGCTGCTCATCACCAGGAAGACGCTGATTGGTGAGGCACATATCGTCGTTGATTTCACCGTCTCCATTGGCATTGCCAGAATTATCCTCCAAATCCAACTGATCTTCCGAAGCCCTCTCCATAGTTTTCTCGGCTCTGAGTCCAAGGTGGGATGCTATTATCACCGTATCCACGACAGGTCTCAGGAAGTCCACATAGAACTGGGTCATCTCAACGGTGTCCACAGGAGTGATGCCAAGAGAGTTGGCACCCTCATACATCGATACGATGGACCCCAGGGAACCGATACCGATGATTCCCACTTTGAAACCATTGACGTTGACGATGATATAAGGATGAACGATGGTGGCTAGCTGGCTGCTACCGGGATAATACGGATTCTCAGGTGAGTAGTTTATGTTGAGCATGGGGAACGTGGCCCAGTCGTGAGCCTGAGTAACCAGATTGGTAATGCCCATGTCGAACTCGTGATTGCCCACGGAGAAGGAGTCCACGCCCAGCATACTGTATATACGAAACTCCACTTCCCCCCTGAACTCGTTGAAAATGGGAGCTCCCTGGAAGACGTCGCCGGTATCCACGTGAACCACACGGCTTCCTGATGAACGTATCTTCTTTATAATGGTAGCGGCCCTTGCAGCACCTCCGACCGTAGGAGAAGAAGGATCGAGGCCAAGGGACTCGTCCGTCTCACCTACCTCAAGGTAATAGGGAAGTAGTCTGGAATGCCAGTCAGATGTATGAATGAACGTTATTTCTATATCATGACCATTGAGATCAGGCGTTTCCGTCTCCTTCAGACACCCAGCAGCCGAAAGGAGTAGCAGGAGAGAAAATATGAGCACTGTCGGTCGTCTCATGGATGCCTCCACATAAGTCGGTAGTTTCACTGAATTCGAACATAACTGCAAGTAAAAAGCAGTAAGCATTCACAATAGTCCTATCACTGGAATATCAGGAAACTATTTTGGTACTTCCCTCAGAATGAGTTGAGCCGAGACACATAGTAGGCAAGAAAAAATGCACCTGCCGGGCATTTTGTTTGTCCGAAATTGAACATGAAGACCTTTACTCGGATGTTTCATGTGTTATATATTGCGCAAGACATTATGAACCCCGAGAGCTTCCTAGGAGGTATCCAATGTTAACGCGCAATCGCTGGAATTTTATCGCTGTCATGTTGAGTGCATTCATCATCATAACAGTGACTGGATGTGATGATGATGACGGCGATACCAACAATGCCAATAACGGCACCAATAATCAGCAGTGCCAGTGCTCATTGACCATAGACACCATCAACGGTCTGTCACCGGCAGACATCGACTACCTCCAGGAGAGTGAACATGACATGGATCCCAATACCCCGGGATTCCAGATAAATGTTTCGGTTTCCTTCTCTGACGTGGAAGGAAGTCGAGCTTGTGATGCCACTTC
>JALWFW010000290.1:2150-17793 GCA_027013865.1 Polyangiaceae bacterium | reverse complement strand
GGCGGAATACAGAGTCAAGAGGTAGCGCTTGATGCAGACGGCAAGGCCACCTTTACCGGATACACCATACCTTCCGGAGCAGGCCTCCTGACCCTCATAGCCAAAGCCGGCACATCGTGTGCTTCGGATCCCGTAGCCATCAGGCTCAAGGGCGAACAGCCTCCCGAGTGTCATATCGTCTCCGGAGTGACTAAAGACACCGAATACTCATGTCCTCGTGATGACGAAGTCGCAGGTCAGATGGGTCTACAGCGCAACATAATCGTTCAGTGCATGGGCATGGAAGCCGGTGTTCCAGTAGAATTCTACGTAGATGGAAATCTTCAGACCACCGCACAGTTAGATACCGCAGGGAAGGCTCAGGCAGGTATAACACTGCCTGTTACTGGTGTGTGCCACGAAAACGTAAGCATTGAGATAAGGGCTCACTACAACGATGCCATATACAGTGATCTGGTTTACACTGGACGCGCTTGCTGTCTTGACATCGTTCCCTGCTCTCTTTCATGGAATCCGGAACCGATATCCGACGTGCCTGCCGACCGTCTCACCTTCAACATGGCCAGTGATCAGGATGACACGGTACAGGGCCTTCAGGTAACCGGGCATATCACATCCCTGAGCAATGCCGTTACCGATGTGGATATCCAGGTAAGCACCGACGGCGGAAATAATTATACATCCATAGGTCAGTTCCAGCTCACTTCAGATGAACTGGATGTCCTCCTGACCCTTCCCGAGGGGAATATTCTAGTAAAACCCGTATGTCATAACACTACTGGCGACAGTTTCTTCGATCAGAGTCAAATCTGGAACCTGCTGGTGGATGTAACCCCTCCCTCCCCTGCTTCTAACTTCCACTGCAGCGTCACCAACTATCATGAGGCTGATATCACCTGTTCATGGAGCGTGTCTGAAGACATATATGGAATCGACGTGAGATATACCGATACATACGATAGCTCCCAGTGTGATAGCGATGCGTTCGGACTGTTCTCCTCCTGGAGTTCACTCTCAGCAGCTCCGGGCATCGATACAGTGGATGCGACCATGACCGCAGGAGCTACACAGAACCATACCTTCTCTCCATTCCTTCCTAGAGCCACGGGTGGCTACTGCCTGGGTATCAAAGTAATGGATGAGGCAGGAAACTACAGCTCTGATTCGGTTCGTTCTTGGAATGAAATCAGCACTCCTTACGAGACCATAGAGCCTCCGTACTCAGCAGACGCCTCCTTCCTGTCGTATGGCGATGCCATAGCTGGTGTGGATCTCAACTGTGACGGCCTTCGCGATTTGGTAGTGGGAGCTCCATGGGTCAAGCTCGGCGGTGCGTTGAATGCAGGAGACGGCGAAGTTTATGTATACTTTGCCAAACCAGACGGCTCAGGATACAGTTCCACTCCTGACATCACTATTTCATCGTCGCTTCAGGAAGACGAGTGGATGGGCAAATCCCTGGCCAACCTCGGAAACTTCACTGGACATCAGAACAGTGGTGATGACAGCGCAGCCTGTGAAGACCTCGCCATCGGTGCGCCTTACAAACTCACATCCGATTACGCCCACTGGCCAGGAGCAGTATACGTTCTCAAAGGACGTCCAACATGGAATGCCACCCACATTTATGACGGCGCCAATTCCAGCAATCCTGGAGTTGATCTCATAATCTATTATGAAAGCTCAGAGGGCTATAACTCCAACTGGCTTTTGGCCGAACTCTTTGGCAGTCAGGTGGCCAACGCTGGTGACTTCAATGGAGATGGCACCCCTGACCTGGCCATAGCAGCACCGGGAGCACTCCCTCATGGAGCTATATACATACTTTATGGTGGCACCCCGGTTCCCTTCAGGGCTGTGGGCTCTGCTCCCATGATCCTTCATGCCCCTGCTGACATGAACTTCACCTTCCGGGGAATCGCAGACATCTCATCCAAGACGAATTATGAAGACCTGGGCTCATCGATATCTGCCCTCGGAGATTTGGATGGAGACGGCTTTGGTGACATCATCGTAGGAGCCATAGGTGCTGCCAGCGATTCTGCTGCCGGATCATCGAGTGCCCAGTACAATTCTTATGCAGATTCCAAGGCTTACATCATCCGCGGCGGAAATGACGCAACACTGGTAGATGCTCTGTCCTCTGAATCCAACTACGACTCTTCCAAGTTCGCTACCATCACATCCAACGGTCAGATAGCCGTAACAGCCCTTGGTAAGGCTGTGGCCGGACTCGGAGACTTCAACAATGATGGACACCTGGACTTCGCTGTGGCTGACCCATATTATGATTCCCCCACAGACACCGACTCCGAACACAACGGAGCCGTATTCGTATTCTTTGGAAACGATACGATTCACGACTATGTCGTAGAAGACGCCGACCTGCGTATCAGATCGCCATTTCCTGGACAGGACGATTCCTTCGGAATATCCATAGCTCCGTCCATTGCTGCATCCAACAACGGAGTCCTGGGAGACTTCAACGGAGATGGCATTCCGGATCTTCTAGTAGGTGCGCAGCACTTTGGTTCCTATCACGGTTCTGTTCTCATCTGGCTTGGAAGCTCTTCATATACCAGCATATCCAACTGGCTCGACTACGATACGGCATCCTTCTGGCTCATTCCTCCCAGTGAATATGGATACTGGGGCATCATGACCAGATGGCTTGGAGACATCGATGGAGATGGCTACTGCGACTTTGCCATAGGAGACAATACCTGGGACGGCTACTATTCCAACAATCAGCAGCATCCATACAGAGGCAGAGTTTCCTATGTCCACTGATGGCATTAGGGAGGTTCGGCAATGAATAAACGTGATGGCACCAATAATCAGCAGTATCCTGATTTTCGGGAAGGCAAGTCTGACAAGAAGACTTATGTCCGTCCGTCCGTGGAATCAGAGTCGCTTCTGGCACTGGAGGCTTTTGGCGGATGTTCTCTTACGTCTGACAATATAACATGTGGTCCACGAGCTGGTGGAACGCCCTCCTCGGCATGAATCACCCACCCTATTTCATAATCACCCTGAGTGGTAATTCCATGAGTCCTACGGCCAGCCCCGGACAGCGGCTGCTATTTGCTTCCGTGGAAGCACTGGCGGACATACCTGTCGGCAGTGTGGTAGTGTTTCGCCGGAGATCCATCATTCGTAGGAGTGCAGCCGGCGAGGGCAATCTGGTGATGCACCGTATCGTGGGTAAAATCCCCTTTTCTTCTATCTACATCGAAAAGGGAGACTCTCCACTGTCCAGGCCATGGCCTGTGATGCGTCAGGATATCTTGGGAGTCAGCGCCCAGCTGGAAGTGCGACCCCCTTCACTTATCATGTCTCTCGTGTATGCCGCTCAGATTCCAGGACTGTACATGAAGGCTCTGTTCAGAAAGATTCACGACCTCGTAATCACTGTGGTATGACTCGGTTACGGGTGCACCTCCTGGCCATCAGTTTTTCCCTTTTCACCTTTGACAACAGACAGTTGGAGTAACACAATCGCGGCATGCGTGATACCACCACACTGGCCGGACTGTATGCAGAAGCACTGAGACTACTTGAGTCTCATACACCTTTCATCATGGTCACCGTAATCGATGGGGGCGGCTCGAATCCCACCACTGCTGGAGCCAAGATGTTGGTTACCTCCAACTCCTTCATGGGGACAGTTGGAGGCGGCGAGCTGGAGTCCAAGGCACTAGATGTGTCAAGGGAACTTTTGGCCCGTTCACATGCCAGGCCACTGGTGGAGAAGTACTCTCTGGTCAGGGATCTGGGTTCGGAATGTGGAGGATGGGTCTCTTTACTGTATGATCCCCAAGTCCCCTGGCACCTGCACATCTACGGTGGGGGACATGTAGCAGCAGCACTGGCCCCGGCTGCCCTCAAAGTGGGTCTTGCCATAACAGTGTACGACCACAGAGAAGATGCCCCCATCCGTAAAGTCACACAGGATCATCCAGAAATCAGATTGACCGTTGTATCTGCACAGGACGCAGCCAACGCAACTCCGCTTGGTCCAAAGGATCTGCATATCGTGATGACCCCCTCACACGTCACTGACATAAATACGGCCCTGAACATAATCAGACGTGGCAGCCCTGCCTACCTGGGAGTAATGGGTAGCCGAAGGAAAGCGCTTCAACTCAAAAAAGAACTGGAAGCTCATGCCCTGGGTGACCGCTTCGATGAGATAAGCATTCCTGCCGGTGTGCCCATAGGTTCCCGTACTCCGCCGGAAATAGCTATCTCCATCACTGCGGAGCTCATTTCTCATATTCGTGACACCGACAAATCAGATCGGGAGGACTGACATGAAGAAAGTGAAACTCCTCCTTCTTGTACTCACTGGATTGATTTATGCGTGTGATCCAGTTCACACTGAATTTCAAGACACCGAAAAAGCCGTCTTGTACCAGTCATCCGAAATCACGGAACCATCTGGCGATGAATCTTCTCTGGTGGTCATGACGTGGAACATCAAATTCGGTGGCGGCAGAATAGACTTCTTCTTCGACTGCTACGGTAACCGCGTGCTCATGACCCAAGACGAGGTAGTAAGCAACCTGGAAGGTCTTGCAGCCAAGATACGCCAGGTGGACCCAGATATACTCATGGTTCAGGAAATTGACGTCAACTCGAAACGTGCAGCCTACGTGGACCAGCTCCAGTGGCTCCTTGACCACACGTCCCTCAACTATGGAGCCTATGCATCCCAGTGGAAGGCTGACTTCATCCCCAGTGACGGCCTAGGCCCAATGGACTCGGGAATCGCAGTACTCTCCAAATATCCCATCATCGAGGCAATCAGACACTCCCTGCCCAAAATCGGTGAACAGGACGCCCTTACCCGTTACTTCTATCTCAAACGGGCCATCCTCGAGACCCACATCGACGTCAATGGCACAAAATTGGTAGTCCTGAATACTCACCTTTCAGCATACGCCCATGACGGAACCAAGAAAAAACAGCTGGACATACTCAAGTCCCTTGCGGACGACCTGTCCGCCTCCAGCACGCTGGTAGTAGGAGGCGACTTCAACATGATTCCTCCGGGTTCCGAAAAGGTTAAGGATTTTCCTGACTCAGTCTGCACCGACGAGGAATTCCAGGCCGACGACTACTCAGAAGAAGTGCACTGGCTAGATGAATTTTACACGGATTACACCCCGGCCATACCTCTCGAAGACTATCAGGCCGACAACTCCAGATATTTCACCCATACAACCGACAAAAATGGATTCTGGAACCGCAAGCTAGACTACATATTCACAAATCGTTCTTTTAGGAACGGAATGGTTCATCAGAACCGTTCTTCCGGTGGGATGGACACCATGCCTCTGTCGGATCACGCACCCATAACTGCACAACTCATCATCTCAGACAGGTAGGAGACGGACATGGCAGGACATCTGATTATATTCCTCTTGTCGGCCCGCATGTTGGCACAGCCTCTTTGGACAGGCGACACAGCTGCCATTCATCCGGAAGGCACGAGCGAAGTAGGCGTATTTTCTCCTTACATCCACTCCTTTGGAACCTGGGAAGTATCTACGTATCCCATCTGGGACCTTCTGGCTCCCGGAATAACCGTAAAAAAACAGTGGTATGCCAAAGCAGGTATCGCCATTGCCAGTAGACACGGACTCGAGTATCCAACTTTTCTGCTCAAAAGCATGGCCCGTAATGGTGCAGGCGGCATAATTCCTCCGGACTCCTCCATCCCTCACATTCTGTCCATGGAGAACACGCTTCTCGTGACCTGGAGCGTAGGTTCCCGAACCAGCATATCCTTCAAGATGGAGGCAGATACAGCCGGCACATTCGGTGCATCAGACTTCCCTACCATAGATTTCGCCCTGGCATATCCACGTACGGCTCACTACCACACCCATTTTTCAGTCTTGGCCGGAAGTGACATTCAGATTCGACTTCCCTCTCCGGCAAAGTGGATAAAAGCCCTTGAACTGCTCGTGGACATCGACGTCTTTTACATGCCGCGCTACGCAACTAATCATATGTTCGAGCACAAGACCGCTCTTTACGTGCAATTTTCCACGTGGGCACTCATCGCAGGATACAAACTCTCCTGGGGTCCCCTGCCATCTGGCACGGATTTCAGGATATTCCCGATCATTGATGCGCTATGGACATTCTGAGTGGCTTTTTGCCATTCAAAAGTACATCAGTAACATGGCCCGGGGGTGAATACATGGATACATGGGAATGCAGAATATGCGGTTACAAGTTCGAAGGAGACCAGCCACCCTCGAGATGTCCTCTGTGTGATGCACCGGACACGGACTTCGTTCGCATTACATCCCGCATAAAGCCGGTACGCTTCAACAAAGTGGACCGTCACCATGGGACTCAGGGCTCGGATCTCCTTCAGAAATTCGTCGAGGCATCCTTGTTGCGGCAGGAAGAAGTCAGGCATAGTAAGATGCGGCCTTCCCAGGAGCCTATGGCTCTAGACTCTCCCTCCGAAAATCCCACATTCCATACACACAGTGATCAACCCGGCTCGGAAGCATCCTTCCAGGCTCTCCATTCTGAGGATAGTCCCAGAAGTGAGAAAGCTCCTCCTCCCACAGAACAGCCGGACGAACCGCAGACGAGTATTCAGCAAGTCATTCACCCGGATGTGACGCGGGACACTGCGGATGAGCTGGTTCTTGCATTCGACCTGCTCACTGTCTCGGAAGGACTCATGCGCACCGAATGGATGGAACATGCAGCAGCACTACGAGAAATTGCCGTGAGATATCTCACGGACATCGCATCTCGCCGCTGTGAAGAGCTCTCCCTAAAAAACGTATCCCCTTTAGGACTTCTGCCGTATCTGTTCTCCAATGACCGGGCTCCACGGCAATTAAAGCTGTATCTACGTAGAATAATTGAAGAATTAGATATATCCACTGAAGAGAGCAATTCTTCTGGAGATTCAGGGATTTGATCATTACGAAACCAGACAGGTAAGACATTACTTGTGTTACAGGTTTCAATAAAAGATAATCGCGGCTCTGGAGGTTGAGACATGAGATTCTTTGGTGCTCACATGTCCATTGCCGGAGGAGTGGACAGGGCCATAGACAGGGCAGAAGAGCTGGGCTGTACTGCCATGCAGATATTTGTCAAACAGTCTAGAAAACTCTTCGATCGTCCCCTAAAGGAAGAAGTCGTCGATGCGTGGCATGAGAAACTATCTGATGCAAGATACCTGAGGCCTGAAGGCATCATTGCCCATAGCGGATACCTCATAAACATAGCTTCCCCTGAAGACGAGAAATGGGCCCGTTATGTGGATGCCCTGGAGGCTGAACTGAGGAGATGTGACCAACTTGGTATAGAGCACCTCGTACTTCACCCCGGCTCCCCCAAAAAACTCGGTGTGGACTGGGGAATCGACCGCATCATACAGGGCCTTGACCGTGTATACTCAAAGGAAGATATAAAAGCCAACGTGGCCCTGGAGGTAACGGCTGGAACCGGCGGGAACATCGGCTACAGATTCGAACACCTGAAAAGAATCATGGAAGGGGCCCGTTATCCTGAAAAACTTCGGGTGGTGTTCGATACATGTCATGCCTATGCAGCAGGCTATAAATTTGACACCCCTGAAGACTACGAGGCCATGTGGGAAGAATTCGATCGCATCATCGGTCTAGATAACCTTGTGGGAATCCACGTCAATGATTCAAAAAATCCCTTCGACAGCCACAAGGATCGCCATGACCACATAGGTTACGGACACATGGGCACAGAACCGTTCAGACTGCTTCTTGCAGACTCACGATTCACAAAAATTCCGCTGGTACTCGAAACACCAAAGGAGGATGACTGGGACCGCACGAACCTGAGGCTACTGTGGCAGCTGTCAGGAGAGGAACCCCCAGAACCTCTGAGATAGCCCACCATGAAAAATCTCGTGCGTACACAAAATGCCTCCCTGACACTCCTGCTTGCAGGGGGAATCATCCTGCTCGCGCTGCTGGCTGTCCTACCAAAAGACTCGGGCTCATCCATACATCCAAAGCAAGGTACCCAGAAATCCGATGATTCGGACCATCCTGAGATGGCCATGCCTTGGGAAGCCCCTACTACTGATGCTACGCTTTTGTGTATGCTTAACACACCACTGTCATGGGTAATATCCCTGGATGGAGTAAAAAGATATCGTTGGTCTGCCAGACTTCTGCGCCTTGAAGGCCAACCAGAGCTCTTGAGGCGGATAACCTCGCTGAAAAAATACATACACAATCTTTCCCAACTTGCAGCAGGCATGGACGACAGCATTCAGGTAAGCACGCGCTGGACCCTCCGCGGCCTCGAAATTACCAGACTCCCCAGAATGCTCTTCGCCGGTAAAACCGCATCGTCCATTGCAAAACAGGCGGGCAATACGGGAGAATTCTTCCTTCACTCCGTGGATGACCACACATTCGTTGGAGGATACAGACTCCAGCCACCGGCCAGGCTGCGTAAATGGCACTGTCGCCCAACCCGAAGCCAAAAACTCCGGAAACTGCTCTCTTTTGCCAAAAGCGGACAGGCGCTCATCTACTACGAACCGCGTAAAGAGACAGTCTTCACCGGCAATATACGAATCAGCGCCGTTCTGGTATCCATACACCTAAATCCGGACGGGGCTTACATTACAGCAGTCCTGCTCACAGACAGTCCGTGTGTTCTTGTCCGCAAAAGGCTTGAAACGTTTCTGGTCACCCCCCACAGAGGGTGGGAGTTCGACCCTGAAATCACAAAACGGCTCTACCACCAGTGCTCTTCCGGCATGGTGAGATTCTTCCTGTCAGTGGGCTCCACGGAGTTCACCAGAACAGCTCAAACCCTTGGATTACTCAAACGTCTGCAGTAACTCCTTCGTACCGCCATAATCTTTTACGAATTACTGCATTGACGGTTTACGTTTTTTTCTATTACAATGGCGGCTGTTCAGGAGGAAAATCATGTCAAAATTAAGGCTCTGGATGTTTATGGTCACGCTCGTGTCCGGGTTGGCAGGATATACCCACGCTACGTATGCTCAGGATAAAAAAACCGCTTCTCCTGCCATGGCTCCAGCTCCTGTTACCGCGACTCAGAATTCCCAGTCAGCCTGTCAGTGCCCCTCTGTAGATGCCTCATCTCGGGGTGGCATGACCTCTAGACTCAACATCTTCGATATACTGGCCACACTGATATATGCATTCATCGGCCTCGTGGTGGCTCTCTTGGGTTACAAGGCATACGATCTCATCGTTCCCTTCGACCTACGCAAAGAACTGGAAATAGATCAGAACACGTCCCTGGGCATCGTGGTGGGCTCCATCATAATCGGGCTCTCCATCATAATCGCTGCCGCAATAATGAGTCCGTAAGGAGCCTGTAAAGCAGCCATGTCCCTCAAACCCATCGGCCAGATACAGTGTCCAAACTGCGGTGCCAAACTCGATATAAAAACCGGACTGCGGGCCCGTACATTTGCATGTGAGTACTGCGGCTCTGTTCTGGAACCTTCCGGAGAGATAGTTGCTCTCCAGGACCAACACGATATCAAGGAAAAATACCGTCCACAGTCATTCATCAAACTCGGAATGACTGCCAAATTCCTTGGTCATGAATACCAGGTGGTTGGAAGAATCCGAGTAGAGGGCAGCGATCCAGTGGAAACCTGGTACTGGGATGAATGGTTCCTTATGTCCGAACAGGGATTTCCGCTCTGGCTCACAGAGGATGCTGGGAGCTTCTCCCTGATGAGGGTCTTCGTTCCCACAACCTTCATAAATCCCTACTACAATCTTGAATTCCCCGCATCGTTCCAGGATGCAAAAGACTATATCCTGGGTGACGTAAAGCAAACCATACGCCCCGACCCCAATGGTCCCCTTTATGATGCAGAGGATTTCGGCATAGCGCGCATAGTTTTCCTGGAAGGCGAGTTTACGTGGAAGGCCAAACCATCCGAAGAGCTCATCTACTTCGATTACCGTAAGGGCAAAAAACGCTTTTCCATGGAAATATCCCGTAACGAGATTCAATTGATAAGGGGCAAGGTCCTTACCGAAAAACAGGTCCGTAGTGCCTTTGGCCTGCCTGCCTCGGCATCAGAATCCAAAAACACTGATGCAAAGAAGAAAAAAAGCCGCAAAAAGAAAGGCGTCAGTGGGATTGTGGTTCTCACGGGACTAATCATCTCTGTTCTGCTTCTGGTACTGGCAGGCTGGGCTACTACCACGGGAGATCTTCTATATAAGGTAGATGCCAACATGGTCATATCCCCGGAGGCTATGCTCACCAAGTCTCAGAAAGACCTTTTCAAGCCCACTCTCAAGGGAGAACCAGAGACTTTTGAAGTCAAAGATGTCTCTTCTGTGTATAAACTGAATCTCAGCACGACAAAATGGAGTCTCCCCAGTGAGTGGGATTTGAGCGTCAGTCTGTGGGAGCTTACTCCAAATAATAAAAAGATCAGGCTCTCCGTTTTTTGGACTACGTTCTGGCAGGAATACGATGAAGGCCAGCTTGAAAGGCATCTCAGTGACACGTTCTACTTCAGAGGCCTGAAGAAAGGACGAAAATACTTCCTGACATTCTCTGCAGAAGCATCCCGTTCCAACGCCCAGACCATCAACTCCCTGCGGCCCATCACTGTCACCATATATAAAGATGCCTGGTATCCCTATCCGTTTGCGATATTCGGAGGACTTGGCCTTCTCATATTCGGCTTTATTCTGCTCAAACAGAATAACTGACCTCCTCTTTGACCAAACATTTCAAGCAGCCATCGTGCTATGAGCCATGAACCTCATGGCGATGATGTGATATCGTGACAGGATTTATCTACGGATACATCACATGTGACTGAATTCACGGGAATAATCTTCAGCACACCTGTCACGCAGAAGACCAGTATATCCCGAACACAGTACACTGGAATCTGATTCAGGAATCCGGCTGCTGTCCCTCAGTCCTCCCAGAAACCTGACCCATTCGTTCCGGTCCCAGCCAAGACGCCATATTCCTGCGATGCGTCCTGTATCTGTATCCAGGAGCACGAGACACAGTTTCCGATCTCCATCAGGGCCAGTGCACTCATCTCCATGCCACTCCCATCTTGCCTCCATGAACACAGAACCCCTCAGGGTTTCCTTGAGAAGAGGCTTGATTTCATCCGGTAGGAAAAGGGCTGCCTGTTCACCAGCCGAGCCAGCCTTGAAACGAGCAGTCATCCCCCACGAGCCAACGATGAGAATGATGAGAAGACCAGGAATCAGCATGAGAACGGACATCGACCTGCCCCGTTCATATGCTTTGACACGGGGCTCCCGCCTGGGAGAAGACCATGCAAGGAGTTGAAGTTGGAGAGTAGTGGAGCCCAAGGTAATCTTCCGTTTTATGCCAGTAAGCTCCCTACTGCCTTCCATCTCCCAGTGGCGTACAGTATCGGGACACACCAGCAGTTCGCCGCCTCCGGCATCCCTCAACGCCTGAAATGCGACAGGTACCAAATCTCCCACTACTACATCACCTGCATCGTCATAGTCTGTGTGGAGCACCAATACCTTGAGAGGAGGAAGAGGAGGGAGGTCTCCCTGGCTGCGATGCATATGGTGAATCCTTATGGCGTCCTCTACTGCCTGTATCGGGTCGTCATAGACTCTCACGCTGCCACGGGTACCGTGATGAAGCACTCTGCCATGCCTACACGCCCTGTCTGTGATGGCTCTATGACGCTGAAGGATGATCTCCCGCACCTGTGGATCTGGTTCACGGGCCAGGGATGCAGGATCCAGCTCAGTGAATACAAGCCATCCCTTCTTCATTGGGCAACCTTCAACTGTCCACCGGAAACCATGAATTTCAACGTCCTGGATTCATGAGGAGTCGAGATTATCACCCTATACTGGCCTTTGCGGAAATGACCGGCCCATGGTACGCGCATATGAAAGCGGTATGTCCCAGGATGGTCGGTATACGACACCTGCTCCTTGACGAGTCTGCATTCATCTCCATCAGAGCCACAGTAAAGCCATGACACCTGCACCCTGCTGTTGTGCTCACTAGAGTTCAATATCATGGTGAGTTCTTTGTCGCTGTCAGATGAAAGCGTATGTGGAGCACAGGACTGCCCCTGCTCATCGCATATTCCGCAGGCGCCTATTCGGGAGACAGTATACGCCGGATGAAAACCGCACCCTGCTGATAGTACGAAAAATATGAATGAAATCAGATAGTTACGATTCATGAATACTGCCGGTTAAGGCTACCCCAATTTTGTATACAGGAGTATGGCAATGACCAGAGCATAAATGACCAGAGATTCAACGAGAGCCAGAACCAGAATCAGAAGGGGCTGAATATTGTCCTTGGCTCCGGGATTACGCGCAACACCTGCTAGAGCTCCTGCTCCTGCAACACCCTGCCCTATGGCACCACCAAGAACAGACAGTCCAATGGTGAAGGCAATTGCCAGGGTGATCCACTTTTTCACCTCTGACTCGTCATGCATTTTCTCGAGTTTCTTGGCATGCTCGAATTCCTCCTGACTCATGGTCTTTACCGAGGCAGTGTCACTCGAGCCTGTGGTAGATGCCAGTGCAGTCTGGGATACGGCCGTAACCGCAAAAATAAGGATTGCTGCGAGAAGAGTTCTGTTCATGGTGAACCTCCTTGTATCAGTGACCTTCGGCCACTGCCATTGAAAAATATACTACACTGAGCAGGGCGAACACGAACGCCTGCACGAATGCCACCAAGAGACCGAGAAACTGGAAGGGAATTGGAACCAGCAGCGGGAAGATGAAAGTAAATATCGTTATGACCTTGTGATCTGCGAACATATTGCCCAGAAGTCGAATCATCAGGGAAAACGGGCGTGCAATGTGGCCGATGAGTTCTATGACCATCATGAAGGGAGCCGCAAACCACACAGGGCCGGTAAACTGCTTTATGTACTTCCATCCATGCTCCCTGATGCCAAAATAATGCGTCAGCACGAATATGGTGAGAGCCATACCGATGTTCATCTGAAGATGGGACGTTGGGGCCTCCAGCCCAGGAATGAGTCCTATGAGGTTGGAGAACAGTATGTAGATGAATACCGTGGCCACTACAGGATAAAACCTGCGTGTATGATAGTCGTCCTGAACCACCTGATAGATGAGGTCGTACACCCACTCTAAAATCATGTCGAACAGACTGAAGAGAGTCAACTTGTCCTCGGGAATGATGGCCTCTTTGGTTAGAGAACGTTTTTTGTAATAAACACCTGAAATTATTAAAAAAACTATAACAACTAACGCTAGGATCAAGTGGGTTATCGAAAAATGCTCCTGAGGTGGGAATGGACCTCCGGACCACTGACGTCCCATATAAAATCTGAAAAATTCTTCCAGCCGGTGATACCCCGGCAGCAGGTCAAACCAAGTCTGATGCTCACCCATGGCGCATTCAGTCCCGAGTAAATGAACAACGATAAGAAAAAAGATCAAGCTGAAATTGGCAAGTCCAAAACCTGCAAGAAAAGGCAGTACAAGAAGATCAAATCCCCAGAACATCAAAAGCAAGATCAGTGAATGTAGTCCCAGTACCACCGGATAGGCTCCCATGACAATAAGTCTGCCCCTGGAAAGTTTAACGAGTATCCCCCAGGAGAAGAGGACCAGAAACCAAAACTCCCACCCCAAAAAGAAAGAAAAACCGTGAGCCAGGGTCATGTAAAGGGCAAGCCCGACAGAGGAGACTGCTCCTATACCCTGCATCCAGCTCAAAACCCGGGGTGTCAAGGCCTTAAAAAACATCGGGATATCTCTCTCTACTTATCATATTACACACTCGGAAAGGCAAATCATTGATCCTGATCATTCCCGTCGACTTACGGTAAGAAGAACACGATATCAGGCAAACAACGGATGCAGACCCTGTCATAAATCCGACTCTGGAACGAGAATCACGGCCTGGCGGGGGCCTAACATGATATCCAGCTGTCCATTGCTGCCAGCAACATAGGTTCCACCCTCCTCTCCTTCGCAGATTTTCTGTCCGCAGTATACGTTGACCAGCTTGGTACCCTGGGTGAAGGAAGTAGGCATGGTATGACTGTCAGCAGAATGAGTGTAGGACGTAACCGTATCCGAAGTATTTATCACCACCAGAACCGTGTGCCCTCGGTATGAACGTTCATACGCGAGGATTCCGGCATCAGGGGACTGTCCGTCCGCCCTATCATGAGAGGTCCACCTTATGGTCACACCACCACGTCTCAGCGGAGCATACTTCTTACGGATGGCAATGAGTGTTTTCATTGTGAGGAAGGTGGGATTGGCAGTGTTGAAGGGGCGGTATCTCTCTCCAGTGTCCGGATTGACCGGCATATAGTGCTGGTTCCACATGTCTTCCCGGTTGGCAGGATCATTGCCCCCCGAGAACTGCTGCTCAGTACCATAATATATGGAAGGAATACCATCCCAGGTAAACATGTAAACCAGGGCGGAGTGCAGGGCATCCGTGCTTGGCTTGTCAAAGAGGAAGCGGGCAACGTCGTGGTTGTCCATGAAGTTGACCATCAGGGACCTTGGAGGCACAGGATTTCCCTCCTCGTCGGTGGGGCCGAAGTCATTTGGAGTCAGGGTATAACCGGGTTTCCCGTACTGGCCATTGAGCCGGATACCGTAAAGCTCCTCCACCTTCGCAGTAGGATCCCCGTATTTGAAAACTCCATCGAATATCCAGTACTTCTGGGAGAAATAGAATGCTCCGTCGAGCATTTCATCACCCACGTATGATGAAATGAGCCAGTCCAAACCAGAGAATATCTCCCCAAAAATGAAGAAGTTCTTGTGCAGGTCCTCGCGGGCGTAACGCCTTATCTCCCTGCAGAAATACTGCCAGAAACCGGGCTCCACATGTTTGACCGTGTCAATTCGGAATCCATCGAAATCTGCCACTGTGATCCAGTACTTGAAAATCTCCACCATGGCTTCCCTGACTTCCTGTTTTTCAGTGGCGAGATCCTTGAGCCCTCCAGGGAAATCTCCATATAGCTCCTGTTCCCGGATATAATCTGAACACGGATTGTCAGGCTCGGCATAACTGCCAGACAGTCCCATCTCGCTGCATACCTCCTGTTCCCTGCCCCACACGGTCACTCGTCCCCGGCGGTGATACATGCTGTCGTAGTAAAAGATGGAAGGATTGGGAGGCATACGGTTGATTTCGGGCTGTCTGACCCACACTATGTTGGCAGGCCCGGATTCTCCCAGTGAGGTCCATCCCTGTATGCCCCTGGAATCGTAATCAGGATCCCACTCTGTGATGCGCTTTAAGGGAGAGTCCGTCCCACTCCCTATGAGCATGTCATCAGGCCGACCATTACCGTTTATGTCATAGAAGAACAACTGCCCCACATGATTCGTCACGACATCCAGTATGACCTTGATATCCCTTTTATGGCATTCGTCGACCAGTCTGCGCAGATCTTCGATGCTCCCGAAATGAGGGTTGGTGGATAGAAAATCCTGGGTCCAGTATCCGTGATAAGAAGAAAAGCCTGCATCTTCTTCTATGTTCTTGACCACAGGACTGATCCACAGCGCCGTGACCCCGAGCTCCTGCAGGTAATCTAGACGGTCTATGATGCCCTGCC
>JALWFW010000290.1:0-2140 GCA_027013865.1 Polyangiaceae bacterium | reverse complement strand
TACCTGGACTCGAACGCTCGACGTTGTAGTCGTTGTTTGGATCACCGTCATAGAAGCGGTCGACCAAAATCTGATATATGACCTCATCACGCCAGTCTGCTACATCCACACTGGTTATGGAGTCGCGATCAGCCACGGGGGAAGGCGGAGGAGAGATGCAAGAAGTGAGCCAAAAAAACGGAATTGCCAAAAAAAGATAATAATTACGATATGTTAGCATTTTTATCATGCTGCACCTCCTCACCGATACGTGGAGGAGTTGAACCACCACTCTGCATTTACTCCGAAGACGTGGTACACTGCCGTGCCATAGCGCACGTCCTCGGGCGGGAAGAGCCTTCTGGCATCTTCGTTGAGATGAATCATCTCGTAAAAGACCCTTATGGCCGGGCGTGAATACGTCGATTTGCCTGAAAACCACGTGGGAATGAGGGCAATCTTGGTAACCCGTGGCTGTGCAGGACCGTCATCCCAGGGATTGAGTCCGCGGCGATCAGAATACTGGTGGGAGAATTCAGCTCCCAAGGCAAACCCCTTGTATATCCAAAAGTATGGCCGCACCACCAGGACGCCTTCGACACCATCATCGAAATCGGCACTCTCACTGTCGGCATCCTCGAACCACTTTATGTAGCCACCTGCCTGAACACCCAGCCTACCGAGGTCCAGATTCATGGAGAAGCCCCCGACAACGTCCCAGGCATTCCATGCCGTGTAATCAGGAGCGAGATCCGGTGAAAATCCCACTCCCATAGGAGTCGAAAACTCTCCATAAGCTGCCAGCCCCTTGGAATAACGGAAAAACAGATTTATAAACGTGGTATCCCGCCAGGCTCCTGCCTGAAAACCAAGAACTAGACCCCTGTCTGCCGGAAGCAACAGCCTGTCTTCTTCATTCTCGAGGGCATTGTAGGTTCCGGATGGTAGGTAGTGCCACTCACCGTAGCCCTTCACCTTCCAGCTTACCGTGCTTCCGAAATGTAGATATTCAGCTTTCAGAGAGGATATGAACCTCTGACGGTCGAGGGTTACAACCTTCACGGCTCCAATATACGGCCCGGGGACGGAAAAGTCCTGATACTGGTATGCCGACAGGATACGGTTGGCCCCGATATGGGCCTCTATTCGCACACTACCCTGCTTTTTGTATATGCCGGCACCCACTGTGTTGAGATTGTCCAGCGGCCAGTAATCAAGGAGATATATGTCGTCTCCTCTGTACATACGAGAGCCCACCCACAGACCGAAATCCTAGTGGAAATCGGCCTCGAAGTTGGCATTGCGCAGTGCAACGGACGCATCCCATACCCCTGTATAATGAAAGAGGAAATCAAAAAACGCCGGAGTCACGAGCACAGTTCCCGTCACCCCGTCAGCAAACTTCTTCACGTACCGCAGGTCCAACTCGATGTAGGGAGATTCCTCTAGTCTGGGGCCATGGGATACGATATTGGTATACTGGGCCGGCTCGCCGTCGGTATTCGAGGTGAGACCCACGCGTCCATAACTTCCAAATTCGAACCTACCCCTGGATATTCCAAGAGTTTTGTCCACTGACCCGCTGTCTCCACTGCTGCGGGACAGATCCGCTTCTATGAAAGGCTTTCGGCCTACATCGGTATCCCCTGTCTTATCCACCATTCGGGAAGCATCCGTCACGGTCGGAGTGCCTACGGGCGATAAAGGTTCCGTAGCGTCATGATTATTGGTGGAGCCACCCTTCCCTGACGTGGGTTCAGTAGAATCCGCCTCTGCAGAATCGACTAATGCCGTGGAGTCTGCAGGCGATGTCGGCCGTGTACTGCCGTTCACCGTGCTTAAACCCGTTGCGTCCTCTGCCTGATTAGCCGTTGTCTGCGTTATCAAAAAGACTGCAAAAAGCAGCTCGAGGAGCATGATTCATCACCTCACTTTGCATACTGCCTGAGATCCGGAAGCCATACATGGAATGTCGAGCCCACACCAAGCTCACTCTCCACTTTAATCGTTCCGTGAAGCAGCCTGACCAGCTTACTGGTGACCGAAAGTCCCAGACCTGTCCCCCCTCTCTCTCGTGTGGAGGAACCATCCACCTGAATAAAGGCTTCGAATATTCTGTCGAGTTCTCTACGGGGAATACCTACCCCAGTATCCTTCACCC
>JALWFW010000289.1:23086-24282 GCA_027013865.1 Polyangiaceae bacterium | reverse complement strand
TGATTCTCAAATTATTAAATTTTCTCCAATAAAATCAATGGAGGAATACAAAGCTCTGATGAAAACCCGCGGACAGACATGGGGCAAAAGGAGCAGGAAGCGTTATGAAGAAGTAAAGGCCTGGCTTGAAAGCAAAGAGCAGCAGAAAAAGGAGAGAGAACGAGCCAAGGCCGAGGGTGTATCCAAGCGAACTTTCTCTTCTCTCAGCGACTTGGTAGAGGTTGCTGAGAGAATATCGCATGAGCTGGAGAAGTAATCGGTATGAGTAACTACAGTCTAGACATACTTAAACAAAACCGCGACGCATTGCTGCTAGGGGAAGCTGTAGGTTGGCTCCACGACTATCGCAAATGTTCAGATGAACATTTGGCTACGCAGTCTGCAAATCTGTCCGGTCAGCAAGGATTGTCACGCAATGAGTTGACGAATCGCTTTGGATATTTAAATAGCTTTCAAGTTAACTTCTTGAATAGCCACCGTAGTATAGCAGCTTGGCTTGATAAGAGGACTTGGAATAACGACCCACTAGGTCAGTTCCTTTCCCGCTGTCACAATACATCCCATTTTGACAAACAGGAACCGGTTGATGGCAAGCAAAACTACCCTGGGAGACTCAGCACACCGTTTGGTATTGAGAAAGTCATTTCTAGTAATTTAAGCAATAGACCTTTAACCACAAGTCTTTGGAGACTACCATGGAATAACCTAACTTCGATCACTGCGAACCGAGAGGGGATTCGACAGGACATAGTTAAATTGTTTTCCCAAACGCCTGCCGATACCCGCCGACCTATTAATGAGGTAGATCTGTGGAGCTGGGGCTTATTAGTAGGTGCGCTATACAAATCAGCACTAGCTGGGGCATTGTTAAACGGGACCACTCCATCGGCGCAAACCCTACGCTGGCGCTTACTGGGGGTCCGTATCGACGGATTAAGTTATCTGCTCAATGTAGCCAGCATCCCAGATCTGCTCGCTAGGAAGAAGATAATCGCAGATAGCTTAGATAGAGTACGATACCTTCTGGAAATAACTTACCCATTGGGCAGTGAGGTGTACCGAGATGAAAATGGCAGCATTTATGTTGTGCCAGACGTTATAAATCTATTGGAATATAGTGATAGTGCCGGAAATAGTTTGCGGGTACTCATTTTTCAAGAATTTGAACGTGGCACAACGGACAGATACAAAACAGA
>JALWFW010000289.1:0-23076 GCA_027013865.1 Polyangiaceae bacterium | reverse complement strand
AGCTTAAACTTGGCGGAGATATCATACCGTTTCTTGAACTCGAACCACAATCATGGTGGGGCCAGGATCCTAATTGGCCGAATTCCTCAAACGATAACTTACCAGAAATTAGCCGGTTTACTTCTCGGGAGTTTCCTTCGCCTCCTGACGCAAAGACAATCATGCAGTGGTGGAAGCCCCGAAAAGCCGCCGACATATGTACGGTCTGTGGACTGCGTCCCCAGGGACCCGGCGAAAAAGCGGCTTCGCGTAACGTTTGCGACATCTGCGAGCAGCGCCGGGCGGATCGCTCCAAAGAATGGTCAAAAGGGAAACTGCACACTACAATTTGGACCAACGAAGTTGCGGACACCAACGGTCGGCTTGCGCTGCTGGTGGGCAGGTTTGATCTCACACACTGGATGAGCGGCGATCTGGTCCGCACTTTGGTGGTGAGAGAGCCGAACGATACAAATGGTTATGAAGCGGACAAAGTGGCCAAGAATCCCTCTTTTGCCAGGCTGCGGCGGATGTGGGAGACAATGCACCAATTCTGGCAGGAAGTGTATCCCACGGACGGAGAAAATGGGGAGATTGCCCAATCTTTGATTGGTAAAGAGGTCGGCCTGAAAGGACCGAGACTGGAGCTACAAGGCACCGGTATTACCAACCTGGGACCGTACCACGCCTACGAGATCGTTCTTCCCAGAGGAATACGGCTGAGCGTAGTCTGGGACGAGAAAAAAGGCCGTTTCATTACCGCGGACAATCTGGAGTATCTCTCCGGCAAGACGCAGTTGGGCGAGGATGTCCGCAATCTGCTGAAGTCAGGAAGGCGCTTTACCATCGAGGAACCCGCGGGATACGGCGAGGAGAATAAGGTTCTTGGAACACTCACCCTTTCAAAAGATGCTGAAGATATTCCTGACAGCGCTTACACTCCGGTGGTTCCTATTCTTGCCGAACCACGCACATTCATGGCCGTGGTACCGGCAGACAAAGTTCTGAATGTGCTGACAGCCATAAAAACCAAGTATGAGCGCGAGATGGGGAAAGTGCGCAATCGTCTTCCGTTGCATTTGGGAGCCATTTTCGGTCACCGGCGTACGCCATTGCGGGCCATCCTGGATGCTGGACGACAGATGTTATTCCAAAAAGCAAGCGCTACTGGTTGGAGAGTTCATGATTATGATCGCAATCAAGGCAATACGTTGCCTAAGCGGTTCCACCAGGATGCAGGAGGACAGTTCAAGGAATGGTACAAGGTTACGCTGGAGCGTGACAGCAGGCAGGTATGCTGGTACATCCCGGCGATGATGGGCGATGGAAGCACAGAAGACCTGTGGTATCCATACGTCTTCATAGATACCTATACGGAGCCGGTTGACCGTCAACGTCGCTACAGGGCTCTCAACCCATGGACGGGTAAAGAGGGGTGGCTGGTGCACGCGGGGGAATTAAGGGTGAATGATGAAGTGTACTTCACCCCCTCTACCTTCGACTTCGAATTCCTTGACACCACGGCTCGGCGCTTTGAAGTCCATTATGACGGAAACGGTCGCCGCACCACCCGTCGTACCAGACCTTTCTATCTGGAAGACATGGATCGATTGGAAGCATTATGGGAGCACATGAAAAAACTTGAAAGAGCACAACGATACAAGGTAATAAGCACCATAGAAGCGACACGCGAGGCTTGGTTCGGCTGGGACACCGAAGGCAGATCCATTACTGACGAGGTTTTCAAGCAATTTGTGGCTGACACACTGGCCGGGGCAGCATGGCCTAAAACTCACAACTGGACGGAGATAGACAACAAAGAGCGAAAAGACTTGATCGAAGCCGGCGTACGGGGTGAGCTGGCCGACGTGGCAGAACTGCACATGGAAATACTCAAGGAAAAAGGATAAGGGGAGAAAAACATGGCGACCTACAAGCGACAACGTTATCTTATGATGACCCTCGACCCTGTTCACATCGGTACTGGCGGTTACCGCTTGGGACGGGTAGACAACAGCATCGTGCGAGAGCCAGGCACGCGTGTGCCTAAGATACCAGGCACGGCATTACATGGAGCCATCCGTTCCTACGCCGCTCAGGTCTATGAAACACCGGAGGCTGCTGGACAGAGTCAGGACGCAGTAGAGGATCCGGACAAGAACCCTGTCTGCTACACCTTCGGATACATCAAAAAGAAGAGTACAGAAAGAGATGGGGAAGAGCGGACCATAGCCTATTCCGGCGTAATCAATATTTTCGATGCGCATATTGTCCTATTCCCTGTTTACTCCATAACAGGGCCGGTGTGGGTAAGCACGCTGAACCGGCTGAAAGACGCCGGTTTTAAAGTACAGAGAAATGGACCGGAACACCAGGAAGCAGATAGCTCTAAAGCTTTATTAACGTGGGACCGGACAGATGCGCTAAATCTGGGTTGGCTGATGGTGGACACGGCCGGCAAAGTGACTGTGACTGCTCCGGAGCCTTGGAAGGAACAAGAGCAATGGAAGATGGTATCTAAGCGCATCGTCCTCGTCAACGAACTACTTTTCTCCCACATCGTGACCAGCAACCTCGAGGTGCGTACTTCGGTCAGCATCAATCCCCAAACCGGCGCAGCAGAGGAAGGTGCCCTCTTCACTTATGAAGCCATCCCACGGGCGACCTTCCTGACTATGGATGTCGTGCTGGATGATTACCGTGAAGCATTTCCGAAAGAGAAATGTGGTCAGGGCAAAACGCACTTAGACACCCCCCTTCCAGGAGTCAGATGGGAAGGTCCGCTGGATGTGGTTAGGGCTGGGCTGCGGATGATCGAATGGTTAGGCGTGGGTGGCATGGGTACTCGCGGCTTTGGCAGGATGACCATCGTGGGTGAGCCAACAGAGCAAAAACACGAAGGCACCCGTGGGTAATCAGAGGAGGTTTCGGCATGACATCTAATATTGATCGGCTGGCCGCACAATACGCGCAAAAAATCATTAGCCGAACGAGAGACAAAAAACCCAGCGAGGTGGACAACACTGTCACCAAGGCCCTAGGTGTACTTCAGGGAAACGGCGTCTATGCATGCTTTCTCTATCTTCTGGCGAAGGAAAAAGATAACGGCAGGGTGGTAGTAGAAGAAATGCTGAAACTTCTTGCTGAACTTCCATTTGATTGGGGGCATCCAGTTGACCTCAGCCCGGAAAATGTTCTGAGACATATCAGCGAAAAAGTGACGGTTGACCTGGAACGCCTTTTGTTGGCCAAGGAAGTGTTGGAACAAATGCTCATCTACGCCCGCTACGGGGCGAAAACGCGTGGTTGAGGAGGGACTAGATGGCTTGGCGTGCTTATGAAGTAGTCTTACGGCTGCGCTCTCCCCTGCACAGCGGCTGGCGCAAGGTGGGCAATTTGCAGATGACCCGTCCTTACGTAACCGGACGGATGCTCTGGGGTGCGCTCTCCATGCGCCTGACGCGCGATAGTGTTAATGGAACCCAGCCGGCCAATAATTCACAAGAATATCAAGAGGTAGGGAAACAAGTTCACAAAACGCTGGCATTTACCTACTTCTACCCTGCACTTAAAAATGGCAGTAACTATCGTGTGTACTGGCCTTGGGAAAATGAGGCCAACTTCCGCCATCGTTTCTTGGGTAGCTACGTGAGCACAGCGCTTTCTTATCCCCAACAGGCCGCTACCGAAGGCAGCTTGCATGAAGTGGAGTTCCTCTCGCCCTATACCATGGATGATGGTGAGCCGGTTTTTCTTTTCGGTTACATTTTCGAGAAAAATGGCTGTTCATTGAAATGGAAGGAAGCTTTAAATAAACTTCAACTTGGCGGAGAGAGAGGATACGGCTGGGGTATGGTGGAACCGGTAAAATGTCAAGAGACGCAAGGGGAACAGTTGTTCGATGGAGAGATAGAGTGGTCGCCCACCAGTTCAGGTGTGATTCTTCGTGTAGATGCAAATCGTCACATCGTTGCCCATGTCATGGCGCGTGATGAAGTGAATATCAAAGGTGAAATAGAACCATTGGTGGGTCGTGGGAGGAGATCGTCCGAAATAAATGGGAAGAAATACTCTGGTCACTATGTTGATTTTACTGCTATCTGTTTCGTTCCCGGCAGCAGGGTAAGTACTCGGAAAGATTTCCTTGTCGGCGAATTTGGAGTCTGGAGAAATCCCAATAAGATAACTTGAGTTTGGCATGTGAGTGCAATGTGTTGGATGGGAATACAAATAATTAGAGGCTAATTAGGGGCATGTAAGTCTTTCTTATTGGTTTACAGGTGATTCTTACGGATAAATATACTAAACCTCTCCCACACAGAACATAGCATACTCAAAAACTTGGTCAAATGAGTACACCTTGTGATCGGACGCGTTACGGCTCGCTCAAAAGAGTATCAAGGCTCTATCTCCCTCATCACCAGGAAGGGTTCGGATACAACAGAACACCATCTCCAAAGAACTGAATGTTAGAGAGTTGGAGAGGACTGCTCATCACGGCCATGCCCCTCACGGTGCATACACCCGCGAGTGCGACCTCAGAAAGGCCAAGGGTTACCCCTGCTTACCCTAAAAATGTAGAATGCCTCATCAATACCCGCTTCAGGCGTACTTTACGTCAGGTGGGTGAGGAGCTACGGTGCAATGGTGGGTGCATAACCATGCGTATGCTGGTGCGCACAATCCCGAGTGACAATGTTAATAGGTGGAGGTGTCATGGGGAGGTGGGACAGGACAGTAGTGTGAAGTGGTATTTTGCGCCTCCGCGAAGACTCTAGAAGCATAGAGAACACCGTAGAATTTCTGAAGGAAATTATCGAAGTAGATAGTTTGAACTCCCCTATGTAGATAATCCAGCTAAAGCCAGCGGCGCCCACGCAGTCCCTCCCCTAGGCGAGAATATGAGAAACTGATTGAACACCTGAATTCATTACTCGTTGCATAAGAGTTGATGGTTTAGTGATTAACCAACTTTTGAGTGGTAGTGCCAGCATGTTAAACACGGGAACGATTGAGATAACCTGCCAAATCGCCAGTATTTATCCCCTCTTGTCTCACAACACTGTTGCAGGAGGGTACTAATGATCCATCAGTACATACTTCTGTGCATCATAGAACAAATGGTGAACTACTTGTATGATTCATTATGATAAGGTAAGGATAACTAGGAAGTGGAAGGAACAGGGAGACCAATAATCAGGAAGTCTAACTTTTATTTCAGTCTCGCGACGGCTTTACGGCACTTCCTGGGCACACAGCACGCATTGCGCAAAAACCGCACCCCTTCTTCCTTACCGGGAAGGAAAGCAAGTTGAGAACGACATACGCTCCAAGAAAAAACCAGTGCCAGGCTCCGACATCAAGGAGGAGTCCTACGAGGAGTCCAGCGAGCAGGAAGATTGGTGGAGAAATGATATAGAACCACGAAAGGCTCAGGCCTGGACGGTTTCTGCTGCGCAGGCTCATAAAGGCCGGAGCCGACGTCAACCTTCAGGAATTCGACGGCTGGACGGCCCTCATGTACGCGGCCCACGTCAGGGACACGGACATCGTGGAGCTTCTGGTGAAGGCCGGAGCCAGCGGCAATCTGCGTGCAGTGCCATCAGCCCGCGACTTTGTTCTGTCCCCGCCCTGGGACGAGGCTTTCAGTTTTCTCGGCTACACACACAGCATCCTGGAGGAGGCCAGGGCAGGCGACTTTTCTGGACCCAATGCCTTCATGATCGCCATGGCACAGGGAATGTCCACGGATCCCATACCCGAGGTGTGCGACATACGCGCCCAGGACACGCAGGTTACACGGGCCTTCATTACGTCGTTCATACCGATGCCCACTGACTCCTGCAGTTCGAGCTTGCCGGGCTCGAGGAATACGACAGCCACGGTCCGGGCGAGCCGGCATGGGTGAACATCCGGGACGGCGGGGGCCGCACGGCTGTCATGCTTGCCGCCCTGAAGGGACACGAGGGGTCACTTGATGAGATACTCGATATGCTCCTGGATGCCGGAGCGGACCCCACAGCCGAGAACGACTTGGGCAAGAATGCTCTCATCGAGTCCCTGGACGACCTCGCTGATGGTGAGTTCTTCGTAAAGATGGTGGAGAAGACAGGCATCTCCATGGACGAGCCTATTATGTACGAGGCCGCGGTGAAGATTCTCACCGAAGGGCCGTGGCAGGTCTTCGAGTCACTGGTGGAGCGTGGACTTAACGTGTCGTGGACGACCCAAGACGGCAGGACGCTTCTCATGATCGCCGCCCAACACGCCATGATTTACAATGTGCTGCAGATCCTTATGCAGAAGGTCGATACCACTGTGGTGGATCCCGACGGTCTCGATGCCCTTCATTACGCAGCTTCGGCAGGACGCACGGATGTGGGCAGGCTGCTCGTCGCCACCGGGCTCGACGTCGACCGCCCAACCACAACGGGCCTTACCCCCCTGATGTTTGCGGCCAATGCGCCCTCGCCAGACATGATGGCGTGGCTCATCAGTGAGGGCGCCGACGTTCATGCAGCCACCGAAAAGGGACGCACTGCCCTTCACTACGCCCTTTATGGCGGATGCGCCGAGTGTGTGGAGCTCCTGGAAGAGCACGGCGTGGACATCACCGCCACCGACCCCCAGACCGGCGATCCTCCCATGGTAATCGCTGCACGGGTGGGCAGCCTGCCTCTCATCAAACTGCTGGCAGGGCGCGGCCTTGACGTGAACTGCACCTCCCATGCCGGGGATACTCCCCTTCACGTCGCCGTGGAGCGCGGTGACACGAAAATCGTGAAATTCCTGGTGTCAGCCGGCGCCAACCCCAACGCCATGAATGAAAGTGGCCTGACCCCCCTCATGCTGGCCGTGAAAAACAACAAAAAGGCACACGTGAAGGCCATGCTGGCCGCAGGCGCCGATCCGAACCTCCGAAACGACGCCGGCGAGTCAGCCTACTCCCTGGCAAAATCCATGAAACGCAAGGCCATTTTAAAAGAGCTAGAGAGCTATCAGGGCGGGTGAACGTCTTCCAGTAACCTCCAGGCTGAGTCCTGACCTCCCTGAGTGATTTTTCACCGGACACAGTCTCCACGTGACCGCTTATGTGTCAGGTCCGCGCACGGACTATAACCACGTGTCTATTTGTATCTGCAATCATGTTGTTTTGTAACTTATTGATATTACAGCACTTTACCGTAAAGCGTTTTTTGCCCCTCAAAAAAAAGGGCCCACCCCCGCCGTCACGCCAGCCGAGGACCGGACTTAAGGACAAGCCGGTCACGTCCCCACGGGCGGTTCCCGAAAAAACGTCTGTGAACTACACAAACGGCTGCTTGCCGCAATGTGCAGGGCCTGGCGTTCATCCCGAGGTGCGGGTGAGGTATGTGATACCGGCGGATCAGCCTCCACCAGTTCTGCACCGGTGCGCGCGCGACACCCCGGCACAGGTGATCCTGTGTCTCCTACGGTCCAGTCATGACCCCTTTTATGCAAGAAACGTGCCACAGACCTCCGTCGGTTAATTAAAGTATGTAATCTATTGTAATAAAAGCGCTTTTGACTACTGTATTTTGTAAAGTCGGTCTCAACAATCCGAGGGTTTCAGCCAAGTTGGACACCCTTGCTTCCTCACCAAGTAACGGAAGTGCCGTATCTGAAAATCAGAATCCAGCTCCCCAGCAGACAGCAACATAAATATGATAAAGACACTCCTAATGGCTTGACACCTGAGCCAGTGTAGTGGGACTAATTCATGTCATGCGCAGGGTGGCACTCATTTACAAGGACAAGGATGAGAAGGCCGGTACTCTGGCCCGGAAGATGGCCGAACGCCTTCAGGCACGCTCGATTCAGGTGCTGGCAGAGCCCGGGGCTCTTCTTCCAGGTGCCACCGAGACACCGAATCCGGCGTCCGTAGGGCAGTTCGCGGTTGTTCTCGGCGGGGACGGCACCTTTCTCCATGCAGCAGGCCAGCTTACCGAAAGGGTGGTGCCTCTCCTGGGCATCAACATGGGTACGCTGGGTTTTTTGACTCCCTTCGGAGCCGGTGAGGCAGTAGAAGCCGTTGACCGAGCCGTGGCCGGGACCCTCACCATCAAAAAACGCATGCGTCTTCGGGTGCAGGTGCTGCGCAGCGGCAGGTTGGTCCTCGATACCCACGCCGCCAATGATGCCGTGATATCCCAGAGCCGGATGGCGCGTCTTTTGGAGATATCCTGCTCCTTTGACGGCCTGGATATGACCACCTACAGGGCCGACGGTCTCATCGTCAGCACACCCATGGGTTCCACGGCCTACGGTCTTGCAGCAGGCGGCCCCATCATTGAGCCAGCCATGGAGGCCGTTGGACTCGTGCCCATATGTCCGCACCATCTGACCCACAGACCTCTCATACTTCACATGGAATCGCGCCTCGACATAACCGTAACGGATCCTGCCTATCTCACCATAGACGGTCAGCGCGGCATGGAAGTGGGCCCTGAAGACACCATCTCTGTATCCAAATCCCACCTGCCCCTGGAGGTGTTCCTGCCCGACGGTTATTCCTTCTTCGACGTGTTGACCCACAAGCTCAATTGGGGCATGAGAGGAGGTCCGTCTGGTGGCCCCCCCGAACCGGCCGGCGGGTCGGACAGCGTGCCCGGCGCCTGAGTCCCCACAGGAGAACTACTATGCTTGAATACCTGGCTATCTCCAGTTTTGCAGTGATAGACAGAGCCGAGCTGGAACTGGAGCCCGGCGTCACGGTCTTCACCGGAGAGACCGGGGCAGGCAAGTCCATACTGGTTCAGGCCATCGACCTTCTGCGGGGAGCCAAGGGCAGCGCGTCCATCGTGAGGACGGGCCGGGAACAGGCCAAGATAGAGGCCGTTTTCGCGGCTTCCGACGGAGGCGATCTGGTGGTGGAGCGCACGGTGTCGAAAAACGGCAGGTCCCGTGCCAGGGTCAATGGCGACCTCGTACCTCTCAAAAAACTGGGAGAGTTGGTGGCTCCACTGGTAGAGATATCTTCACAACATGAGCAGCAGCGCCTACTGAAATCGTCGTATCATACTGAAATAATTGATGAATTTTTGGGCATTGAGAGCCTGCGTGAAGAGCTGGCCAATACGGTTGCGGCCTGGCGTCGGGCTGTACGCCAGCTTGAGGAGAGTCGCGCCCGTGTTGAAGACCGTCACGTCAGGCGAGTTTATCTGGAAGAGATGCTCGAACGTCTGGACACACTGGCTCCCAGGCAGGGCGAATATGAAGAACTGGAGCAGGAGCTCGACCGCCTCGCCAACATCTCCGACATAATCACCGCCTGCACATCCGGTGAGGAAATCCTCTATTCTGCCGAGGGTTCGGTATCGGAGACCATACACCGGGTGATCCGTTCCCTGGAGTCCATATCTGCCCTGGAGCCCAGGGTATCGGAGGCCGTGGACCTTCTTTCGGAGGCCGCGGCACTGGTGGAGGAGAGTGCTTCGGTGCTAGGTGGCCTGGTACCCGACGACACCACGGACGCCGAGGCACGCATGGAGGCGGTTCAGTCCAGGCTCGCGGCGTACGAGAGCGTGGCAGGACGTCTGGGCATGGACCCCCAGCAACTGCCGGCGGCTGTCGACCGACTATCCGCGGAGCTCCAGCAGTTAGAAGACCAGTCCGGTGACGTCTCGCGTCTGGAGGAGCAGGTGCGCACCCTTGCCGAACGCGTCAGGGAGCTCGACTTGCGGTTGTCCGAGGCCCGGCGTAAGGGTGCCCCAGTCTTTGCCGGACGTGTGGAGGAGCACCTAGCGGATCTCGGCCTTCTCAAAAGTGAATTCGTGGTCCGCTTCGAAGAGCGCTGCTCTGGTGATTCAGCCGGGGATCCGGCGTGTATTGGTGGGCGCGGCTCCCTTGGGGTGGTGTTCATGCTGGCCCCAAACCCCGGAGAGGAGCCCAGACCCATCGGAGAGGGGGCCTCCGGAGGCGAGCTGTCACGGATTCACCTGGCAGTGCGGGCAGCCATGGCTTCGGGTGGCTCGAGTTTGGCCCGTGTGACGGTTTACGACGAGGTGGATGCTGGAATAGGAGGCATGACGGCCTGGGCCGTTGGCGGCAAACTTGCCGGTGCTTCCAGGGGTTCACAGGTCATATGCATCACCCACCTTCCCCAGATAGCCGCGTTCGCGGATAGTCACTTTACCGTCGAGAAGGTCGTGGAGGATGGGCGCACCGTGACGCGCATACGCCGAGTGGAGGGCGATCAGCGCGTAACTGAACTAGCTCGCATGATTGGAGGAACCGGTGCCCAGTCCCGTGCTGCAGCCGAGGAGCTTTTGGATAGGGCACGTCAGATTCTGGATTCCATGGAATAAAGCCGGTTTCCCCATTTGCTCACACCGGCTCTCCAGAATCTGAATGATAGACGTGTGTTTTGAAAAAATCCTGTAATTTCAACTAGTTATCTCATTGTTTTTAGAAGGGCGTTCATCAGTGTGGCAACGTTTTGGTGCCTTTGACCCCTGATATGGACAATGGCCTATTCATGTGGATGGTGGGCGCGGCAGGACTCGAACCTACGACCTTCTGGGTGTAAACCAGATGCTCTTCCAGCTGAGCTACACGCCCGAACGGTGGAGTCATTAAATATACAATCTGAGGCAAAAAGCAAGAGGGAAATTCAGCCGTTGGGGCTTTCGGTGACCATACGCGTCTGCCATACGTGCGAATTTCTAGGCAAAATCGGCCCAGAATCCACGGCTGTCTGGTTTTGGAATCATATATCGGGATTTCAGTACTCTGGGAGTGGGAGAGGAATCCGAGACGGTTTTTTTAATCTTTTGTTAGAGATACACAAAGCGATTGCAGACTGAAGTTCGGGTGCTAGGGTTGCGCTTCCACTGGACGGATGAAGAGACTCGGTATGTATGATTCACTCAACCATACAGTTGAAGAACGAGAGGGAACTTGCATGAATCACGGCAAGAAGACACTCAGTAATGGTTTGGTACGGATGATATTGGTAGGTTTGCTCGTGCCGGCGATGTTCTCCGCATGCTCGGGTGACGATGCTGCAGGCACGCAACCGTCACTTTGTGGTAACGGTGTGGTGGATGACGGGGAGGAGTGCGACGGCACGGCTCTGGGTGATGCCACTGGCTGCGAGGGCCTGGGATACTACGGCGGCACTCTCGGATGCCGCAGTGACTGCACCTACGACACGGAGGAATGCCGCGCCTGGGGACGCTGCGGAGACGGAATCATCCAGGAGGTGGCTGGCGAGCAGTGCGATCTGCTGAACATCGGCGGGCACACGTGCACACAGTTCGGTTACAGTGGTGGTTCTCTCAGGTGCGACGAGGGGTGCCGGTTCGAGTTCAGTGAATGCGACGGCATACCGTCCACCTGCGGCAATGGCGTGGTGGATGACGGGGAGGAGTGCGACGACGGGGCTGCCAATTCCGCGGCTCCCAATGCCTCGTGTCGCCCTGACTGCCATCTCAGACGCTGCGGGGACGGCATTGTGGACGGCCTTTATGGCGAGTTGTGCGACGACGGCAACACCGAAAACGGCGACGGGTGCTCAGCCGACTGCAGATCCCTGGAATTCTGCGGCAATGGCGTGGTGGACGCTGGGGAGGAGTGTGACAACGGGACCTCCAATTCATGGACCCCTGATGCCACGTGCCGCCCCAACTGCATGCTTCCCTCCTGCGGTGACGGCGTCGTGGACTCGGCCTTGGGGGAGGAGTGCGACGATGGAATGGCCAATTCCGATGAGCCCGATGTCTCATGCCGCACTGACTGTACGCCCCGGCGTTGTGGGGACGGTATAGTGGATAGCGGCGAGGAGTGCGACGACGGGACAGCCAACTTGGATGAGCCCGATGCCTCTTGCCGCACCGACTGCACGCCCCAGCGCTGTGGAGACGGTATAGTGGACAGCGGCGAGGTATGCGACGACGGCAACAACTGGGACGGAGACGGGTGTTCTGCAAACTGTCTGTCCACGGAGGTTTGCGGCAACGGTTATCTGGACACCGTATTGGGCGAGGTATGCGACGACGGGACGGCCAACTCGGATGAGCCCGATGCCTCGTGCCGCACCGACTGCACGCCCCGGCGCTGTGGAGACGGCATAGTGGACAGCGGCGAGGAGTGCGATGACAGTAACGGTGTCGACTGGGACGGGTGTACCCAGTGTGGTATCTCCGAGTTGAGGATCACTACCACCAATTACTATAACTCACCTGCAGTACCCGCCATATCGATGAATCAGGACGGGTATTTTGTGTCTGTATGGCAAGAGATGACCGGTTCTGGAGGCAGTGGACTCAAGGGTCGCCGGTATGACGCCTCTGGAAGTCCGCTGGGCGGTGAATTTCGCCCCGCCTGGAGACAAGGTATCGTCTCGTGGTGGCATCCTGATGTGGCTGTGGGTAGCGATGGCAGCTTCGTGGTGGTCTGGGCATTCGATTCCCTGCTGACCGGAGATGCATTGGACCTGTACGGTCAACGTTTCAATCCTGATGGCTCCAAGGTTGGTGGTGAGTTCCGCATAAATACGGTCATGTCCAGTAATCAGGACTATCCGAAGGTTGCGCTGGCATCGGACGGCAGTTTCGTGGTGGTCTGGCAGAGCCAGGGTCAGGACGGCGACAGCTGGGGTATATTCGGTCAGCGTTACAGTTCAGACGGCTCTCCGCTGGGCGGTGAGTTCCAGGTGAACACCCGTACCATCGGAGCCCAGTCCTCTCCCAGTATTGCGATGTCCTCAGAGCGTACCTTCGTGGTGGTCTGGCAGAGCAAGGACCAGGATGGAGACGACTGGGGTGTATTCGGTCAGCGTTTCAATCCTGATGGTACCAAGGTTGGCGGTGAGTTCCGGGTGAATACTTACACCACCGGACACCAGGGCGGTCCCAAGGTGGCGATGGCATCGGACGGCAGTTTTGTGGTGGTCTGGCACAGCCAGGGTCAGGACGGCGACGGCTGGGGTGTATACGGTCAACGTTTCAATCCTGATGCTACCAGGGCTGGCGGTGAGTTCCGGGTGAATACTTACACTGCCGGACACCAGTCCAGTCCCAAGGTTGCGATGGCGTCGGACGGCAGTTTTGTGGTGGTCTGGCACAGCCAGGGTCAGGACGGCGACGGCTGGGGTATTTATGCCAGGCGTTATGATTCGGCAGGCGTTCCTTATGGCCCTGAATTCCAGGTTAATGACTACACTACTGGTGATCAGCGAACTCCGGATGTGTCTGCCGGAGCAGACGGCCGGTTTGCCGTCGTATGGACTCGTCAGCGTGACAACGGCTACTACGGTGTGTTCGTTCAGCGCTACACCCCCGACGGCTCCCCCCTTGGCTCACTTCCCATGCCCTGATTGCCCGTGTCATTCGTTTTTCTGATTTTATGAAATCAGTGATTTATACTTATTTCCACGGCTCGAAATGCGCATGTTTGAAGAAGCAGCAGGGCTGTCTTTACGGGCGCACCACGAGCATGAGCTGCCACACGTGGGTATTTATCCAGTAGTCCTTACCCCGACGTTTTGATTCCCGGTCATAGTAGACCTTCATTGTGAGGCGTGGATTCAGTCTGAAGACTAGACCGGCCGTGAAGTCGTTCATGGTCATACGCCTCTCGTCAGAGTCGAAGCGTACTTCATCGCCTGCCCAGATTTTCAGCCATTTCAGGCCCGGAGGAGTCCAGAATAGTTTGAGGTCGTTGCGGTATCTGTAGTAGGCCGTGCTGCCGCCAGATGCATAGTGAAGCTCGTTGCCGTTCTTGTCACTGACTTTGAACGGACCAAGTCTGACATGAGGGGTAATGTCCATCACTGCTAGGTGCCAGCCCTGGTGAGCTCTGTAGAACTTGTCCAAACGGGCATAGTATATGCTGACGGTAAGCCATCTCAGGGTGTTTATGCGGGCTCCTGCGAACACCTTCTCCAGTACGAGGCCCTGATCCCGGAAGCGCTGCTCGGTCTTGATGAGCGGATGGACGGCAGGAAGTCCACTTTTGGCGTGCCAGGCATGCCAGTCGGCCTCCAGTTTGAGGCGGTACTCCTGGGCTGATGCAGCAGGTGAGATAAACAGCACCGTTATTGCTACTGCGGTGTAGGCTGAAAAACGTCGTACGGACATCGTTTCCTTCCTGTTCCAGTCGTTGAGTGATGCCGGAGGTGATGCTTGAAGTGTGGACGAAAAAATTTCGGTGTAAACGATACGGGTCGATGAGAATCAGAGCTCATGCCACCAGATTCCATATTATCTTTGCGGCAACTACCACGAGCACTGAGGCTATTATGAGTTTTACCTGCCTGCGGTTCAGTTTGTCGGTCATGAGCCAGGATCCCACCACCGCGCCTGCTGCGGATGCGGTGGCAGTGACAGCCAAAAGTCCGTAACTGATGCTGCCTGTGGTGGCGTGACCCATAAATCCCGCGAACGAAGAGAAAATCACGATGAATGAAGTAGTTGCGGATGCCTTCTTGGGATTGATGCCAAGCCAGACCAGCACGGGAACGATGAAGTTGCCACCACCCACACCCAGAAGACCACCCAGAAAACCGGCAAAAGCACCCACCGTGCTTCCAGATATCATTTGTTTGGAGAATGATGCCTCGACTTCCCGTTCTTTGGGTTTGTAAAAGACCATCATGGCTGCGGCAAACAGCAGGAATGTCACGAATCCCCACAGCAGCACCGTACGGTTGAGATCCTGACTGACCCATGCTCCCAGGGGGGAGAGTATGCTGGCCACGATGATTATCGGGATGGCCACTTTCCAAAGTACGAGTCTGGCTCTGACGAAACGCCAGGAAGCGAAGATCATCGCCACTGAATTGAGCAGCAGTGCCGTAGCCATGGACGTATGAATGTCTATGCCCAGGGCCATGAACACGGGAATGAGGATGAATGCCGCGCCCAGACCGGCAATGGTCAAAAGAGTGGTGAATAAGAAAGTCAGCGATCCGGCTATGGTGAGAGTCAAGACATCCATATTGGCCTCCGGGGCAGATGGATAGGGGCCGTAAGAGAGAATCCGGCCACCTATCATGTGTTTAGCAATCAGTTCATTCAGTGCCGTCCCTGCCAGAGGACAGTTCCTCGTAACAGGGAATGCATACGTGCATGTCTCCGAATATGCGTCCGTACTTCTCCACCACTGTATCACCGCAGCGTTCGCACAGGAAGGATGCGAAGGATTCCTCCTTGTCCTCCAGAGGATACTCGAAGACCTCACTTATCTTGAGGAGTTTCTCGTCGGGCATGCTCATGATGCGCTCTATGAGCGGTTCTATGTGTTCGGGGGGGACTGCGGAAGCAGGGATTCCCTTTTCACGGTATTGGGTGAAAAAGGGTGTCTGCTTCGTGCCAAGTTGAACCTCACCCCGTGGGACCACACGTACTGCCCTATGTGTGGCTTTCTCCACTAGTATGAGGCCGAACTTGCCGTATCCCAATTGACGGATGTTGCCCTTGCCAAAGGTGCATCCCGTGACCACCTGTATGCCGTCACCAAAGCAGTGGGCGAAGTGTCCTTCACCGAGTTCGACGAAGGCGATGAGCTGGCTGTCCTTGGACCTCTCCACCCCAAGGGCGTTCATGGCCGCTGCTGCAGTACGCAGTCCCATGTGCATTGCCGGACATTTGTGACCGTGGAACATCTGTGCCATTTCCATGAAATCCTTGGCATTGATCATTGTCTGAACCTCCTGTGTAAGTGTTGGTGACAGCCTTCCCCGGCCGTCTCGATGCCGGTTTAGTCCCATGGGTCAAGAGGAACATTGATTGTGATCAAGGCGCGTGGCTTTTGGCGACTGAATGCAAGATGATGATGGAGTGGCTGAAAAATTCAATAAAAACAGTAAGTTACTGGATGTATTGGCGTCTCATCTGCCTGTCCAATATCCTGCTGCGGCCTGGCTTAGTTTTTTCGGATCCGTTATTTGAATGTGGCCGGATCCAAGCCTGTGTATGACTCCGGCTTTTTCCAGTTTTGTGAGTGATCTTGAAAAGGTTTCCGGGGTTATGCTCAACTCTTCGGCAAACACATAGGCAGGACCGGGAATCTCCACGATGTCCAGGCCATCACCCCTGGCATCTGCTGGAAGGAGTGCCATCAGCGCAGCGGCCGTGCGGGTAAGGGCATCGTGGCCAGTGAATTCCTGAATCTTCAGAAGTGCCTCTCTGAGCCGTACCCCCAGAACGTTCAGGAGTTTTATCGAGAGTTCGGGATTCTCGTGGAGTATCTCGTGAAGTCTGTCCCTGGTCATGACCCGGGCAGTGACCTTTCCCATGGTAATGGCCGTGGCTGGATAGGGGCTGCCGTCTATGAAGGGAAGGAATCCGAATACGTCTCCCGGACCGAAGATGAACAGTAAAATGGCTTTGCCAGCAGGATTTATGTGTTCTATCTTGATCCGGCCTTCCTTTATCAGAATCAGGGTTCCGTCATCGTCTCCCTCGTGCCACAGTATGTGACCGGATGACCAGGTGTGCTCCACTAGGTATGGCGAGAGCAGTTCGGTCACTTCTGCCATGCACTGTCTGTTCGGAGCCAGAGTACTGTAATGCGCCGTAAAGTCATGTGTCATTGAAATACCTATACTGGTATCTCGGGGTGTATCACAAAAGTGGTACTGCTCACAGGTGGTATCTGTACACGAAAGGTACAAAATCAGGCAGGTCCGGCGGTCCAGGCGGTCAGTATGGCCGTAAACCACGCTGCGGCCAGGATTAGCCCGCCACGGGAGAAGGGCCACAGTGATGGGGGGATGTCCTGGGCCCACTTCCACGCCCTCCACGCCATTGCGAGCATGACGGGAAGGGCTAGCCATGCCATGGTTTCGAGGGACATGAGGTGTGCCGGGGCTGCGCCCGTGCTGGCGATCTCGTGCATCACGTCTAGACCGGCAGGGTCACTGAGGGCGCCGGGTAGGTATCCGCCCCATTCGGCTATCTTGAACACCCCTTTCGTCGCATGGGCCAGGGCAACGACGGGAGCTGCTCCCGTTGCTACGGCTAGTCCGGCTTCCAAAGGGATGGATTGGCTCCAAAGCCGCGCGGCTACGGCGAATATGGCCCACACGAGGAAGGGGAAGACCAGAAGATACCAGCCGGCCTCCATCGTCTCGAAAGCACCGGGGAAGGTGACGGCTGCCAGGTGGCGGGGCACGAGTGCAAAGTAGGCGTCGATATGGGGTACTTCCTCGAGCATCTCGTGGGTCACGAATCCGAATTCCATGAATATGAATGCAGCCTCGAAGGGCCGAAGGAGGCTCTTTTTGCGCACCGGGGCATCACTGGTGACGACGCCGAACCCAATGTTACCGTAGGGGCAGGCCTTTGCGCACTGAAAGCACAGGGTGCATCCGTCTGAAGGCTCACGCCGGAATGGCACTATGAACGACGGACAGCTGCGAGCATCGAAACGGTAGCGGTTGCGCGCGGTTACACAGTCTTTTTCAGGACACGAGGAGCACACGTCAGGGTCGTGGATGTCCAGCTGGACGGGGGTGAAGCGGCTGTACACCGAAAGAAGCGCACCCGCAGGACACAGGGTGCGGCAGAAGGCCCGGGGTTCGCGGGTGGCGAATCCCGTGATGAAGGCCCCGGCCACCAGCGCCAGTATGAAAAGCGCGGTGTAGTGGGGCACGTGGTGAAGTCCTGCCCCAGCCACGAGGAACTGGATGACCAGGTACACGGCGATGAAGCCCCAGCCCCGGCGCAGGTACGGGCTTATCCTGAGGCCCCGCAGACCCAGGCGCCGCGCCAGGGTGTGGCCCGCACGGTTCAGGAGTTCCAGCGGACACACGGTGCACCATATGCGGCCGAGGACCAGAACGGTGACCACCATGGCAGGCCACCACAGACCCCACACCGTGAGGGTGGTGAGGTTGGTCTTGCGTACGATATCTGTGGCCTTCTCTCCGAGTCCCGGACCCACACCGAGCCCTGGCCAAGTGGCTGCCAGTACCACCGCCAGCATGAGCACCTGGAGCACCACCGGAAAGGCCGGAGACATTACCATGGCCCGCACCGGCCCGAGTGAAAGGAAATCCGCGGTGAACCTGGACGGCTTCATTGATCTCACCTCCTGAGACCTCCCGGATTACTCCGCAACCAGCCCCATTACAAGGGGATGTTTCGGCAGTCCCGGTTGTGGGGAGCGGGACTGTGCCCTATAGTGCTGCAGATGCAGTGTGTGGACGGATGGTTGGGACTGCGAAAGCATGTAGGTGGCGGCGCTTCAATGAAAAAACCAATGATTTCAATGAGTTGCGCCATATTTCTAGAATAAGGGAGGTGTGTTCATGAGACCAGGGTGTTTCATAATGACTGGAGCACTGGGTGCACTTATGCTTACAGCCGGGTGCTTTACTACCGCCAGACAGCCGCAGGACAGCCGCAGGGCCACAAGGGCAGAGGCTGCAGCCTTGCCGGGTAAATCCGGCACTCCTTCAGATGGCCGTGCTGCAGAAGGCAAATCTGATCCGCCAACCGGACACGGTATGAAGTCGGGTGATGTGTCACGGACCGTCCGTACTGCGCGTCAGGACAATGACGTGTCAGAGCCAGGTGAACAGCAGTCAGGAAATTCACGCACCACTACGGGGGCCCCGGAACCCTCCATATTTGCGGGGATGACTGGCCGGGCCGATCTGACCCCACGAAAGACACTGGCCTTGGTGGCACTGGAGGATGACATATATGCCGGAGTGGTGGCTATGCTGAATGAGGCGGAGGGCAGGGAAATTTTCTTCCTGGTGGTGATCCGGCGTACACCCCGGGGATGGGAAAGTGCGTGGGTGAAGCGGCTTCGCACCTCTGCCACTCCCTACTTCACAGATGACGGAGAAGACGAGGATGAGGCACTGGGCACGGCATCCCTGACCGTGAAGGACTGCGACGGTGACGGCAGACCTGAGCTCATCGTGCGCATAGAGTACCGCATGATGCCGGAGCCTGCGGTGGGAGGAGCCGACGTCACTGACGTGACTGTGTTCAATGTGCATCTGTCATGGCACCTCAAGCAGGCCTTCTTCTACAATCTCTCCCGCATGTACCATGCCCAGAGCCCCACGAGCTGGAAGTCCGGGATGAAATTTCGCGATCTCAACGGTGATGGCCACCCTGACATAGTCATCTCGAAGACCACGCTGCGCATGCACGAGGACACGGAAAAGGGCACCTGGGGCAGGCGTGCCACCACATCCGAGGAACACTTCATCTGGTCAGCCGACACCGACACCTACGTCAGAGCCGTACCGTGAGAGCCGGTTTCCTGAACAGCCCGCTGCAGAGCAGTCGCAGTCATAAGCGCAGCCACTCCTGCAGCCGTGAATTTCGCAAGAAACGGTCCGCTTCGTACATCCTGTTCGGACATGACATAAAGCCTGTATGCGATGAGATTGGCCAGAAAAGCCACTAGGGTGCCGAAGCCTCCGGTGCTGGCTCCCCACAGGAGCGTCTTCCAGTCCGATGTGAATTCCGAAATTATGAGGGTGGCGGGAACATTGCTCACCAGCTGGCTGGCCAGAGCAGTGCTCATGAGGACGTGTCCGGAGGAAGCTGAGGTGAACTGCGCAGACAGCATGTTACTCAGGTTGTCACTGATGCCGAAGAAGAATATGAAGGTGAGAAGAAGTCCGTAGTCCACACGCAGTGCGGGGCGATCGGCTGCGAGGGCATACAAAATTACTGCAAGACCGGCTGCAGTGGGTACCACACGCACTACGGCCAGGACCACGATGGAGAGTCCTGCCACGTAGGCCCAGGTTCTGGTGTTCGGTTCATGCGGCTCAGCAGAGTGTGAATCACGATGTAAGGGGAGCGTTTCCAAGGTCAGGGCACAGATGGACAGGAGCACCAGGAACATCAGTGAGAAAGGCCAGATGGTCTTCATGAAGACAGCCGGTGTAAGATCGTAGTGCCAGTAGATGAAGAGATTCTGGGGATTTCCGATGGGAGTGAGGGCCGAGCCCGCATTGGCCGCCAGGGCCTCGAGTATGACTATGAGATCCTTTCTAGTGACCCCGAGGGCCATGGTAACTGGCACGATGACGATGAGGGCCACGTCGTTGGTCACGACCATGGACAGGAAGAAGGTGGCAGTAACTAGTTTGAAGGCAATGAGGCGGCCGCGTTCCAGTCTGCGGGCCATCCTGGCAAGGAGGCCGGAACGGCGAGTCCGTTCACCGTGACGATCTGCACGAGAAGGATGAACAGTACCTGCATCTCGTCGGCGGAGTAGCGTGGCAGGCGTCCGGCATAGAGGCTGGTGAGGATGAGACCTATTCCGGAGGCCACCAGTATCCACTGGCGCACCAGAAAATCGGTGAATGCGCATGAAGGTCTCATGAAAGACACCACTGAAGCAGGAAAACCTGCAGGAGGGATGTACCCGGTGACAGAGTCACCGCATGAAAAAACTGATGAAACATCATTGAAATCATCGTGTTATACAGTCTCTGGGGGATTACTTCGCAGTGCGGCCCGAAGGAAGCTTGCGTATTTCCACCTCGAGGATGGCCCGGTCGCTCATGGATGTCACCTCCAGCTCAAGGCCGCCTTCCTTTACGCGGTCACCCACGGTGGGCATGCGGCGTAGTCTGTCGAGGACGTAGCCGGCGATGGTCTCGTATTCGGGATCGTCAGGGATGGAGATACGCAATTCTGCGTTGAGGCGTTCTACGGGGACGCGACCGCTCACACGCCACACACCAGGACCCACAGACTGTATGGTCTCATCCTCCTCGGGCTCGTCGAACTCGTCTTCTATTTCGCCCACGATTTCCTCGAGTACGTCTTCGATGGTGACGATACCCTCGGCACCGCCATACTCGTTAACTACCACTGCCATGCCCTTGCGGGCGTGCTGCAGGTCCACCAGGATTCTAAAGGCCCCTTCGGTCTCAGGCACGAATATGACGGGCTGCATGAGCTCGGACACCCGGCGCTCCAGAGGCTGATTGAGCAGATCGAAGGAATGGATGACTCCTACTATGGCGTCCACGCGTTTTTCGAACACCGGAAGGCGTGTGTAGCCATGTTCCTCCACCATCTCGAGGGCATCTTGAACAGTGGCCGTCTTTGGCACTGATATGACCTCTGACAGAGGAACCATGAGTTCCTCGGCAGTGACGTCCTTGAGTTTGAGGATGTTGGTGACAATGCGCTGCTCTCCCTCGCGGATGAGGTTGAGTCGCAGGGCAGTGATCATTCGTGAGGAATCCAGCGTATACGCGGCCTCCTCTATGAGCATGCGTAGGTCCTCTCGGGACAGGGAGATGGCCCTTGAACGCTCTACCCCCACGAGATCGCTGGCGGTCTTGGACAGCAGCGACAGCAGGAACACGAATGGATAGAAAAGAAGGCGAAACGCGTAGAGCACGTAGACCGCTTTCGGAGCGATGCGAACCGCATGTTGCTGGAACACGGATTTTGGGATGATTTCCCCGAACAGGAGAACCAGCGGAGATACCACTGCCACGGAAAGTAGTTCGGCAGCAGAGCCGTGATGGTCGAGGAGATACAGGGTGACCACCACGGTATTGGAGACCACTGCCAGGTTGGTTCCCAGAAGTGTGGTGGACAGAAATTCGCTGGAATTGTCAAGGAAGTTTAGAGCCAGTTTGGCTCCCCTCGAACCCTTTCGGGCCAGGTTCTCGAGCTCCACGCGGTCAGAGGAGACCAGAGCAATCTCTGAACCGGAGAAAAAGCCTTCCAGGAGCAGGGCCAGCACGGCGAATATGATGACCATGGTCAGGGTCATGCCGCGTCCTCCTTCTCGTCGTGGATCTCGCCAACGAGTTCCTCAAGGAGATCCTCGAGGGTGGCTATGCCGGCCATCCTTCCGTGCTGATCCAGCACCACGGCGAAATGCATACGCCTTTTCTGGAATTCACGCATTAGCCGCAGACACTTGGTGTTTTGGGATACGTAGAAAGGAGGCCTGACGAGTTCATCCAGAGAGGATACCCGGCGCCACCTGGTGATGAAGTCCTTGACGTGCAGGAGGCCTATCACCTCGCCAGTACGGGGTTTTATCACTGGTACGCGGGAATATGTGCCCTCACTTAGGAGACGGCCGACTTCTTCCAGAGGTGTGTCGGATGGAATGGAGAAAACGCGCTCCTTTGGAGTCATGACCTGGGACACGGGGCGGTCGCCGAACTTGAAGACTTCGTGGATGAGTCGCGCTTCCTCGGCATGGATGTCGCCCGATGCCGAACCCCTGTCTACGAGGATGAGGAATTCTTCCTCACTCATGGTTTTCTCGGTGCGTTCTCCTCCAAGTGCACTGACCACGGTATCGGCCACCATCCTGAAGATCATTTGGATGGGGTAAACCAGTAGGTAGAACAGATGAAGGGGGCGTGCCACCCTGTAGGCCCATGTACGGTGCGCATGATATGCAATGGTTTTGGGAGTAATCTCACCGAATACCAGGAGCAGGGGAACCACTACTGCGATGGAGACAAGTGTTCTGTGAACCTGAGAGGCTCCGGCCAAATAGTGATCGGTGAGGGCAGCGGCGAGGGTCGAGATGGTGATGTTCACTATCTCGTTACCCACGAGAAGCGTTATTATGAGACTCCGAGGGCGGCTGAGGAGTCCGAGAAGGATCTTGGATGCCCGGTCGGAGCGTTTCTTTGCCTTGCGTTTGTCCAGGGTGTCGAAGGAGAAGAGGGCTACTTCAGAGCCCGAGAAAAACCCAGACAGCAGAAACAGGCCTACGAGTGCAATGTAACGCAGTATCAGACTCGCTTCATCCATGGCATGTCAATCTGTGATCTCCCGGGTGGGGAGGTCCGGGGCACACAGGCAGAGCAACTTGTATCATAAGGCGGTAACATAACCAAAGAAGTGTGGCATGGCAAGACGCATCTGCCACACTGTATGGAAGTCGAATTCTGGACTACATACTGCGGTGATTCATGAAATTGGACATCGCTCGCATCTCATACTCTCGGGTCGTCTGGAACGCATGACTGGCCTTATTGCAAGTAAGGCGGTTGCACCGCCGTTCATGACACAGACTCACGGCCAGACCTCAAGGCGCCACCCTTGAGTTTTTTTTCGAAAACCGGACAAGACGACGGAAGGCACTGCAGACCTCGTCAATACCGGC
>JALWFW010000288.1 GCA_027013865.1 Polyangiaceae bacterium | reverse complement strand
GAAATAAAAGGATAATTTCTTATTGATAGAGGGGCCGGTTTTGCTCTGGTGACCGTTATTCCGTAAGCACCTAGTACTTTTGTCATATGAACGGATGAGCATACCGATATGCGGCCTGTCAGGCTTTTGGTTAGGGCTTGTTGTCAGCGTGTGAGGCGCAGAGACATGATGAGCTGTTTGTGGGTGAAGGTGCCGGGACCGTCGGTATAGTGACTTTCATCACCGCTGAAATGTGTACCCGACCAGTATTCCCATGTTACTCCGAACAGGAATATGCTGCCTATACGGAGTCTGAACGGCAGGGCATACCAGATGCCAGCGCCGATGCTATGACCCTTGGACTCGTAGGACTTACTTGGATTAGATGATCCCAGTTCCGACTCCCGCACATACAAAGAAAACGCCCACGGAGCCCAGTCGGTGGTGAAATCGATTCCTGCATGCATGACCGGCAGGGGAGATGCCGTACGTACGGACAGATCGAATCCCAGGGACAGCCTCGGCCAGAAGGCAAACTTGTATAACATGCCCACAGTAACGTCAGCCATGAGGTCAGGAGGTGAGGGAATGTCGTCTTGTGATGGAGCACTGTAGGTCGCTCCAAGGGTGGTGGTCAAACCGAACTGAACCAGCCAGTGAAATCCGGTAGACCATAACATACTGTTCTCACGGGCCTTTATCGTGTCGGGAACGGGGGGCACGTCTCTGGTGGAAGTCTCGCGGGGAGGCTTTTCCGTATTGGCGTCATATGCTTCCACCTGTCTGGGAATTGTTGCATCGTCCATGTTTTGCGGACTGTGCTCTGGATCTTCGTGCTGCGGAGTTACCTCAGGGGGGAGTACTGGAGGAGGAGAGTTTAAGAGTGTGAGGAAGATGAATGCTGCTATCATCACGGCAGCTCCTTTTCATTGGTGCATCATATCCGTTACATAGACTTCAAAGGATGTCATCTTTTCGAGGTCATGCAAATAGCACCGGACACGAATTCAAGGTAGATGGGCTCTTTGAGGTTGTGTTGATTTTTGTGCTAGATGAGAGTCCACACCTGTTCAACTTGGCCGGTCAGTTAGGCTCTCGCGAACTATCTTCGGATTTTGTGTTGCTAAAAGTGCTTTGATTACAGCTAGTTACGATGGTATTATGGCCGACCGGGGCATCTGGCATGCATCCTGCATAGGGTGGGTTTATGACTGGACCGTAGGAGACACAGGGATCCGCCCGCTGGGAGTGTCGTGCGCGCACCAGGCGCCGGTGGTGGAAGATCCGCCGAAACTCACATAATACCTCACCCGCACCCGGGATGAGAACGCGCGCTTTGCACATACTGCGGACGGTACTGCGGACGGTCCGGAATTTCAGGTTAACACGTATCCTCCTGGGGATCAGGGACATCCTGGTGTAGCGATGAGCTCGGACGGTCATCTCGTCGTGGTATGGCATAGCCCTGGAGATGGAGGCGGAACTGGCAATGGGATTTATGCGCAGCGCTATACCCCCGATGGAACACCCCTTGGCACCTCGCCTATGCCGTAGTGAATTTAGTCTATCCGTGCCGCAAGCTTTCAGAAGGGTTTACGGTGGTTAGGCCATTTCATGTATATGCCATTACACGAATTTGGGTAAGGGTCTGGGCAATCGTGTGATCTGCGATATTATCAGGAATACTTGAGCACGGGTGTTACGTTCGTCGGATGAAGTCAGATGGGCAGATTTGTGAAGCAATATGGGACACACGACACGAATATGACGAGCTGGAGCATAGACGTGCTTTCCGGCTGATGGATTGGAGGAATCATGAAGTTATGGATTGAACTCGTTTTTGCTGTAGTGATAGTTTCCATGAGTCTTGTGATGTCGGGGTGTGACGATTCTGGCGGAGGGAATGTCAATGACGGCACCGGCGGCACGAACAGCGGCACGAATGACGGCACCGGCGGCACGAACAGCGGCACGAATGACGGCACCGGCGGCATGAACAGCGGCACGAATGACGGCACTGGCGGCACGAACAGCGGCACGAATGACGGCACGGATGCCACGGATGTCCCGGCCGGAGTTTTTTATGTGCAGATCCCTTCTTCTTCGGCAGGACGCGAGGGCATAGCCGTCAGGGTCGAACATCCGGGTACGTCCGGAGCCAGGTATCCTGAAGGAGCTCCGATACTCGTCGAGGTTCAGGGTGGCCACGAGCCTGGGAAGATCGATGCTGAAGATGCTCCGGTAAGCGCTGTGGTGCAAAACGGCATGATACGTATCCAGTTCCTCATGCCGTCCGGAAGTAGCGGGTCTTTTTCGAGTGGAGGGGAGTTCGACTACAGAGGGCCCGCATGTCAGCAGGCTCTGGCGGACGTCATATCGTATGCTGCCGGAATAACTGCCGATACTGACGGACGGAGGATAAACGACCGCCTTCCGTTTGCCATGACCTCTTTGGTGGGGGTGGCTGGACTATCCAACGGAGGCAATCTCATGCTCCAGACACTTGCCTCACATCCTGATGCATTCGCGCATGTCTCGTGGCTGGTAACCTGGGAGAGCCCCCTTGGTGATCAATACGTGACTGCCGATCTCGGAGGTGGCAATGTGCACAATCCCTTTTATGAGCCTGGCACATGCACCCTTACGTCATGCCCCCTCGACGGTATGGAGGATGTCCTGATATTCGATGCCTCGTGGAGTGGCGTATCCGATGATCCTGCCACCGGAGAACCTGTCAGTGTCACTGGAAAGCTCTGTCTGGATGCCAATTCCGATGGACGGTGCGAAGACGGAGAATTCGCCATGAAGTGTCTTTTGGGACCATCCGGAGGTTCGGGCACGCCACTGCGGTACTGCTCATTGGAGCTCACCGAGATGATGGACGGCATGTCGGACACTCTATTTCCTGGCGGCTGGCCCGAGTCTCTGGCCACGGTGGCCCAGGCAACCGAATACTGGCAGTACAGGGACGGCCCTTTGGTGCTGTTGTCCATGCCCGAAAGGCTCGAAAACCTGCCCTGGATATTCATAGGTACCCGCAGGGATCATGTCCAGGCCACACCTGATCATCCCCACGTGATAGTACCGTATCTCCATATGGTTTCCCACAGCAGTACGTTCATCCGTCTTAATCCCGATTCCTCCTACATGGCTGCATTGTCTGGTCTGGATGCCAGCCGTATACCCGAAAATGAGCCCATGCAGACCTTGGATGCTTCCGAGCCCGTATCGTCCTACATGCTTCCTGAGCGCGTAAACTCCAGGGCTCTGGATTCCTTCGCTGCTCCAGCTGCAGCACTGGAGCTCTCGGACAGGGTACACGACGGGCTAATGTCTGGAGATCTGAACGACCCTCTTTATAACGTTAATAGTGTAACTCATTGAAATAAAAGAAAAATTTTAAATCAAAGCAAGGTTGGACAATGGAGAGGCACGGTTTACTTGGAGTCTATTGCCCGTTCACTGAGTTCAACTAGGGTGCGCCAGGCCAGGTAATTGATGGTGCCTTCCTCCCACTGTCCATCCACGCATTTGCCGGACTTCACTCCAGTGAGAATTTCCATACCCTGATCTATGGTATCGATGGCCCATATGTGGAATTTACCCTCATTTACGGCCTCGAGTATCTCGTCTGAGAGCATGAGGTGTTTCATATTGACTCTGGGTATGATGACTCCCTGTTTGCCTGTCAGACCCTTGAGTTTACACACCTGGAAGAAACCCTCTATTTTCTGGTTCACTCCGCCTATGGCCTGAATCCTGCCATCCTGACTGACGGATCCGGTCACCGCGATGCCCTGCTTGATAGGGACACCACTCAGACTCGACAGAAGCGCAAATAGTTCCGTGCTCGATGCCGAGTCGCCCTCTATCTCACCGTAATTCTGCTCGAATGTAATGGAAGCAGAAAATTTGAGCGGTGTTTCACGTCCGAATCGCTGACCGATGAAGGCCGCCAGTATGAGTGATCCCTTGTCGTGGATCTCCCCGGTAAGGTTCACTTCCCGGTCGATGCTTATGACACCTTCGTCCCCAGCATAGACGGTCGCCGTTATCCTGGCTGGCATACCAAATGAATAGTCTCCGAGATCGTAGACCGTCAGACCATTTATCTGCCCCACCTTTTTGCCGTCCACCTCTATGACGATGATTTTTTCCCGGATTTCCCGTATGAGTTCCCGTTCGAGGCGGTTGTGGCGTGCCCTGCGTTCTTCGAGGGCCCGGTCCACATCCTCGGACTTGATGGAGTCGGAGTTCCTTACCCTGGCCCAATAGTCGGACTCGGACAGCAGGTCCAGGATGTCGGAAGTGCGTGTAGATATGCGTCCCTGATCCTCGGCCTGGCGTGATGCATGTTCCACGAAACGGGCCACACCTGATGCATGCACCGGCAGGTACCCTTCTTCCCGGGCGATTTTGCCCAGAAATCTGGCCAGTGCATGAATGTTGTCGCCTGTGACGTCCACGTAGGGCATGAATTCGGCCTTTACCTTGAACAGACGTGAGAAATCCTCGTCTGTCTGCATGAGGTAATATATCTCCTCGTTGCCCACCAGGATGACCTTCACGTCCAGGGGCACAGGGGATGGTTTAACGGTTCCGGCGATTTTCGGACGTCCTTCCTCCTGGGCTGGTTCTATCCGTATTTCCTTGTGTCTCAGTGCTTTTTTAAGGATGCTCCATGCTGAGGTCTTGGTCAGTACATCCTCAGCCTGGAGTATGAGATATCCGCCGTTGGCCCTGTGCAGTGCGCCAGGGCGTATTAGGGTGTGATCCGTTGCCAGTCCCATGCGGGTCTCATAGTATTCGAGGTAACCCACGAGATTTTCACATGTGGGGTTGTTTTCTTCCACCACCGGGGCATGGCTGCGTTTGGAACCATCCACCAGGACGTTGATCCTGAACTCCACTGGAACTTCGAAATCGTCCCCGTCCATGGGCATCTCTTCCTCTTCTTCGCCGTCTTCTTGTTCCGCTGGCAGAAATGCCCTGTAGTTCTCGAGATACAGATCCCTGAGTGCCTTGATGTATGATTTGACGTCTTCGTCCTGGATGTTCGTCTTTTTGAGCACATCCTTGGTGAGGCGTTCTATGAGGGGACGGAGCACAGATGTCTCGGCTTCGCGTATCTTCTCGTGGTAGGCGCGTTCCAGTTCCCTCTGGCTCTGAGTGTACTGCTGGAGCATGGTGTAGAACTCCACTTCCATGGCATCCAGCTCCTTTTTGGTTTCTTCATCCTGAATGGTAGTGGCGTCCTGGGGAGTCACGAGATCGCCGTTTATGTATATACCTGGGATGAATCCTCCGTCACTGGAAACTTCCAGGTGGATACCTCTCTCATTGGCGGCTGCCATGAACTCCTGGAGCTGGTCGGCCATGTCGTTGCGAGCCATGGTGAAGAGTTCTTTGCGTTTTTTGGTTATGGCAGATGCAGACAATATGCGAGGAGTCTCCCTGTGTAACTCCTTTGCCATTTCCTCGACAGCCTCGGACAGAAGGCGGCCAGCTCCAGGAGGAAGAAGTACGGCCCTTGGCTCGAAGGGATCCTCGAAGTTGTAGATATAGCAGATGTCTTTGGACTGACCCTCCTGCTCGGCTCTGGATTTTATGAGTCTGCGTATCGTGGAGGTCTTGCCTGAGCCGCGTGGCCCTGAAACGTATATATTGAATCCTCTTGCCCTGATGGACAGACCGAAGTTTATGGCCTCGAGGGCTTCGGTGTGGTTGAGCGGTTCGGAAAGGGGTTCGAGATCATCGGTGGTCTTGAAATCCAGCGTTTCGGGATCGCATTTTCTATGAAGTTCCCCAACAGACAGTTCCAGTTTGGACAGATACCTGGAAGTGACTCGTCTGAGTTTCATTATTCCCCTCTTTTCTTCAATGATTTCAATAGGTTACGATGACATATGGGCTTAGGCATCAGAAGGGGATTACTTGTTTTTGCCGTTGATGCCAGATTTACCGTTTTTGGAGGAAGACGGTTTTTTGGAGGACTGGGACTTACCGGATCTGGATTTGGTCTTCCTGGATTTCTTGCCGTGGGACTCAACTTTTTCCTTGGCGTTCTGTTCGGACATTTTCTTGTAGGTCAGCAGTTCCTCGTGGCGCAGAGGAAGATGGCCAGTGGTCCCCTTGGCACTCATGACTATGTCCGGTTTGCCGTCGCAGTCGTTGTCATAGGATACCGTACGCAACTGACGGGTGCCTATGTCGAAGTACTCCCAGTAATTGTAGCTGGGGCACGAGGGGTGATCCTTGGAGAAGGGATTGAGAACACTGGCACTTATCTGGGAGAGCGTGCCATTGACGAATATCTTGACCACTTCCCAGGTATTCTCGTTGCCGTCGGTGTTGTAGAGTTCTTTCTTTATTAGGCCTCCCTGGAAGATTCGCGCAAGGTCGATGATGCCGTCGTAATCAAAGTCCTGCTGGATCTCCAGGATGTTTAGCCCGGACTTGTCGAAGAAGTAAAAGATGTCCGGCAGGCCGTCTCCGTTGAGATCTGTCTCACGGCAGGCCAGGGTCCCGTCGTTGCGGAGATATTTCCTGATGTACTGCGGGTTGAAGGTTCCCAGGTATATGTCCTTCCTGTGGACCTCCGTTGTGCCGAAATGAGACTTCTGCCAGGGTGTGCAGCGGTCACGGATGTTTTTCACCCGCTGTTTTGTCGCACACACGGTGAACTTGGGGCAGTTGCATGCCTTGTTTTTGTCGGCCTGGGTTTGTCCCGGGGTATTGGCAGGAGTCGTTTTCTTCTTTTTCTTGGAGCAGGAGGCTCCCAGGAGTGTCAGTGCAATCAGTACCATGAAAAGCTGCTGCTTCTTCATTTCGCCATCCTTATTTCAGGGCCAGGAAAACTGACCTGTAATCACGGGTTGTTCATGTCCTGGACCGGAAGTCGAGAAAACCCAGTCTCCGGACACATCATTTCAGATTAAGGCCACAGGCAATGTAACGCGCTTTTTCAAAGATGACAAGAGTGGAGGTTGCCGTGTATGGCTTAAACGGTATTGTGGCGGGATTTTTGTGTGCGTAAGGCGCGCTCGGTTGACCCGAGCCGATCATTCGTTAACCTGTGAGATCTGAAGGAGGTCTGAAATCATGGATCAGCAGTATGCTTTCATGGCATTTGGTGCAGCACTGGCAGTGCTGATAATCATTGCCTACTGGTATTATATGGCTTTTTACAGAGCCGCCCGAAAGGATGGAGACGCGCAGCCCGAGGAAGAGGGAGACGGCGCTTCCGCTCTGCCAGAGAAGACTGGCGTAACTGAGACAGATGAAGACGTCTCCGATGCTCTGAGGGCATCGGAGGAGCCCGAGCCTACCCCAGGGGAAGAGGAGCCTGCATCTGACGAAGTTGCGACCGAGGCAAAGGAAGTACGCCCTGAAAAAGAAGAGGAGGAGGACAGACCCGCTCCTGCCTCGGCTGAACCCGAACCCACAGCTGAACCCGAATCCGTAGCTAAGCCCGCAGATGAGCCCGAGTCCGCAACTGAACCCGCAGCTGAACCCGAACCTGCGAAGGGAAAAAGCCTCCGGGAAGGACTCACCAAGACTAGGAAAAGTGGTTTTATCGCACGACTCAAAGGGCTTTTTTCTGGTAAGAAAGAGCTCGACGATGACGTGCTGGAAGAGCTGGAGGAAGTACTCTTC
>JALWFW010000287.1 GCA_027013865.1 Polyangiaceae bacterium | reverse complement strand
ATCTTCGATGGGACGGGATTTTCGTGATGCGTTTTTCGGATCGCCTAAAAGCATGCTGAGCGTTTTTCGGAACTGACGTCAATGGTGGAAGCTCGCGGTGAAGATCAGGCCTTGCCGGTGGTGGTGGCGTCAGGGTTGTGGTGGCTCGCGGGTAAGACTGGGCCTTGCCGGTGGTGGTGGCGTCAGGGCCACGGAATACTACGGGCCACTCAGGTGCATTGGTGTTCAGCAGAACTCGATTGCCCTGTGTCCTTCATAGCGATATCGTCCTGATGTCGATTTCCTCCGAACGCTCATCTCCTTCACGGCCGCGCTGCCTTGCCGTCGGGTGATTTTCGGCAGTATACGTCATACTACAGGTTGTTAAAAACACAGGTCGGGTGTATCAGATTTCCATGGCTCCGTCCTTTGGTGATCTAGGCACTTTCATCCCGTCAGTGGTCAGGTACGGGACCCGTCTGCGCATGGCGCTCGTGTGGTATGTGCTGTCCTCCATGGTAGTGCTGCAGGTCATGTCCCTGGAGGAGGCCATCCTTGGACTGTCGGTGCCCCCGTGGCTGGCTTTTGCAGTGGCCCTCGTGCTCGTCCCCGTGCCTGCAGCGGTTTTTGCCTGGATGCACACTACGATGAGCGATGTTGATGAAAATGCCAGTGATTTCAAGGTGTTAGCCTATGCTGTCGGGGCGTTTGCCGTGTGGGTGTCAGGGTATTTCCTCGTGGGCTGGCTCACCGAAGGCAGACACATGCACACCATGTACACCGCTGTCGACGATCTCGTGCCCTACCTGCCCTCCACGATTTTTGTCTACTTCACGGTTTACCACGCATTTGCCGCACCTCTACTGGTTCAGGACGACCCGGACACTGCCCGCATCGTTGCCATGGAGGCAGCTGCCGTAATGCTCACGGACTTTGCCATCATGATGCTGTATCCGGTGACCATGGCACGTCCCGAGCCTTCCGGTCCGCCCCTGTCCGCCTGGTTCATGGAATTGCTTCACGGTGCGGATCCTGCCCACAACTGCTTTCCGTCCTCCCACTGTTCTGCAGCGCTCTTCGGTTTCCTTGCCGTGCTTACGGCCCGCAGACACCGTCTTGCCTGGTACATGGGGTTTTCGGCCCTGGCCATCTCCCTATCCACCATGACCACCCGTCAGCATTATGCTGCCGATGTGTTGGCCGGTTGGGGGGTGGCACTGGCCATCCACGGAATGTTCATGTATAAATACTCGAGTCTGAGGGAAGAGGACTGAGGCATGGCCGTGACCACACTGCACGGACTGTCTGCGGTCCCTTTCATGGAGGGTACGGTATGAATCCCAACAATGTGATGGTTCTTCACGGGTTTACGTCCAGTCTGGATTGTGTGAAGGGTGTGGCCGATGCTCTGAAAGAGCGCGGTTTCAATGTGTGCACTCCACTGCTTCGGGGGCACGGAACCCATTACCGGGATCTGGTGGGTGTCAGGGCCGAGCACTGGTATGAGGATGCCCTGTCATGCCTGAAGGAAATGGGTGGTGGTGCCGTGGTGGGGCTGTCCATGGGCGGTCTCGTGGCCTTGGATCTGGGTATCCGTGAACCCGAACTCACCGATTCCGTGGTGGCCGTGGCAGCTGCCCTGAGATTTGCCGATCCCCTGGCCCGCTTCTCGAAGTATCTGGGCAGGGTCATACCCTACTGGTGGGCCCCCAATGCATTCAACAGCCCAGAGCTACGCAAGGAGCGCAACACCAACTACCGTTACTTCCCGGTTCTCACATTCGCTTCTCTTTATGACTACGCTTCCGAGGTGCAGAGCAGGCTTCATGAGCTTACGAGGCCCCTTTTGGTGGTGCATTCCACAGCAGACAAGGTGATCCCCCCTAAGGCTGCACAGATAATCTATGAGACGGCCCGTTCCGAGGAGAAGAGTATAGAGTGGTTCCACAGGAGCGGACACGAGATGTTCCTGGACATGGAAGCGGCAGAGGTTATCGACAGGGTGGTGTCATTTTTGGAGGAGCGCCGCAGCAGGGGCGCAGGATCCCAGGCATCGGGTGCATGACATGATATTCCTCTGGCTCGTGGTAGGACTCCTTCAGGCTCAGGGCTGGCAGGATTTCTTCCCCCAGGACTCCGTCCACGGTTCGACTGGCCGTGTCTCGTCCGTGGTTTCGGATCCTGTCTCTTTGGAGGTGATGGCCTACTCTGCCAACAGAGGCTCCCTTCAGTACCGTTTTCTGACAAGGGTCGGAACACACTATTTTCTGCGTGGTCGGTATATGAAGGCTGTCGGTTACTACGGTGCAGCACTCATGGGACGGCGTTCCACTTTGAGCAGGCGCTACCGCAGACGGAGTTTTACTGCCGTGAGGTTCAGCAATTTGGCTGGATGGGGACTCGTGGTGGCCCTGTTCACCGCTGGCCAGTTCGTCAGGGCGTGTGAGATGGCCCGTTTTTTGGGAATAGATGCCTCGGTACTCACCGGCAGTATGGCCAAAGGACGCTGTCTTTGGGTGGAGATCATGCAGGGAACCTGCTCCAGGCAGTCTGTCGGTGATGATGCCGAACTAACACTGCCACCGGAACTCGAGGGCATGGACCCTAGGTATACGATAGCCGTGCTCAGGTGGGCCTCGGAGGGTGATGCCTCGGCACTACACTCTCTTCTTGCCTCCGGATCCCCGTGGTCCATGGTGATCCGCCGTTTCTTTGCTTGGCATGCCGCACACTCCGACGTGTGCCTCCCCTCGGACGATTGAATAGTTATTTTGTCAGTTATTTCATATAGTTATAACGTGCAAACAGGGGTTTTACGCCTGTGGTAACGACAAGGGATCTTATGCCCTGGGGCCACATCTGTCGTATGTCCCCCATACCAGCTCTGAGCATCACTCGGGTGATGAATTCAGGCCCGTGGCTCAGTCCGGCGAGTTCCAGACCCCTGGCTATGATTCCCTTGCCTCCTCTTTTGAGAGGCATGGACTGTTCGATGAGTACGAGCATCCCTCCAGGGACGAGATCCGCCGCCATCTGTCGCACCATGGATACGGCAGCGTCTTCATCTTTGGGAAGCACGTCTCGGGCCAGTACGGTGTCCACCTGCCCATGGAAGGAATCGGTGACGCATCTTTCAGGTCCCAAAAGGCCCAGGTATGCGTCGGCCCGGCCTACCAGACGAGCTCGTCCCCTGACGATGGAAGGCAGTAGTTCCTCTGCAGGGGGCACTTCCCTCAGTGGAGCAAATTCCATGGTTATCTGCCGAAACGTTTGAAAACGCTTTCGAGATAGTTGTCCACCGTGGAGAAGAAGAAATGGGCCATGTGCAGGTGGGTGTCCTGTTCCACGTCCTTGCTGAGTTCTTCGTAATAAACCTGCCTCTCCACAGCGGGTATTATGAGTGGAGGATAGCCACCGTGCAGCAGCACCATGTTGGCCACGAGCCTGGCCACGGGACCCGAACCCTTGGACCATGGGAATATGGCCATGAGTTTGTTGTGCAGTGCAGCAGCCTTTATCAGGGGGTGGTATTTTTTGAAGGTGGTACTCTGGATCCAGTCCCCCACCTTGCGCATCTTGTAGGAAATCTTCTCGGGTGGGGTGAGCTCGTGGTGATACTGCCTGTGCAGAGGCATTTCCTTGCGGTATGGCAGGGGCCGTCCATCAGGCGTGATGGTTACGGTGTTGTGGATCTCCTTGATGAGATTCATGCTCACGCTCATGCGTTTCTTGGAGGACTCCTTCTCGATGATCTGAAGTCCCTTGTAGTAGGCACGCACCTCATCGTAATGCGGAATGAGAGCCGGAGAACTGATGATCCTTGGATGAAGTGCAGATCTGATCTCGAGATCAGTGAGTACCACACCTTCTATTCCGAACTCGTGGTAGCACCAGATCACATGCAGCACTTCTTGAAACTTTTCGCGCTGCTGCGGGTCCATGGACTCGATTATATCCCGATACTGCGCAATACGGGATTCCAGTTCCTCCAGTTGATCCTCGTTGATGGGCGGGGGTTCTATGTTCTTTGGCATGGCAACCGTTCCAAGGGTGGAAATTATAAGGATTTTTTCCTTTATTTCAAGAGAATGGCGCTTGTAAAATGCACGTTGATGGCGACTGTCATGACGCACTGGGACATAGCCCTTGACTGAGGGCATGTGTTACATTAGTATTCAGTGTCTTTCGGAGGGAGACGACGATTATGGCTCGTCGACACACGAATAACAAAAAACATCCAATTAAAGATAAAACATCCTCTGGTGCTCCGGTATCTACTGTAAAATCCGAAATGGTAGGTTCCGTACTCAGGGCCAGACGTGAAGAGCTGGGGCTGAGCCTGGAGGATATACACGAGAAGACGAGAATTTCCCGCAATGTACTCGAGGCACTCGAAGCCGACGACATGGATTCACTGCCGCCTACCGTGTACGTGCGTGGTTTCGTCCGTCAGTATGCTCGTATCCTCGGTCTGAACGACAGGCAGCTGCTGGACATGCTCCCGGGAACCGAACCCGAACCCGCATTCACCGGGCACAGGGCCGTCATTGGAATGACCAGTGATCCCCTGGCCGTTCTGGAGCCCTCTCCTGACAAATCAAGTGATGAGGATGAGTCTTCGGGCGTCAGTTCGGCCCTCGTGGCGTTCCTCATAATCATCTTCCTGTCACTTCTGGCATCGTACATAGCCTCTCAGGAAGAATCCAAGTCCTCACTTCCGTCTCCTTCTGCCCAGGAGATCACCACCTACGACGTAAGCGGCTGAGTTCCTGCCCAAGACACTCTCTTACTTTCGTGCAAATTCCTAAAAAAACGGCTTTGAGGAGGTGTTCATGTTATGGGGCCCCTTTCCGGTGTACTGATTTCGACCTGCAATGATTATGTGGGTATTGCTTATAACTACTTGATATTATTAATGTTTTGTTTATAATTGTGGTTTTGATGTTCTGTTTTTTGGTTTGGCAGACGGTTTCTCTAGTGAGGGAAAGTAGTCTTGGAAAATAGCCGGTCAGTGATTATAAGGCGTCCCTAAGAGGACTGTTTGGCCCGGTTTGTGCCAACGCCGTCCCCAGGAGGTAATTCAGATGAAACACCGTGTCTATGGTCCGGTACCCTCGCGCAGATTCGGCAGATCTCTGGGCATCGATCTCGTGCCTCTCAAAGTGTGTTCCTATGAATGCCTGTACTGTCAGTTGGGCAGGACCACCAATCTCACCACCACGAGGGAGGACTATTATCCACTGGATGAGATCCTAAGGGATTTAGACGATCGTCTCGACCAGCTCGGTAGGCGTGGAATCGAATTCGACATAGTGACCCTGGCGGGTTCGGGTGAACCTACTCTTTACAAATCCCTGGTGCCTCTCATAACCGGGATAAAGGAGCGCACTGACAGGCCGGTGCTCATGCTCACCAATGGCTCCATGCTGTGGGATCCCGAGGTCCTGGAGGCGGCTCTCATGTGTGACATACTGGAACCTTCCCTGGATTTCGGTACACCAGAGACGTTCCGCAGGATCAATGTTCCAGCCGAGGGGCTCACTTTCGAGAAGGTGGTGGGCGGTATACGCGAGGCATGCAGCCGTCACACCGGACAGGTGCGCATAGAGGTCATGCTGACCGGGGGCGTAAATGACTCAGAGGAGGAACTGCGGGCCATGAAGGCTCTTCTCGACACGATTCCACACCAGGTGGTGGACATCAATACTCCTGTACGTCCGGCCTGGGCAGCCGATACGGCCAGTCCTGAGACGCTGGCCATGGCAAAGGAGATCTTCGGTGAGAAGGCAGTGATCGTATCCGCGTACAGAGGCACACCTTCTGCCGAGCATGAGCCTGATTCATGGGAGGAGGTGGACGAGGAAGTGGCCAATCTCATTGCAATTCATCCAAGTACACTGGATGAGATATCCGCTGCCCTCGATCTCGCTGACAGCGAGGTTCTCGAGAGTCTGTCCCGTATAAAGGCCCGACAGGTGGAAGTGAGAGGCCGTAGGTACTTCTGGCTGAAACTTCAGTGAAGAGATCCCGCTGGACTGCTGCACTCACTGCAGCCTGACCAGTCGTCTTTGGCCTGCATGCAAACTGATTTAGTTAAAAACTACTGTATGAATGAATATTTGTATGTTTGAGGGGTAACCTGCTAACATCTGTAAGACACTGCCTTTTACATGAGGTGAAAATCAACCGGCGGAGGTTCAGTTATGCTGAGAAAGACTCTTTTCATGGCCATGATACTGGCAGGAGCGGCTTTTATGTTCTCCTGTGACGATTCTGCGGATGGTGGTGGCACGGGAGACGTGTCAGAGCCGAGTTGCGGCAACGGCATAGTGGAATCAGGCGAGGAATGCGACGGTGATGACATGGGAACACTGACCTGCGAGAGGCTTGGATTCGTATCCGGAGAGCTGTCCTGTACGGACTCGTGTAGCCTTGACCTGTCGGGATGCCATGGCTATTGCGGCGACGGAAGGGTGCAGGGTGCAGAAGAGTGTGATGGTGATGACGTAAAAGGCGTGACTTGTATGGATCTCGGGTTCGAACGCGGACGCCTGGGGTGACCAGTGATTGCGGCTTCGACGTGTCCGAGTGTGTCATGGGATGCGGCAACGGTGTGCTGGAGCCGGGTGAGGAGTGTGATGGAACGGATTTCGGCAGCGCGTCGTGCGAAAATCTGGGCTACGGCAGTGGTACTCTGTCCTGTAGTCCCTACTGCACGCTAGACATGTCCCTGTGTGAGCAGACTCCGGAGTCGTGCGGCAACGGCGTCGTAGATGCCAGTGAGGTATGTGACGGCACTTCCGTGGAACTTGGAGCGCTTTTGGGGCAGTGTCATGAATGTACGTGGGCAGAGTATTACTATGACTGGGGCATGGAAGGTCTGTCTCCAGAAACACACACTGAGATGGCCAGCATGGAGGATGACGGTACTCTGCTGGTGGTCACCAAAAATTCCAACGGCAGTTATGTCACCGTGTTCGACAGAGATTTCAACAAGGGTCTGGACGTTGCTCTCGACATGGATCAGATCCCGCATGGACTGATAAGATGGAGCGATCTGCATGACGGACATCTGCTCATTCTCCAGGAGGAGATGGCAGGTATGGCGCCCTACACACATAGCTGGGCCATAGTGACACTGTATTCCATTGATACTAACACGGGGACACTAGATGCCAGTGCCGTGATTTTGGACGAGTTTCACAAGGTGTGCGGGGCTTTCTATAACTCTTTTCATGTCAGCGCATACAGAGAGGGAGACAGTCTTTATCTCACCTATCTCAGTGATCACAATTATGCCTGCGGATACAACGTCAGTTATATGCACAGGGAACTGCTGAAATTCGATCTGGCTTCCATGACCACGGTCTACAGAGATCCCTACTTTAGCATCGATCTGAGTGGTTCCCTGAACTGGGGAATAATTGGCATTAAGGAAGATAGTGTGGTGCTTCTTGGCCCTACAGGAAATGACAAACAACAAATTCAGGTGTGTACAGTGTCGGAAGACGCGACCTCCCCGCCGGTCTGTAGCACGACAACCACCAGATACTGGCTTTCGCAGAGTCATGAGATTGACAAGATGGTCATAAAATACTTCAATGATTACGGTCAGTTAATGGCCGCTTTTACATTGAAGGACGGCTCCGAACCAGTGATAGACGTGTACGATCTGAACATGTCGTATTATGGCAGCATAGCCCCGTTCAGAGACCTTCCTGGCAGCGGCAGGACACAGATAGACGATATCCTCTTGAAAGACGGAATGCTTTACTTGAGTGCCACGGTGGACGGAGATCTGGGGGGAACGTCTTTTGGCGGGAGTGATATCATGCTGTTCAGGTTTAGTTGGCCTGACCTAGACCGCCAGACAGCCCTGCGCTTTGGTACGGCTGGTGATGACGGGTCCACGAAGATATTCTCAACGGCCCATGGTACGGCGGTTTTGGGTCATGGCACGGGATTTTTCACGGGTAGCCACTACCTTTACGTGGACCATCCCTTCCTGTGGCTGAGCACGAAGTAACATCACACCAGTCGAATTGAAACAGTCCGTAGTGGACCTGCTGATGTTGTTCCTTGAGAGGTGCCCGCAAAAATGATAAATTCGCTGGAACCGGGAGGTGACAGTGCCCCGCACGTCCAAGCAGGAGCGCCTGGCGCGCGTATACGACAAGGAAGTCCTGCCAATATGGGCCCAGCCCTTTGGCCGGGTCCTGCTTCAGAATATGAATTATCCAGAAAAGGGTATGCTCCTGGACGTGGGGTGCGGGACTGGCTATCCGTCCATGGAAGTACTTCGGAAAACTGGTGACGGGGTACGTATCATAGCCATAGACAAATCACCTCCTCTTATGGATCTGGCCCGTTCCAAGGCCGAAGGCCTTATCGGGCGCCGCATATTCTTCCGCACAGAGGACGTTTCGGGGCATTTCTCCTTTGCTGACAACGTCTATGACATCACCTACAGCAACGTGACCGTAAACGAGCTTCCAAACAAACGGGGGGCTGTGTTAGAGATGACACGTGTCACCGATTTTGGGGGCCAGGTCATATTCACGGTTCCGGTAAGTGGCTCGTGGCAGGAATTTTATGACATATACCGCAGTGTCCTCACCAAACGGGATCGCTACGACATCATCGAGAAGTTGGACAGAGAAGAGGCCGAGTCGTTTCCGGAAGTCGACGTCATAAAGGGCTGGATGGAAGAGGCCAGACTTTCGGACATACAGGTTCAGACCTTCGATTTCGAGCTTCTCTTCAAGTCTGCCAGAGAATTTTTCTATGCTCCGGTGGTGGAATTCGGGCCGCTTCGCACCTGGAAGGAACTCGCTGGCAGCGGTGACGAGATGCAGGATATCTTCCTGGATATAAAGGATGCCATAGACACCATCTTTCAGGGTTTGGTGTTTCCGGTGACCATTCAGGGCGCGTGCTTCAGCGGCATAAAGGAACAGGACGTTCTGGAACCCGAGATATCCTTGATGGAAGAAGGCATGGACAGGGAGGAGTGAGGGTTGGACGGTGCCCGTGCCGTGTCCGCCAGAGTGAGACAGCTGCTCGAGCTTCCTGAGACTCAGGAGGCTTACGAGCGTCTGTGCAGTGAGGTGGAGCGTCACGACAGGCTTTATTACATATCGTACAGTCCTGAGATAACTGACTTCGAATACGATCTCCTCTACAAAAAACTGAAGGACATGGAAGAGGCCCATCCAGAATGGAGGGTGCCGTGGTCTCCCACCCAGAGAGTGGCGCCACCTCTTCCGAAGGGCACGGGGTTTCAGAGAGTCAGGCACAAAGCGCCCATGCTCAGTCTGGACAACACCTATGACATGGGGGATCTTTCGGCTTTCGACGGTAGGGTTCGTAAAGCCCTTCACAAGGCCCTCGGTGCTCCTGACGCCCCCGAAGCTGCCGTCAGGGCCAGGTTCGGGTACGTGGTGGAGCCCAAGATAGACGGGATTGGCATAGAAGTAGTGTACGAGAAGGGGATCATGGTACTGGCATCCACCCGAGGTGACGGTGAGGTGGGAGAGGATGTCACCCGCAACGTACGGACCATACGTGCCATTCCCGTGCGCCTTGCCGAAGATGTGGACATAGTCGTTCGGGGGGAGATTTTCATGCCCTTCGAGACATTCAGGAAGCTCAATGCAGCAAGGACTGCCTCAGGGCAGCCAGAGTTCATGAATCCACGCAATGCCACTGCAGGCACGATTCACCTGCTCGAGCCTGCCGAAGTGGCCTCCCGAAGACTGGGAGCCTTTTTCTATGATGTGCCGGATGCACAGGAGGATTACTATTCACAGACGCTGAAATTTTTGAACAGACTGGGTGTACCCGTGTGTCCTGATATAAAAAAAGCCAGTGATATCAATGAGTTGAAAGAAATCGTCGCGTGGTGGGAGAATAGGCGTCAGGATTTGCCATTTCCCATAGACGGACTCGTGGTGAAGGTGGATTCCTATGCCCACAGGCAGATCCTTGGATTCACAAGCAAGGCGCCGTCATGGGCAATTGCCTACAAATTCCGGGCTGAGCGGGCCACCACGGTTCTTGAGGGCATCGAATACAGCGTTGGCCGCACTGGTGTCATAACTCCGGTGGCGCGTCTCGAGCCGGTGATCATCTCCGGAACGCGTGTTGCCAGGGCCTCGCTGCACAACTGGGACATCGTGAGATCCCTAGACGTACGCATCGGAGATCTCGTGGTGGTGGAGAAGGCCGGGGAGATAATTCCCCAGATAGTCGGAGTCGCCCCCGAGTCCCACGAACGCCGCAGCCAGGGCCTGACTTCGCCGGTGGTGGTGCCCGACACATGTCCACAGTGCGGTACACCTCTGGTGACGGTGCACAGTGCCTCTGGCAGAGACCGGCAAGAACACACTCAGGTGCGCTGTCCCAATACTCTTCAGTGTCCGGGACAGATAGCAGGGAGGCTCGAGTACTTCGTGTCTCGAAAGGGCATGGATATCAGATCCATCGGTCCCCGTCTGATAAGGCGTCTGGTGGACGCCGGTCTGGTGCGCAGTTTTTCTGATCTGTACCTGCTCAGCGAGGAGGCTTTACTGGAACTCGACGGGATACAGAACAGGAGTGCCTCCAACATCGTAAATGGTATTCGTATAAGCAAGTCACGGCCGCTTCACCGTCTCGTTTATGCCCTTGGACTTCCGTACACGGGTGAGGTGGGAGCCCGGACCCTGGCACAGTACTTTGTGTCTTTGGATCGCATGCTGATGTCTCCGTCGCTGCCGGATTTGCCAGACCGTCTCAAGGAATTGGATGGCATAGGTGAGGTGGCTGCCAGGGCCATAGACGAGTACTTCGATGACGTACACAACATGAGGGAACTGAGCCGTTTGAATCTTCTGGGGGTTTCGGTGCCCGAGAAGAAGGCTTCCACGGGTTCTTTGGCGGGTTTCAGTTTTTGTATAACCGGCAGACTCTCTCGTTCACGGGAAGACGTGGAGAACCTCATACGGGATCACGGAGGAAGGGTGGTAAAGAGCGTTTCAGGTAAATTGGACTATCTGGTGGCTGGTGAGCGTGCCGGATCCAAACTGACGAAGGCCCGAAAACTGGGGGTGCGTGTCATCTCCGAGGATGAGCTCTATGCTCTGGCCGGCATGTGATTTGCGGTCTTCACCCCTTTTGTCTGGTTGTCTGTCCGGCGTTGTTTCCTTGACAATTAAATGTATAATCAAAATCCTGTGACGAGATTAAGCAGGTCTTCCACTGTGGAAGGATCTGCCGGAGGAATTTCATGATGGATGGCGATATCGGCGGATACGGATACATATGCCCGTACTGCGGTGAAGCTCTGGAATACGGGGAGGCATACTGCCCCTCGTGTGGCAACCCCATAGATCAGTCGTTCTACGACACGTACTACGATGGGACCGATCCCGGTGACGGAGAGGACGCCAGGGAAACCACGCGCATCACAGCCGTGGATCCCCAGATGGACAGAGGCACCCGGATAATGAAAAATCCCCTGCGTGAGGTTCGGTATCACAAACTTCGCCACAGGGATGACCAGTCGGACGCCCAGGAACAGAAGGAAACGGACGAGTTCACCGAATTCGTGGAATGGAGCCGTTACGTCTATGTGCGCTTGAACACACCCGAACGGTGGTCCGTGTGGCTGTTGCTGGCCGCCATAATGGCCTGTTTTTCCCCGTGGTACCACAGCGATACCTTTCAGAGTCTCATATCCGGCTATGAGCAGGAGGGACTGTGGGCCGGCATCCTTGCCGCGGCTTCCCTTGGGGTGCTGGTTTCTAAGATACATTTCCGGTGGGGATGGTGGGCATCACTTCTCGCCCTGGTACTGTCTGGAGGAAGTACCGCAGTGGTGTTTTATGTATACATGAGGGGAGACCTGCCAAAACTCAGCCTGGTGGCAGGGGTTCATATGTCGCTCCTGACACTGGGTCTTGCCACGTTTTTCCTGTTGATAGGCGCCATAAAGCGCGCAATCTGAGTCCTGTTCGTATATGTTTTCAGTCAGACGAGTCTGCGGGGGTAATGCCAGGTAGCATGTTCACCATGTCTTCGGCAAAGGCCACGAGGGGGGCGTGAAGGGTGGTACCCTCACTTTCGTGGAGCGCCAAACCCGTGAGATGAAAAATGGTGTGAATGGTTCGGGGAATGACATCTGGGCTGGACTGCCTGAGCAAAAGTGCGCTCCCCTGTTTAAGCCCCTCCAGCATTCTGGGAAGGGCATCCGAGGACATGGCGGCTATTTCATCTGCATCACCGTCTTGAAGCCAGGTCAGGATACTGTTGTGGAGCATCTCCCCAATGGATACCAGCTGCAGCGCCCTGGAGGATCGGTCCAAAGCAGTCAGGTTCGGGCTGAAGGGTGGCACCGGAAGCATACGGATGTGGCTGAGCCTGAACTGAGCCATGGCCCCTGAACTGCGTACCCAGGAAATCCCGCGGTAAAGTGTCTCACACGCTTTCGAGTTGAGGAACACAGTGAGCGCGTATGGAGAAAATCCAGTGATTCTAAACAGATATACGTTTTGATGAATCACTGCCGGCTTGTCCAGCCGAATTACCGCGGTTACTGGTCTGTCTCCTGTCTTGCGCCATAGTCCGATGTCTCCGGATACGAGATGTGATTCAGGAACCTGCCGCGCCGTACGGATTTCAGTCACGGGAGGTGTTCTAAAACGCTGCAGTCGGGACACATCCACCACCCGGAGTCCTCCTGATGCTGGTTCCCATGAGCGCGGCGATGCAATGGCGTGGCTTCCTTCTCGGATGTCCACCAAATCAGAAAGTCTGGGCCAGTCAGCCAGGTCATCCAGGAGAGAGCCAGGTCTGGTCACGTGTCCGTCGTCGTGGATGACGAGGCTGATCTGCCTGTTTTCTCGGTCAGTGACGTCGAGTTTAGCCGTATTGGCATTGCCTCCCCTGAGCACCAGGGTGCAGGTGCTCGTCCTCCTGCCACCGAAGGGCTTAAGTAGGCGGGCCGTGCCGGTATCGTAGTGGGCTGCCAGATGGGCCCGCAGATCCGAGAAGGACGGGTAGTGGAGCACAGAGTCGGGAATGACGTAACCCGCGACGCCGTCTTCAGCCAGGATACGCGCCGCCAAGGTAACGAACCACTTGTGTAGGTCGAGCATGTGTCCTGTAATCTCGTTGAACCTGTGGCGGTAGAATTTTACCCTGTCCTCCAGCATGCGGGCCTGTTCATCGTGGCCGTGTTCACGCATCTTTTTGAGGGGACTGCCGCGTCCCGACAGAAGACCCCAGGGCGGATTGCCGATGACCAGGTCGGCTCCTCTTTCTGGAAGAGATCCGATGATGGTGTCCCAGTGCACGGGCATGAAGTCTCTGAACTTCCTGAGGTGTGAAGCAATGCCCGGAGCAAGTATTTCCAGCGTCTTTGCTGACCGCACGACGGGTGCTGCACGCAATACGTGTTTGCTTCCGGTGGACAAAATTGCCCCGGCATATGATAGGAGCGCCTCTAACCTATTGAAATCATGGTTTTTTTTGGCCTGGATCGCCTGAACGTGGAATTTGCGAGACAGGAGTTCGAGTTCTCGGATGGTAATTCCGGCCAGGGCATCGCCCTGCACCAGTTTGATGGTCGCCGATGCAGGAACGTGTCCGGATTCTTTGAGTCGTGACACCAAAAAAGATGACAGACACAGGGCTACGGGATCTGTGTCCACACCTATGAAAAGTACATCGTCCAGGGCATTTTCGGCAGCCAGGGCGGCCAGGAATATCCCTGAGCCAATGGCAGGATCCACTATGGTCTTTGCAGGTCGCCCCAGAAGATCGAGAGACTCACGCACCAAGGAACGGGCGATTTCGGGAGGCGTGGAGACGGCACCGAAGGGATCCGTACCCTTTGGTCCCACCAGAACGGCGCGTCTGACAGAAGACAGTATGTCGTGGAAGGCTCCGAGGAGGCGGCTCAGTTCCATGACGCCAGTCTGCACGCCTCCGGCCAAGGCTTCGTGCCATTCGGCAGGCATGGTTCCGGAAGACAGGTATTCCTCCAGTACGGCTATGAATTCTCCGCACAGCCCGTTTGCTGCGTCACTGAGGGCACGGAGTCCGGAATTTTCGGCAGTGACGGGCTCCATACGGCGGTGGACGAGGCGTTGGAGTTTTCTGAGATCAGCACCTGACATGATGAAGTCCGGCAGGGAGCACCCTGACGTTCCGGAAGGTAACATTTCGGAGCTTCACAGGAAAGGAGCCCAGAGCCGTTCGTGTTGTTCGAACGTTCAGATTTTATGGACACCATGGGGGTAGCTGGTATAATTGCGTCCGCCAGGAGGTTTTATTATGAAGGGCCGAACCATATTCCTTCCCCTAATCGCCGTTGCCACGCTTGTTATCGTCTCGTCGTGTACCCCCAACAGCGGCGGCAGTGGCTCCAGTAATAGCAACAACTTCAACAGCCAGAACAACTCCGCTAACAACTCCAGCAACAACTCCAACAACAATGCGCTGTGCCAGGAAGGTGACATGCGCTGCACCAATTATTCCACGATAGAGCGTTGCTCAGGAGGATACTGGTCGGCCGTCAACTTCTGCGGTGGAGAGGCGCCTTTTTGCAATCCCGATAACCCCTCCGACGGGTGTATGGCCTGTATTCCCAACGGCAAGGTATGTGTAGGTCACGAGATCCACCTGTGTACGGCCGGTGGAGAGATAGGTCCCGTGGAGAGCACATGCGATCCCGCCAGGGGTCAGACCTGCGCCCAGATGGGAACTTCGGCGGCTTGCGATTCCCCTTGTGACAGGGCAGCAGCAAACCACGATTACCAGGGCTGCGATTACTGGGCCGTATCCATGTTCAACCCCCAGTTGGACGATGCCTTTTCAAATGACTTCGGTATTGCGGTGGCAAATTCTAATGAGAGCGAAGTTACCGTAATTATTGAAAAAAATGGGGCTCAGGTGGTTAGCGATACAGTCCCGGCAAACAGCGTCAAGGTCTTCAAGCTCGCCTATGACCAGGCCATCTGGCGCGGCGGTGTAGATTACGATGCCATGGATGTCGTGGGCAACTCCGATGTATACACTGGCGCGGCCTATCACGTGACCACCACGCTTCCGGTGACCGTATACCAGTTCAATCCCTACGACTTCAAAACCGGTAGTTCCTACTCCTATTCCAACGACGGCAGTCTTCTTTTGCCCACTGCCGTGCTATCCACCAACTACATAGTCATGTCCCGCCCGAACGTTATGATGGGCAGCTCACTGTATGGATACAATAGTATACAGGGAGTCATCACCGTGGTTGCCGCACAGAATGGTACCACCGTGAACGTGCGCCCCGGCGGCAAGGTGGAGGCCTCCCAGAACGGTAATGCAGTACCCGCGCTCAACATTGGTCAGACATATTCCTTCAATCTCAACGCCGGCGATGTGCTCCAGCTCATAACCAACGGTTCGGATCTCAACGGATCGTCCTCGTGCCCTGGACAGGAGTCGGGTCCTGATGGCACTGGCCGTACTTACTGCGATCCCGGTGACTCCTACGACCTCACGGGCACGGAGATCCAGTCCAACAATCCAGTGGCAGTGTGGGGTGGTCATGGCTGCGATCTCGTCCCCTTCGACAAGATGGCCTGCGACCATGTCGAAGAGATGATGTTCCCCCTGGAGACATGGGGCAAGGAATTCGTAGTGTCCACCACCCATGAAATCGAGTCCGGCAATATCCAGTCCACCACCAGCGTGGTGCGTGTGATGTCCGGCGACAACGGCGTACAGGTGAACTTCGATCCCTCCAGCGTGCACAGCACTGTCACGCTGAACCGCGGTGAGTACATCGAGTTTATGACCACCGAGAACGTACACATCACAGCCTCTGGTCCCATCATGGTGGGCCAGTTCACGGTGGGTCAGAACTACTGGACCGAAGAGACCAGTGGCCAGGGTGACCCAGCTTTCGGCCTCGTGGTTCCCATGGAGCAGTACAGAACGGAGTATGCCTTCACAGCACCCGAAAGTTTCGAGGAGATGGATCCCCAGTTTGGAGCCAGCGGAAAGAACTACCTCAACATAATCCTGCGTCCCGAGGCAGACGGCGTCGATAACGGTCTGGTGCTCGACGGTCAGTCCATAAATGCTACAGCCACTCCCATAGGTAATTCCGGCTGGGGCGTCATAAAGATGGAGATAACAGGTGGCTCCCATGTCATTAAATCCACCAACCATCGGGAGTTCGGCATCATGGTGTACGGTTTTGCCCCCTACACTTCCTACCTGTACCCCGGTGGACTCGACCTCGAGTACATCAACCCCGTTGACTGACGTTCTGTCTTACATCTGTATTCTTCAATAATATCAGTAAGTTACGAGTGAAAAAAGCAAGCTGGGAGTATATCCTACGGGACGTGCTGCTTGCCTCGTGGTGGCCAGTGGTTTTTTGGCCACCTGAGGTGTCTGAGTCAGGAATCTTGATGTGTCTTTTCCAACGTTACGGTATCTCGTCTTGTCTATGTTTATAATATATTGAAATAATTGCGTTTTAATCAATCGAGATTTTCTGTCCGACTGGATGGGAAGTCTTCTTCTGTGCGCAGGGTCACAGACATGTTTTTGAGGATCTCGGCAAAGGCTCCATGACCGTCTTTGAGGCCCTGGGGGGTATGTATACGGTGAAGTCCGCAGCTGGGGCTTCGTTCCTTGAGTATGACTTCCCGTACCCCCGAGCGACTGACGAGTCCTGCCGCGCGTTCAGCTCCTTTCAGGAGTGCCTGGGTGCGGTTCTCGCCATCTTCGGATATGGCCTGGGCTCCGTCCTTCCACATACCAGGCCCTGTAGGACCGTGCACTATCATGGGAGCTCGTGGGGTCCACATACCACCTAGTACTTCCGGACACACAGGAAGAACGCGGCGTCCCTCCACGTGCCGGAGCACGCCCTCATGGGCCCTGCTGTCGCCGGCATAGCGGCACGGAATTCCCAGAAGGCATGCACTCACGGCCACGTCACGCTGTCCGGGATCTGTCCCTACACCGAAATGGAGTGCCAGGAAGTCCTGTCCGTGGGGTCCGGTTTTCACCTCTGTGGTACGTCTCCCTTCCGTTCGGTACAGGTTCATGGCGAAGCGTGCCAGAATATCGGGATAAAGTACGTGTTCCTGCTCCAAGATGGCCGAGGCCACTTCCTTCTCGTTGTGGCAGGATGATATGTCTACGCACCTTTGGCCTAGTATGGGGCCCGTGTCCATGCCGCTGTCCACTAGGTGAACCGTGCAGCCGGACACCCGGACGCCGTGTTCGAAGGCCTGGGCCTGGGCATCGAGTCCTGGGAAGGAAGGAAGGAGGGATGGATGGATGTTTAGGATTCGGTCTGCGAAACGTTCCAACATGGCCCCCCTGAGGAGTTTCATGAACCCTGCCAGGGCCACCACCTCGACGCCGCGTTTTTCGAGTACCCTGACCAACCTGTCCTCAAAGGTGGGACCACCCTTTAGATGTATGGCCTCGATGCCATGCCTACGTGCCTTTTCGAGGGCAGGTGCACCGGCACGGTTCGAGACCACCACCACAGGTACGAGGGGATAGTCTGGGTTTTCGGCTGCACGGAGTATGGCGTCCATGTTGGATCCCCTTCCGGATACGAGGATGGCCAGTCTGCGTCGAATCATGAGTGCCTCCAGAAAAGTATGTGATTACAAGTAGTTACGCGTCAAAGCAATCGTATCTGGTCACTGATTATACCCCTGGCAGCACAAGTTCAAGGGAAATATGCAGTATCGCCGGCTTGCTCCGGCGGTTGCGTAGCAGTGAGAAATCCCGTAAACACACTGTTTCAGGAGGTAGTCATGTCAAAGGCATCACCAAAGGCCCCGGCCGGAATGAGGGATTTTCTCCCTGCAGACGTGAAGAAGCGCAGGTATGTGCGTTCCATAATAGAGGAAGTGTATGAATCCCACGGTTTTGCCCCCCTCGAGACCCCTGCCATGGAGAAGCGCTCCACCCTGGAGGGCAAGTACGGAGAGGAAGGCGAGAAACTCGTGTTCCGGGTCATGCTCAGGGGAGACAAGATAAAAAAGGCCCTGGAGCGTGGAGCCTCTGCGGCCCAGCTTGCGGACCTGGCGCTCCGTTACGATCTCACCGTGCCCCTGGCCCGTGTGGTGGCAGAGCACGGAGAGAAGTTGGGACGTGTATTCAAACGCTACCAGATCCAGCCAGTATGGCGTGCCGACCGTCCCGGCAGGAACCGTTTCCGGGAGTTCATGCAGTGTGACGTGGACATAGTGGGCACCACGTCCCTGCTGGCGGAGGTGGAAGTTCTCTCGGCTGCGCTGGAGATAATGGACAGGTTGGGGTTCCCGGAGTATCGCCTGCATGTCAATCACCGGGTGGTGCTCAGACAGCTCGTGGCCTCCAGTGGCATATCTCCAGAGCATGAGTCACAGGCGCTCATCGCCATCGACAAGTGGGACAAGGTGGGTACCGATGGGGTCTTATCCGAGCTGAGGGACGCCGGCATGCCTGAGGAAGTGCTCGAAAGGCTGAGTGGGGCCTTCATCGAGCCCGTGCCCCTCGAGGAAGCACACGAAGAACTCATAAAGCCCCTCGAACTGAGTGATGAAGGACGTCAGGCCCTCTCCGATCTGCGTGCCCTGGCCCGTTATCTCAGGAAATGGCGCATAAACGTGGTGTGGGATCCCCATCTGGCAAGGGGACTCGATTACTACACGGGCCCCATTTTCGAGATGCGCCTTCCTGACGTCAACGTGAGTGTGGGCGGCGGTGGTCGCTACGATGAACTCATCGGCATGTTTGCCGGCCGTACCATTCCGGCGGTTGGATTCTCCGTTGGGTTCGACCGCATAGTGTCCGTAATGGATGAGTCTGGACTGTTCCCCCAGAGCGTCACGGAAGACATACCTGTACTTTTGGGAGTACTCGGCGAGGACAGCGCCGACTACGCCCTTGAGGTGGCCCGGAAGCTGCGTGATGCGGGTATGGCAGTGGATCTTTATCCCGAGTTCGCTTCTCCATCGAAGGTGTTCAAGTTTGCCCACAGGAGAGGATTCCGGAAAGTGATGCTCGTGGGCGAGACAGAGGCCCGTGACCGTACCATTGCCATGAAGGACATGGTAAGTGGAGAGCGTGCCACGATTTCTCTGGAAAACCTGATTCACCATGAATAACTTATTGAAATTATTGATATTTTTTGCAGTGCTCGCTTTGCCGGCAGCATCGTGCTCCAGAGCGGTGCAATCTCCCGAGGCCCAAACAGCTGCTGCTCGTCAGAAGTCGGACTCTAGTGTCTCCCCTTCCACGGAAGTCTCACGGGTTTCTAACAGCCCTTTCAGTGTTTTGGGGGGACCTCCACACATTCCTGCCAGCGCCGTAACCGTGGACCTGCCGGTGCCCAGTAACCCTGGACTGGTGTATGCAGCCCGTATGCTGGTGACCGCTGCGCAGCCCACATCCCCAGGGCTTTGGGATTCGATGATTTTCGCACTTCCATCCTATGGTGTGCACTGTGTCCATTCCATCATCCGTTCGACCATGGAGGGACCTTTGTCCCGGCGCGTGGTATCCGACTGGGTGCATGACGTCTTGGGCAGGGCAGGGGAGCCCGTACGCACTCAGGGACTGTGGTGCTCCTATGACAGGTGTGTCCTCCTATTGGAGAAGTGTGTGGGCTCGGTGACGTTGCCGGATACCCTTCCGGGACGTGTCACCGGCCGGGTTCCACCCGGCTCTTCCTATGGAATGATTTACGATGCCCAGGACGGGTCCCTTAAAACTGGACACCTTGCCGTGGACGGGGCAGGGAAGTTCGAATTTCTGGTCCCACCATGCCTGCCTGGCATGAGATTCCGTGAGTTCACGGTGTTCAGAGATGAGGGAGGCGGCCGCATCACGCCGCTTTTGACTGGCCGCATGAACTGCAGGCAGCCGGTCTACCTCCCCATCGTGGATCCTGGCAGGGTGAGGCGCACGGATGACGTGAGGAAGGCTGAACGCCAGGTCTTCGGGATGGTCAACGAGTACAGGGCTCTCAAGGGTATACCTGCCCTACGATGGGACGATCGCCTTGCCCGTGCCGCCCGCGCCCACTCGAAGGTGCTAACCGGACTCGACCGGCTGTATCACGTACGGCCTGATGGCTCCACGCCGGTGACCAGGGCCAAGAAGGCCGGTTACGTCAGTGAATTCATAGGCGAGGACCTTGCCATGTCCCACAAGGTCTCGTCCCTCGTTTTGGGATGGTTCACGAGTTTCGGTCACCGGGAAGTCATGCAGGATCCCGCTTTCACTGATGGTGCAGTTGGCATAGCCGAGAAGTACGAGGACGGCTACACCTACCATTACGCCACGCTTCTCACAGGTGCCCGGGGTCAGTAAGACTTACTCACGGTACATGTCCTCGACCGTCCGGTGATGGAAGGTTCCGTGTTCGTATGGTACAATTCGCCCCAGCCAAAGCGTTGTCATGCAGATTCTTCTTCACCTCCTCCTGACACTCACTTTCCCCAGGACCCCGTATCCTCAGAACGTTACGTCCAATTCCATGTATCTGCTGTGGGAGACCCCCATGCGAATGAGATGCACCGTGAGAATCACGGGGCGTGACGGTGAGGTACGCATCCACGAGGAACACCTAAAACTGCTGGATCACCAGGTACGCTTCGACGGACTTACTCCGGGGACTTACTACGACTATGCGGTAAACTGTGATTCACATGTGCGAAAAGGCTCGGTGAAGACTGCTCCGGATGCGCGCACACCCTTTTCTTTCCTGGTCTATGGAGACAACCGCTGGGACATACGTCAGCACACCGCAGTGGTACGTGCCATGATGCGTGAAAAACCGGATTTCCTGCTAAACACCGGAGATCTAGTGAATGACGGAACAGTCGGGCGTTACTGGTACGACTTTTTCAGGGTTGAAGGGCCCATGCTGGCCTCAGTGCCTTTGTATCCAGCTCCAGGCAATCACGAGAAGGTGTATCAGTCAAAGGGGGTACACTACTGGCGCCGTTTCTTCGAGCTGCCCCACAACGGCCCGGCTGATGAGTTGACCTACTACTTCGACTGGGGCAACACCCGCATATTCGTGCTGGACTACAACCGTCCGTTCGTGGCCTCCTCCCAGGGAAGGTGGTTTCGGGCCACCCTGGAGGAGACGGCCATGGAACCTTCCATACAGCATATATTCGTGGTGGTTCACAGAAGTCCGTACACCTCCGGTCCCCACGGCCCGAACAGGGAGCTCCTTGCAAGTGGACTGGTGGATGACATGAGGCGCTACGGCGTGGATATCCTGTTCGCAGGCCACGATCACATCTATGAAAGGGGCAGGGTGGATGGCCTCAATTACGTCATTTCTGGCGGTGGAGGCGCTCCCATTTACTACGTCAGGCGCTCTGTGCCCTATTCTCTGGTAACCGAACCGGTGCTTCACTACGTGAGAATAGACGTCAGGGGACCGGAAGTGTCTCTTACTGCATACAGAATGGACGGCTCCATGTTGGATTTCATGGTCCTGCGTAAGAAACTCGATGGCGGAGTGGACGTCAAGGTACTCAAAGAGGCTCCGGAGCGCAGGGTTTTCAGGCGTGTGGGAACCCCTGAACCCGATGAAGAGGATCTGGTCGGTGATTCCACCGCCAACGATGGTACTGATTCTGTACAGTCTTCAGGTTTTGATGTACCCAGTGGGGAGCCTGAGGCATCTGTTACAGGGACTGGACACTCCACGACTGGCGTGGTAGTTGCTGCAGTGCTGTTTACCGTGTTGAGCCTCCTGGGTCTGTGGATGTATCTCAAATACAGGTAATGACCGTTTTGGGAGTCCGAAAAAGGTATAACTCGTTCTGAATTTGTATATTGGAAATTAAGAAGCCATACTGGATGAACAGTCTGCCGGAAGTTTTGTGTCTCGGCAGATGAATGAGAGGTGAATCATGAGGCGTATCGTAACGTTTATGACCGTTCTTACGGCACTGGTTATAACATCAGGACCGGCCATGGCCTACCAGATACAGGTGAGCGGTCGAGTGCTCATCGTAAATGAACGCGGCTGGACTGGACGGTTCGAGTTTCCCGCACCTCCTTTCAAGGTACTGACCAGTAAGTCGCTGGTATATGCTGCTGTCCAGGGGCATGGAGTATATGTGATAGACATCTCAGTACCGGCACATCCGCGTCTTGTCTCCATAGTGGAAAAAGGTAATGATATCAATGACATATCCATAAGAGACGGAGCCCTTATCATTACCAAGACAGACTACTCGCTCAAGGCCTATGACATACGTGGACGTAAGGTCCGGGATGCCGTGAGTTCTTTGCTGGCGGCTCCCAAGCCGAAACATCTGGCCGTGGGTCGCGTGACTTCGGTGGATCGGGGCTGGGCCGTAATCCGTCTCAATCCGAATGCATCGGTAGCCAGGGGAAGCAGGATAGAAATCCGTTCATCCAGACTGAGCATGGTCAAGGATCCCTTTTCGGGCAAAACCGTAAGGAGACCGTCGGGGGATATCGTTTTCGTCGGAGACATTTCGGAAATCCGCGGCAACATGGCATCGGTGAAGCTGTCCAAAGGGGACTTCCCGCGTCCAGGAGACGAGGTATGGACGAGCGAACGGACCATATCTGGTTCCCTTATGGCCCCCAGCCGTCCAGCAGGAGTTTTCACGGCATTTGCCGAAGTCTATCCACAGATAGCGGATTCCGGAAGCTCTGATTCAGACTCGGAGAGTACGGGTTACTTCTCCATGCTCATGAAGGCCGGGGTTTACTACCACGGGTTCGGGCCGTGGTCTGTTGGTCTTGAGGTCAGTCCGCTGCAGTATATGGGGCGTACCGGCCATAGCGCCAGTGATACCGTTGGAGCCGCCGCATACATGATTGCCAGTTATGAGACGTCGCTGTTCGCGGTGGGACTGGGTTTTGGTTATCAGCATCCACTGATGGCCTCACAGAGTTTCTCCGATGGTACACGCATCGAACACAACCGGCTCGGTTGGGCTCTCGTGGAGCAGGCACGTCTAGGAGCCCTGGACGGTATTCATCTTTTCATCAGATACCAGAGTGTATATTGCCGCGATAATGCATCTGGGCAGCTCAGGGGTATGTTGGGACATTTCCACTTCAAACTGATGCTTCCACTGGAGATGCGTTCGGATCTACTACTCGAGGGCATTCATTCGAACACATTGTCCTTCATCACCCTAGGAGTGCGGTTGGCCTTCAGGGGCATGGGCGGCCCCGGTACCACCTATCTCAAGGCCTACATGGGCTATATGAGTTTTACTCCCTACTACTCTGAGGTCGATCCGTGGAGTGAGAAAAGTACTGCTGAACAGCTGGACATAAGCGGACCCGTGGTGGGCGTTGGAATGGAAAAACGTTGGTAGGAGGTGAGTCATGATTTCTTATCTTATTATGGTCCTCCTGCTTTCATGGAACGCCCGAGTTGTGGGAGACATGCTGGAGATCCGTTCAGATGACGGCATGAGGGTTCTGGCAACCCATTCTTTCGAAGGCAGACCGATAAAGGCTCTGTCCTGGCACGACCGTATCTATGTGGCCACCCGTCAACACGGAGTCTATGTGTTCGAGTATCGTATGAAACGTCTGAAACTTCTGAAGAAACTCACGTTCGACGATCCGGTCAAGGGCATTGCCATTCGTGGGGGTAAACTGTTCGTGGTGTTGGTGTCGTTCGAATCAAAAGTTTATGCGGTCTCCTCACTCAAAGGAGGGCACCCTAAAGGACAGCTCCGGTATGCCTTACGGTTCCCCAAGCCTATAGACAGACGTTACACTCTCAAGGGAAGTATCATTGCCGTGCATGACGATAACGTCATCCTGAACAAGGGTCGCAAGGACGGCCTTCTTCCCGGGGCCCATGTGGCTATATTCAGGAGTGTGAACAAGAAGGTGTATGATCCCATAACCCGGACCTCGATGAAGAAGCGTACGAGGCAGCGTCTTGCAGTTGTCAGGATCTCCCAGGTTCAGAAACACCAGGCAGTGGCAGTCTTGGGAATGGGTGACGAGGCCGCGGTAGGGGATATGTGGCAGTGGACGGACGATCCCCTTACAGCCTGGCATCATTACAGAACACTCGAAGGGGTGCGCTCCGTGGGGATCGAGGTCTATCCTGCCATAATCTTCGGGCGCCCCGGTATCTATATGAATGCCAGTGCCCATTATTATGGTGATCTCCATGTAGGGGCCAGTGTGACAGCCGGGACCATGAATGTGAATGCGGAGTATGTTCGCGATGCCCAGATAGGAGCTTTTGAGATCTTTGTCTCCAAGGAATTTAACGTATTCGATTTGGGCATGCGCATGGACGGGTACTACCTCACTGGGTCCATTTCTGGATCTTCCATCACACCTTACGTACGTCTCGGCCGCCTGGATGCCAGCCATCTACTTTTTGGCATGAGGACCAATGGCAGTGAACTGAATGGAGTATTGCTGGATTTGCAGATTTACCTCTCACGCCGTTATCTCGCTTTTCTCAAGGTGGATGCCCGGAATCAGGTGGGGTTTGTCATGTTGGGTTCGAGGGTATTCGTCAGGGGAACTGGGCGTGCTGGGACACTTATCGTGCCTGTCTATCTGGGTATGGCCTACCATGAGTATGCATACAGTTATGACGACCGTCAGTATGATTCTCAGATGGAGGAAGATGTGGATACAGCTGATGCCTATTTCATCGGCGGTGGTGTGGAATACAGATTTTAAAACTATAACCTGCTGAAATAAAAGGATAATTTCTTATTGATAGAGGGGCCGGTTTTGCTCTGGTGACCGTTATTCCGTAAGCACCTAGTACTTTTGTCATATGAACGGATGAGCATACCGATATGCGGCCTGTCAGGCTTGGG
>JALWFW010000286.1 GCA_027013865.1 Polyangiaceae bacterium | reverse complement strand
GCTTACGTGAACACGCATCAAAAAACAGGTGGCGAGGGCGCCTTTCGGAAGAATATCACCGACAGCACCTCAAGGGGAGCATCGCTCTCATGTCATAGACTGGGATTTCGAAAGGGACGTTTACTCTCTCGATATGCTAAGACGGCGTTGGTCCGCGTCCTTTGGAGAAACGTCCGGTGTCGTATCTTGGGATGTTGGCCGGTTTTTGCTGTTGACGTCGGAGCAGTCTAGTTTGGCAGGGTAGCATGTAGAACACCCGACTTTCTAAAAACACGTCAGGGGTGGTGCCTTGGGATGGTGGCGAAACCTTCAAAGTCGACGTCTTCGCGACGTAGACATCTGGATTTGCTAAGTAGCAACCTGCGGTATCTACTGGGTCGCCTCGTCAAACTTTTCGGCCTCGCTTAGTGCTGCTCGGCTGCTCGGATGATTGGCTTTGGACCATCCGCTGGTTTGGCTTTGGCTTGCTGGCGTTGCTTTAGGGCGTGGATCGTCAAACTTTTCGGCCTCGCCTGGCTTTGTCCTGCTAGGCGTTGTTTGGATTCAGGTCCCCCCCGTCGAACTCAGTTGCTTTTGGCCGTTTTGGCGCTGGCTCTGTTGGACCTCGGGCTTGGCCCGGTGCTTTGGCTGGATTCACGCCGTTTGGCGCTGGCTATGCCCGGCCTTTCGTAAGAACGTCAGGGGAGTGGCTTGAGGTGAGCTCAGGCTTTTCGTGCCCAGCCAGTTTTATGACCCGCACCGTAACCTGGATTTTTGAGCAAAACGTCGGAGCGCATCCCGTAATTCCGAGTTCGATGTTGAACTTACCTGAGCGAAATACCGACTCCATTATGACGTATCGCTTGATTCGAGTTGGCGGGCGGTCTTTGCATCATGCCTTCCTTGGTGAAATCTTTACCGTAAGCCCAGTTTTCGGAAGACGCGTCAGAGCTAGTCAAGCTACCTGTCAGGACTCTACGGCAGGTGGTTGGGTTTGCGGTCATACCTGACATTGGACAGGACCATGCCATGGGACGGCTGGTTAGGCATGAGAGCAAGCGAGGTAGTACGAGCAAAAGCACACTCCGGTGACAAAGGCGCACGGGCTTCGTATCCTGGGAACCACTGTTCCATGCACTACATCATGCATTACGACATCCTGATATCCCGAAACTGAAGTCGACTGCCCTGATCATCTCTTCCTTTCCTCTTCCATCCTCAGTAGTGTTCCGGTATCCTTGCGCGCAAACGGAGGTATCCATGCCTGAGACAAAGAATGTTGAGAACGTTTCCGTTGGCGAGGCCATCAAAAAATCGTTCAAGGAACTTTCCGATACCTTTTATCATCTGGTACATGCCCCGCGTGCCCTTTGGGGACTGAATATCGCCTACTTTTTGGAGGGCCTGGTCTACTTCGGCATCCTCACGGTGGTAGGTATTCATCTTTCGGAAAACGTGGGTATTGGCGACAAGTGGAGCAGCTGGGTGCTGATGATCTTTACTGGTGGCATAACCCTGTCCCAAACGCTACTTGGAAGCGTATCCGACCGGGTGGGCGTCCGGAAGGCTCTCCTGTGGGCACTGGGCATACTCTTTGTCGGCAGACTCATGATAGCCCTGGGTGGAGAGGTTTTCCCTGATTTCATGGCTCCGTTCTCTCCCTTTGGCTCAACAGCAGTCAGAACCCTGGGGACCAGCAACTTTCCGCAGTTCATAATGATCTTCATCGGACTGATGGTGGTGATCATCGGATACGGTCTGTTCCAGCCGGCAGCATATTCCGCTGTCAAGCAGTTCACCGACGAGAAAACCGCTGCCGTGGGTTATGCCATGCTCTATGCACTGATGAATCTCGGTGCATTCTTCTCCGGAATGCTCTCACCCGAGATTCGTGCCATCGGAGGTGTGGCAAGTGTCTTCGACCTTTACGCATTCCTCACTTTCATGGCGCTGCTCTCCGTAGCAGTAATCCTGACGAAGACCGTAGTGGCCAAGGGTACCCTGACGCAGATATCTGCGAAACAGAAGGAAGGGGAACCCAAGAAGGGCATGCTACACGACTTTCTTGAGGTATTGTCGGACAAGCGCTTCATGTTCTTCATCTTCATCTTGATTCCGGTGCAGACCCTCTTCGCCCATAACTGGCTCACCCTGCCCTACTACATCAAGAGGGCTCTTCCCGACTGGGTGGCCTCGAGATACGAGTTCTTCTCCAACATCAATCCGATTCTCATTTTCTTCCTGACCCCGCTGGTGGCAGCTCTTACTGCCAGGGCCAACGTCTACCGCATGATGATTTATGGCACCCTGGTCATGGCACTGCCTACCTTCCTCCTGGCTCTGGGTCCCAATCCGTGGATCCTGCTGCTGTATATTTTGCTCATGTCAGTGGGTGAGGCCATGTGGCAGCCCAGATTCCTGCAGATGGTGGCCGAGATAGCTCCTGAGGGCAAGACAGGCACCTACATGGGTATAGCTCAGGTACCGTGGTTTCTCACCAAGATGATAACCGGAGCCTATGCGGGCTGGTTTCTTGAGAAGTTTTGTCCTGCAGGAGGAGAACAGAACACCGAGCTTATGTGGCTCATATATGCCTTCATCGCCATGGTGACACCAGCCGCTCTCATACTGGCAAAGTCATGGATTGCCGGTGAACTCCAGAAAAAACTGGATGCTGCCAAAAACTCCTGAAAGCCAAAGTCTTGGCGTAAAAATATCAATAATTACGCGTAGTTACTAAAATGTCCTTCAAGTGGTCCCGCAGGACGGTCGTGGCGGCTTTCTTTTTTCTGATGGCACATTCCTTTCTGTCATGTTCATCGACATCGACCGTAAGGAGCTTTACTGCACCATCCCTCGGATATCCCGTAGCCATCCTGAACAACCCCCATGAGTGCATGGCCACTGTGGTCATGGTGACACCGGGCATGAAAAAATCATATCTGGTACCTTCGGAGGACTCGCTACGGGTGCCACTCCCAGCCGGACGATGGACACTAAGGTGGCGCTCATGTGCAGGCCGTGGCGAGATGACTGTCCCCATGAAAGAGGGCCACCGCTATCTGATATTGCTGTCCCCGCAGTAAACACTCCCTGATTGCTGACAGAATCAAAGGGTAATCGAAGTGTGCGCTCTTACGGTGATGTATCCAGCTGTGCTTCTGGGAGCAGAGTATCATTGTTGGACAGCAACGGTACTCTACTTGCAAATTCTTATAACTACCTGATTTCAAAATACTTTTGCACAAAATACGATTCGCGCCGCCTCAGATACCCCCCTGCTGTTTTTCATGGAACTGATTTTCACAGAGCGTCTTAGTAAAGCTATGTACATTACTCAAAGTTGCCAAGCCTGCTCCTTCCCTAAAATCCAACCTACTCCGAGGCCTGCTGCAAAGGCCGGATGCCATCTCGAGCCGCCACACCTGACGCGTACTCCGAAAATCCTCGCTATGACACAAGATTCATCTTCCCAGCAAGTTCGCGTTTTGTCATCTGATCCGGCTTCCCTGTCCTCACCACTAGTACAGCAAGTGGAAATTTTGAGATTGCCCCACCTTAAATACATGATATGGGCGTTTTGAGCAGTACGGACTTCTTTCACCATGAAAATTGGACTTGAGACAGCCTGCTGCTATCCATTGTGAGATGGAGGTCGATGTCATGAGGAGTCTACTCCTTTTCCTTGCAGTACTGATGATTCCCGCCCTTGGCTGGGGTCAGGCCAGAACTTTTGAGCCGCTCACGTCGCGAGGACAGGCCATGGGCGGCGCACTTCTTGCCACTGGAACGGGCATGGACAGCGCGTCTTTGAATCCTGCTTCCATGAGCCTCATATCATCTTATGTGATAGACGGCGCATACGTATACGGTGACGGAGCTCATATCATGGGGGCTGCTGTCACTGACACAATAACCAATCGGGGAGTAGGGGCGTCAGTGTATTATCTGCGCAACAGACAGAACGACATATATGATGGTTATCGCACCGGAGCTTCCATTGCCGTGCGTTTTTCTCAGTCCATCTCAGTGGGATTCAACACCTACTGGCAGGATTTTGCCACTGGCAGCGACACCAGAGAGAGCAGACTGTCCTTTGACGGAGGCTTCATGATGCGTCTGGGTTCTATCGTCGTGGGTGGTGTGGTTTTCGACATATCAGCGGATCACGATGACGCGAATCCTTGGCGTTACGGTGCTGGTGTGGCCTTTGTCCCTGCCCCTACCCTGGGATTGGAGGGCGATGTGATTATGGAGGGGGACGATCCGTGGTACCGGGGTGGCGTGGAGTACCTCTATCAGGGCCGTATTTCCCTGCGTCTGGGAGGCCTCTGGCGTACTTCCACCGATACCAGAGCCATCAGCGGAGGGCTTGGGTACACATCAGGCAATGCAGCACTGGAATTTTCGGTGCGCCGGAATATGGATGGCGATTCGGATGATGGATCATGGTATCTGGGTATAGGACTGCGCATGTACATGACAGGCGGCCGGTGACTTCGGAGAAGATACCAGATTCCCTCTGTAGGAGGCTGACGTGTTCGTAGCTGTGGAAGGCATAGATGGAGCAGGAACCACTACTCTTACGGGCAATCTTAAGAGTATGCTCGAGGACTCGGGAATGACGGTTCATGTGACCAGGGAACCGTCGGACCTCACCGTGGGCAGGTTCATTCGGGCGGAACTGTCAACTCACAGGGCAGGTATGCCGGATCGCATGGCACTCTTGTTTGCTGCGGACCGGGTGGAGCACTATTTCACCGAAATCCTTCCCAAGTCTCAAGAAAATATAGTTATTTCAGATAGATACAAGCTTTCATCCCTGGCGTATCAGGGAGCCCTGGGTGCTGATGTCGCCTGGGTGGATACCATAAATTCGAGAGTCCCGTGGCCGGATCTCACACTGTACGTGGAGTTGGATCCCGAAGTGGCCTATGATCGCTTAAGGGTCAGGGATGCCCTTGAGGAGTACGAGACACTTGTATTCCAAAAAAAGGTGGCCCGTTTCTACGGTCGACTTCTGGAACGCCATGACTTCCCACTGGTACGTCTGGATGGTCGTCTGGCTCCTGACGAGCTCGCCCGGCAGGCGTTTAGACACATCATGGAGGCCCGTGGTGCATCTCTTGAGTCTTCATGAACTTTACGTGGGATACGGTAGGGGGGAGGCCGTCGTTCGCGGTGCAGATCTAGAGGTCGATGGCGGTACCACAGTCGCTGTCATAGGCGAATCAGGCAGTGGAAAGACCACGCTTATCAGAGCATTGGTCGGACTGGCCGATGTCATGGGAGGAGAGGTCGTGCTGGAGGGGGTGTCAGTGGATCCCAGCAGCAGAACTGGCATCATAAGACTCAGACGGGCCATTCAAATGATCTTCCAGGATCCTGCCTCTTCCTTCGATCCCCGTAGAACCGTCGGCTGGTCTCTGAGGGAGGCTGCCTATCTTGCCGGCCGCCCGGAGCAAGAGCTGGAGGAGCTCGTGGGGAGGATGTCCTTGTCACGGCAGATTCTCGACAGACGTCCCGGTGAGCTGTCGGGAGGTCAGGCCCAACGCGCTGCCGTCGCCCGGGCTCTTGTGTTCAAGCCCCGCATCATCGTGGCTGATGAGCCTTCTTCAGCACTGGACGTATCACTGCAGGCCCGGATCATACGGCTATTCCGTTCTCTGAAGAACGATACTTCTGCCATGATTCTGGTGACCCATGATATTCATGTGGCCCGTATGCTTGCAGATACCGCGTATGTGATGCTGGGGGGCATAATCGTGGAACATGGACATGCCCGTAGTGTGCTGTCGTCCCCGGTCCATCCCTATACCCGGGAACTCCTGGAGGCGGGTACCTCTTCGATCACACCAGGTATCATGCCGTCTGTGCCCCCTGTATTCGGTGAGGGCTGCCCATACCGTGCCAGATGTCCTTTGGCAGACAGCAGGTGTGCAGTACTTCCTGACATGCATGAGCATGATGGTCGTATGGTCAGGTGTCATGCACAGTAAAGCATTTACGGCATAACTACCCGTAATCACTAGACAATCTTTCAATTGGTAGAAAAATTACGGAAGCGAGTAACTCAGCACCAGTGTTGCCGATAAACGTTTTGGTATACCATGACCATGGTGGCATCCTGTCTGGATATAGCCCGTGGAAGGGAACGAGGAGAGCCAGAATATTGCCGGTGGTTTGTTGACAGGAATCTAAGCTGGACTAAATTGAATTTTGGCATGATTATTGCATGCGCTAAGGAGGCCATGATGGCAGGACGTACTCCGGGAATGAGTCAGGGAATGAGCCAGGGCATGAGACAGGCTGCCGCACAGACCATGTCCACGACACTCAAACAGAAAACCAGGCTCATGATGACACAGCATCTCAGGCATGCCATCAAGATGCTTCAAGTCCCCACCATGCAGATGGTCGATGAACTGATGAATGAGGTGGAGAACAATCCACTTCTCATTGTCGGTGATGAGGAATTCGAGGAAGAGCGGCTGACCCTGGATGCCGAAAAGAAAGAAGAACTTCTACGTTCTCTCGATGATGTGCCACCAGCAGAAGACTCTCTCATACCCGCGGATGGTTCGGAGGACAAAGAGCCTGTCGAACCGGTCACGGAGGCCTTTGACTGGGAAAGTCACTTCGAGAACGGCGGCGGCTCGATCTCCAGCGTGGATTTGAGGGAGTATCACAGATCTGACTCAGAGTACGACCCACTGATGTTCGTGGGCTCCAGTACCAATCTCTATGATCATCTGGTGGAACAACTGGGCCTTTTGGACCTGACCGACGAGGAGATGGCAATAGCCGAGTACATCATAGGCAATCTCGACGAGGCCGGATACCTGAGGATTCCCGTACAGGAGCTGGCTGAAGGACTGGAAGTAGATCCCGACCGGGTCCTCGGTGTTCTTAGAGTGGTTCAGCATCTCGATCCCGTGGGTGTGGCTGCCAGAGACATCTCCGAGTGTTTCAAGATTCAGTTGGAGGAACAGGGAATAACAGAGGGAGTGGTTCACGATCTCGTCATGGATACCGATTTGCTACAGATGGCAGCGCAGTATCCGTCGAAGGCAGCGGAGATCCTGGATGTCAGCAAGGATGAAGTACACAGAGCCATGGAGATAGTCAGAAAGCTCAATCCCAAGCCTGGCCTCCAGTATTCGGACCGTTCCGAACCCGTTGCCGTTCCGGAAGCCAAGATTTTTCGCAAAGGCGACGACTTCGTCATAGAACTCAACCACGAGCGTGTTCCCGAGGTATACATTTCCAGGCGTTATTACGATATGCTCCTGAAATTGAGACGAGAAGGTGGAAAGCCTGAAGACATCAAGTTTTTCGAGGAGAAACTGTCCAAGGCTCTGCTCATGCTGAAGGCCGTACACATACGGAAGTCCACGATACGCACCATACTAGAGCTTCTTCTGAAAGAGCAGAGGGAATTCTTCGAAAATGGAATTCGTTATATGAAACCCTTGACGAGAAGGGAAGTCGCTACAAAAATAGGAAGAGACGAGTCAACAGTGTCGCGAGCAACATCAAACAAATACGTGGATACTCCTCATGGCATCATTCCCTTTGGTGAGTTTTTCCCCAGTGCAGTGAAAACCAGGGACGGCAGGGTGTTGTCTTCCACATACGTAAAGATGTGCATACTGGATTACGTCAAAAAAGAGAATCCTGAAAAGCCCCTCAGCGATGAGGAAATTGCAAACAGGCTTCTCAGGGAAGAGGGAATAGAACTGGCACGCAGGACGGTTGCCAAATACAGAGACGAACTTGGAATTCTCTCGTCGAGCAGAAGACGCAAGAGAATGTGACAACAGACCAAGCAGGAGGTACAGATGCAACTCGAGATCACCTTTAGGAAAATGGAGTCATCGGACGCACTCAGAGATCACGTGCAGGAGAAACTTGCCAAGATCCGTAAGTATATAGATGAGCCAATGAAAGCCCACGTGGTGCTTGGAGAGGAGAGGCGCCACCGTTACAATGCGTCCATTCTCATTACGCTGCACAATGGAGTTAAGATAAAGGGTGTGGACAGCTCTGAGGATCTCTATCAGAGCATAGAGAAGGCTATAGAGCGCATAGAGAAGCAGGTGCGCAAATACAAGGAGAAGATAAAGAACTCCAAACCTCGCCGGGACGTTCCCGTTAAGAAATTCAGTTCCACACTGATAGAGGTAGAGACCGAGGAGGAAGTGGATGAGACTCCGGAGGTCGTGGAGCACAAGCACCGTGTGGTGAAGACCGAGGAGTATGTGGCCGAGCCACTGACCGTGGATGAGGCAATAATGCATCTCGAGTTGCAGCACAAGACCTTCCTGGTGTTCACCAATGCCGACACTCACGAGATCAACGTCGTATACAGACGTGAAGATGGTGTCTTCGGACTCATTGAGACACACCATAGCTAAATGACGTTTGATTGAAAACTTCCTTACATGGAAGAGCAGGGGGACACTGAACGAGTATACCAACGGGTTTCAATGTAATTATATGGTGGTAATAGATGAACTCGTGTAGTAAAGTTTGCTATTTGCATGTTTGTTTTCCTGAATCTATCTGATTATGGAGTACGGTTATGCCACGCATGAGACGGTTTTCCTCCGGAACGGTCCGCAGCAAGAAGTCCGCTTCTGGAAGCCAGGTTGCCACTATTGATGAAGAATGTGATCTCGTCAGGGATACACTAGCCAATGTGCTTCGTACCATTGGCAGTTTTGCTCTTCCCACCAAACATTACGACGGCAGTACCTTCAAGGCGACCATGGACAGGCTTGCAAGGGAGGTCCTACTCAAGCCTGGATCTCCGGATCGCGACAACAACACAGACAGAGTACACAAGGAAATACGCAATACGGTCAGGGAACAAAGACGGGAGGAGAGCCGGGAATACAGTCAGTACAAGGAGATGACGACTCAACTCTTGGCCAGTCTGGTGAGTGAACTCAAAAAAGCCTTTGCACAAGCAGAGGTGGAAGGCCAGCACATAGTCACCGATCTCACCGAGATAGAGGATCTCACATACAGGGAAGAGTGGGAGACACTCAAGGCCAAGGTCCCGGAGACCGTCTCAGGCATAAAGGAGGTCATTGCGCGGCAGCGGGAGGACGGCAGGACCCGTATCCAGCAGCTTTCCATGCAGCTACGTGAGATGCGCGAGGAACTGCAGGAAGCGAAGAGCAAGATGGAACGGGACTCCCTCACGGGCCTGTTCAACCGTGGTGCAATGGACCGGACACTCAAACTGGCGGTAAAGTATGCCCATTCATCTGGTAACGATCTGGCTGTCTTCATGTTGGATCTGGACCATTTCAAACGCATCAACGACACTTACGGACATCAGGCCGGTGACGAGGTGCTCCGTTCCGTTGCAACCGTTCTGATAAAGACTTTTATGCGCAAGAATGATTTCGTGGCCCGTTACGGCGGTGAGGAGTTTTTGGTCATATGCAAGGATATGGAAGAGAGCGATGCTCCCAGGATAGGGGAACGGGCCAGACAGAGTATCGAAAAACTCAAGGTAGTCTTCGATGACGCCACCATTCCGGTGACGGCTTCCATTGGTTATGCGGTACTGCGTCCAGGTGAGACTGCGGAGGAGCTCATAGAACGGGTTGACAGGGCTCTTTACCAGGCCAAGGCTGGAGGACGCAATCGCGTGGTGGGTGCTGAGTAGAAAATTGTTAATAAAATCAATGAGTTACGATGACAAAGCCATTGGGTGACATCATAGAGATATATGCTGATGGAGCCTCACGGGGCAATCCTGGTCCGGCAGGGGCCGGGGCCATCTTGCGCAGTGGCAGGTGGATCAAGTACATATCCCGTTATCTTGGAGAGACCACCAATAACGTGGCTGAGCTTACTGCTGTTCTATTGGCCCTCGAATCCATCAAGGATAGGGACAGGGAAGTGGTGGTGTATGTAGACAGCAAGTACGTGTGGGGTCTTCTTACACAAAACTGGAAGCCCAAGAAGAACAAAGAGCTGGTTCAGAAGCTCAGAAATGTGTTTTCGTCATTTTCACATATCGATGTAAGGCATGTGCAGGGCCATTCCGGAGTCGAGGGCAACGAGGAGGCCGACAGACTTGCGGTACTAGCGGCAAAAACCCGTAGTTCCATGGAGAAAATAGAAAAAATCGATCAGTGAGAGGGCGGTGTTTCTTCCGTTTTCTACATCGTTTAGGACACAGTTGGGGGTGAACGGTCGTCTAGGATGAAATACGGTACACGGTAGGCTGCGTGCTCAAATCAGTAGGGGATGACCAGAGGATACTGTCTGCCGGAACGCCATACCGTGATGTAGATGGAACCCCCGGACGGCACGAAGGACAGGAGCTTGCTGAGGTCCGAGAGTCGAGCCACTGGTTTGCCATTGACCGAGGTTATCACGTCAAGGGGTCTAAGGCCCATGGAGTAGGCCATGCCACTGGTATCCAGGCTGACGATCACTGCTCCAGGATGCAGGTTATGTCTAAACTTGGCCGGCAGTTTGCGTACGCTGTCCAGTTTAACGCCAAAGCGGTCTTCGAAGCGTCTGAGGGCCATTTTGGGAGTGATGGCAGCCACTTTTACGGTATGTCTGCCTGTGTTGGTGCGGACCTGAACTTTCTGGCCGGGTACCAGTGTCCCGAGTACACGCACAAAGTCCCGCAGGCTCTTTATGTCCCTCGACCCGAAGCGCCTGAGGTACTGTCCTACTCTTATTCCTGCCTTCCATGCCGGACTTTTGGGATACACTCTGACGACTCTCACGCCGTGCTCGTCTTCTTGTACGGACATGCCCAGCCACGAGCCTCTGACCTGACCGTATCTGAGTACCTCTTTGACCACCTGCTTGACCGTGTCGATGGGAATGGCGAAGCCTATACCCTGAGATGCCCGTCGCATGGCGAAGTTGAGACCCACCACCTGCCCCAGGATGTTCACCAGGGGGCCACCCGAGTTGCCTGGGTTGATGGCAGCATCGGTCTGTATGACGTTGTCGAGGATGTAACGGCCGCCTTTGAGGGGGAAATCACGGTGAAGTGCCGAGATGATGCCCTTTGACACAGTGAAGGTCAGACCAAAGGGGTTTCCGATGGCGATGACCGTCTCTCCGAGCAGCAGATCAGATGACGAGCCAAAGGATGCGTAAGGCAGTTTCTCCTTGGTCCGGATTTTAATCACAGCCACGTCGACCCTCTCGTCCGTGCCGATGACTTTTGCCGGAAATTCGCGGCCGTCTGACAGTTTGACCTTTAGATCCACGGCAGCATGGACCACATGGGCATTGGTGACTGCATAGCCACGGGGATCGAAGATCACCCCCGAACCAATGGAGCGTCCGCGCATGACTCCCGGCATCGGACCGAGAAAAGGCGGCAGGCCACCCGCAAAGGGATTCTGGGCGTAATGGGTGGCATAAATGCAGATGACGGCTGGGGATACGCGTTTTATGGCTTTAACCACCGGTGTCACGCGTGTCTGTGGTGAAGCTGTGACCGGTGCAGAGAGCATCAGTGCGGTCAGTGCGACTGTAATCATGGTAAACCTCCTTTACTGGCAACGGCACTGGCACCGTCCCGATGCTTGTGGCGTACTGCCTCATTGTTTGCAAGGACTCGGAGCGTCAGTGCCGATTATGTCAGAGCATATGAATATGTTTTCGCACTCTCCCTTATAGCAGTCAGGGAGCTTTTTCTTGGCATCTGTAGGTAGTTCCCTGCATTCTTCCACACATGCGTCTATGTCTACGTCTCCGCCGCAGCTGGAGCACTCTCCTGCACGCTGACAGTAAGCGCGGCAGGCGTCTTCTTCTGTGGAGCATCCCGTCAGTGAGCCCGAAAGCATGACTGTGGCAACTACGATGCCTGATATGAGTGATTTCATGGAGGCCTCCTATTTATCAACGGTCTACAGACTGAATTAATTCCCGTTGGGTGGCAGTCAAGTGCAGTGTGCTGTCCAATCGTGACGGTGCAGGCAGAATCCAGCGAAACCGGAAGGGGTTAGCGGGACTCGTACTTGGCCGTAGAATGCTTTGAATTCATCGGTGGGAAGCCGAGTCTGAGCATGAACCACAGGAGGCCCGTAAACAGTAGGGCGATGGGGAGCACACGGAATATGGAGATATCGTTTATGAGGTCTCTTGCCGAAGACGTCTGTTCGAAGGAGAGCAGGACCGGATTTTGGGTTACACCTATTGCAAGTATTACAGCGTTGTAGGTAGCGTGCAGCAGCATGGAGGCCAGCAGGGAGCCAGTGCGTTCCACCAGGAGGGTCAGGGTCATGGAAACCACGAATAGGGTGACGAATCCGACAGGTTTCAGGTGTACTGCAGCAAAGAGAAGTGATGTGAAAACGGCTGCAGCAGTCCACGAGTAGCCTTTGGATCTCAGTGAACGGAACACGAGTCCCCGGAAGTAGAATTCCTCTGTCACCGGCGCCACGACGACGGTGAGGAATATGACGGTGATGGCTTCAAGAGGACCGCGCCAAAACAGACCAACTAGTCTGGAGAGAACGGGATCCGGTGCCAGCAGCGAAGGAAAGGCATAGACCACCAATGATTCCAGGGAGCTTCCAGCCATGACCAGGAGTACTGCTACGATGGGTATTACTAGGAGCCCCCGCATATCCAGGGTGGCCCCGGACGTGTTGAGAGAGCCGGGGGGTAGAAGGCCTTTCCTTGCCACGAAGGCCGCAGCTGCCGCCCATGCTCCTGAGGACAAAAAAGAGAAAGCAAGATCCACGGAGGCGAGATCCCTGCCCCTGGCGAATATGGCGTATACTCCGAACAGAGCCATCTGTATGAGAAGAACCCCAGCAGTATAAAAAAGCACTGCCATGATGCCCATGCCTCTGACAGATGGCCGCGATGGCAGGGTTACATAAAACTCTAAATTTGCTCTACGTGTATTTTCACTGGTACTATGCTGGTTCATAACTAGTTGAAATAATTGATAAATATCCGATCAAGTCATAGCAATATACACCTGGTGGGCTTCCCTGTAAACCAGGGAATCGCAGGTAGCCACTTTCTGTGTTGATAAAAAGGAATCGGTTCTTTATATTTGCTCAGCTGAGACGGTGCACATTTGCACCACGGAGGATGTGGTATGCTCGATTTTCTGAGGAGAAAGACGCAGTCCTATGGCACTTACCTGATACTGGGTCTGATTATCGTGACGTTCGTGATCAGTTTCGGTCCTGCCTCCAACAAGGTTAGATGCGGGGTCAGTCACGTTCTCGCAGAGTTCGACGGATCTGACATAACCGTTCTTGATTGGCGCTATGCCACCAGCATGGCCTCATATTTCATCTCTGCAGACAAAGGTGTGGAATACAGGCGTTTTGCGATGGACAAACTCCTTGAGCGCAAGATGCTGGCCAACCTGGCTCATGAACAGGGAATTCGCTTCATGAGAGAGGATGCGGAGAACCTCGTCCTCAAAAATCACACCATCATCTTCGGGCAGGACAGACGTTTATCGGATCTTGGTGCCTGGCCCTTGGATCCCAAGACACGCAAGCCTGCACACTTCAACTATGAACAGTTCAAGGAATGGGTTCGCTACAGAGCCGGTTTCACGGATGTGAACGAGTACCTCGACCAGCTCGTGGAGGAGATGGAGGCCAAGGCCTATCGCGATGCATTCTTGCAGGGTAGTACAGGCTCCATGGAAGGTCAGTGGGTGGAGTATCAGGTACGTAACGTCTCCATGTGGCTCAAGAAGGCAGAATTCACGGGTTCCTCATTCGAGGATTCTGTCAGTGTCTCCGACGGGGAGGCAAAGGCAATGCTGTCCGGTGAATCTTCACGCAAACAGTGTGAGGATGAATACAACAAGAACAAAGACATGTACGAGAAGGGGCCCAAACAGCGTACCGTCAAGGCGGTGGTGTTCAAGATGTCTCCGACAGCTGCAGAGGTCTTCTCCGAGGCCGGTATGGTTCGCCCCCAGGGTCAGTTCCAGGGTGTGACAGCCAAGGATTTCATGGTCATGGACGCCGTGACCAAGGCCAAGACCCTGGATGCAAGCGCATTCCCGGAAGGATTCACCAAGCTTGGTGGCGAGGTGATCACCATGCAGGTCACCCGCGATGGCACCATGGGTGAAGCCGTCTTCGGTGCAGAGCTCAAGAAGCTTTCAGGCCCGGTGTCAGGTCCGAACGGCATATACTTCTTCGTGGCAGAGTCCGAAAAGCAGATCACCTATGGCAAGGATGAGGCACTGCTTAATGCGTGCAAAGCCCTCATACGCCGCAGCAAAGCCGAGAAGAAGGCCCTCGAGATGGCCCAAAAAGCCCTTAAACAGCTCGAGGGTGGCGCCAAACCCGAGGACGTATTCGGTAAAGGAGCCATGCCTCAGATGATGGAAGTCGGCCCGGTATCCCCCCTCAAGGAGCAGCCTCCGCTGTTTACTAAGCAGCTGGTCAAGGAGCTTTGGGCTCTCAAGGAGGGTCAGGTGCTTCCGAAGGTGGAGACCCGCGACATGGGCATGGCGAAGGTCTTTTACGTACTGGTGCTTTCTCGCAAGAAAATGCCTGATCGTCAGGAATTCATGGATCAGGTGGCTGCAGGAACCATCGAATCCATGCACATCCAGAAGACCATGTATGCACTGGAGAAACTTCTCTACAAACGCTGCAAATCCCTGGTACGCAAGGGAGAACTCACCATAGAGGCTCCACTTTACAGGTATCTGTACTACAGGAAGCCTGCGGATGCAGATCCCAAGGAACTGGCCAAGATGCCTCCCGAGAAGTACTCTCCCTGCCTGCACATCTCCTCGGCCCGCTGATACTTGGGTTTGCTTCACAGACCACACGAAGGCCGTCATCAGTATCGACTGTTGCTTTTCCCGCAAAATCGGTTAACCGTAGTCAAACATGGAGGTAGTTGACATGAAACGAATGATTCCAGTGCTCATGGGAGTACTCTTTATGATGGCATGTTCTGGCCCCAAGGATTCCAAGCAGGCTGCCAAACCCAAGGACCTGCCCCCAAAAAGGCCGGTGGCTGCGGCTCCTGTGAAGAAAGACGCTCCCAAACCCAAGAAGGAGGTCAAAAAAGTGGCGAAGAAGGATCCCAATGCGCCTCTGACTCCCGATGAGGTACGTGCTCAGGTATCCAAGTTCAAACCCATGGAGATAGGATACCCTGAAAAGCTCATCACAGACGACATCAAGCCCGTTCTCCGTAAACTCGTGGAAGCCTCCAAGTTCATGGACGAGATTTTCCTCCTTCAGGTGGATCCCGACAACCCGGCCACCCGCCGCGAGATAGCTGCTGCTGTTCAGAAAGACCCTGCCAAGGCCCCTGTGCTGCAGTATTTCGACATCATGTTCGGTCCCTGGGACAGGCTTCAGCATGACAGACCGTTTTGGGGATCCCGTAAAAAGCCCCTTGGTGCCGGTTTCTATGATCCGTCAATAACCAAAATCCAGCTGCTCAAGCACATGGAGGGGCTCAAACAGACCATCGAGAAGAGCAAGGATGCCAAGGCCCGTCAGGAAGCCCAGAAGGAGCTGGATGCCATAAGATCCCTGTATACCCTGGTGCACCGTAAGGACGGCAAGTTCAGTACAGTGCCCTATTCTCAGGCCTACAGAGCCCAGCTCGAGCGCGCAGCCAAACTCCTGGAGGAGGCTGCTGCCCTCACGAAAGACCCCTACCTCAAGAAATACCTGCTGCTGCGTGCCAAGGCCTTCAGAACCGACGACTACAGAAAGAGCGACTTCGCCTGGCTGGATCTCAAGGGCCCCATCGAGTTCCTCATCGGTCCGTACGAGGTTTACGAGGACAAACTCATGGGATACAAGGCTGCGTTCGAGGCCACGCTGAACATCGTGGATCCCGAGTACTCCAAGAAACTGGCGGTCATAAACAAGCATGCCAAGGAGCTGGACCGCAACCTGCCCTATCCTGAGTCCTCGCGTAAACTCGCCCAGCGCGGCAAGACTAGACCCATCGTGGTGGTCTACGAGCTCTTCACGGCTGGTGATACCAAGGCCGGTATACAGACCCTGGCCTTCAATCTGCCCAACGACGAGGTGGTTCGTAAGCAGAAGGGTTACAAGCTGGTACTCTACAGAAACGTTTCCGAAGCCAAGTTCAGGGTGATCCTGTCCCCCATAGCCGACAAACTTCTGGACCCGTCCCAGCGCAAGTATGTGACTTTCGACGCATTTTTCACCAATACACTGCTCCATGAGACCACCCACGGACTCGGACCTGCCTTTGTGGAGGTTACGGAGGGCAAGAACAAGGTCCGCCGTGAGGTGCGTGAGATGCTTCGCGACACCTATTCCGCCCTGGAGGAGGCCAAAGCCGATATCGGAGGTCTCGTGGGACTCGAGTACTTGGTAAGGCAGGGCATGTACACCCAGGACATGCTCAAGCAGGGCTACGTCACCTATCTGGCGGGATTTTTCAGATCAGTTCGCTTTGGTATCTCCGAGGCTCATGGCAGGGCCAACCTCATGGCCTTCTCCTATCTCATGAGCAAGGGCGCCATCGTATACGATACCAAGACCGAGCGTTTCCACATCGACTTTGCCCGTATGCCTGGTGCCTGCCGTGACTTCGTGAAAGAGCTTCTCGATATTCAGGCAACAGGTGATTACGAGAAGGCCAAGGCCTTCATGGCGAAGTGGGCCCACATGCCCCAGTCCATGAGAAAGGCCCTTCCGAAGCTGGCTGACATTCCCGTGGACATCAAGCCCGAGTACAAGATTCTCAAAGACATGACCTCCTGGAAGTAAAATCCAGGTGACAGCGTCTTCCTGTGTCTCTCTTGACAGCCTCGTCACTGTGACCTTACACATTTTCGTCTCAAAGTGACTGTTAAAATGTCTTCAGGTGGGGTAATACCTGGACTTCATGCTGGTTTGCACGTTTTGAACCGGCACGGCTGGAGGTCTTGAATATGATGAATCCCAATGTCACGGCAAAGATATGCACCCGCTGTGGTGCGCGTTATGAGCCCGGTTCTCCTCATCTGGTATGTGAGGAATGCGGCTGGGATGGAACCTTAGACTTTGAGTATGACTATGAGCGTGCTGCCGTCCAGCTGCGCGCAGAGCTGGATTCTCCCACGAGGCGTGGCGTGCTGCGATATCATCCTGTCCTACCTCTCCCAGAGGGCTTCCCAGACACGGGGCATACAGTCGGTCCCAGTCCACTGCTGGAGCCTCGGTATCTGCGGGACCATGTTGGTGTCAGTCGTCTGTGGGTCAAGTTCGATGGTCAGTTGCCCACGGCCTCTTTCAAGGACAGGGCGTCCATAGTGGCCATATGTGACGCAAAAGCCAGGGGCAAGACCACCATGTTGGCTGCATCCACTGGTAACGCAGCCTCATCGCTAGCCGGTCTGGCCGCTCCCGAGGGGATTACGGTGGTCATAGTGGTGCCAAAGGCCATTCCCCGGGCAAAACTGGCCCAGCTCCTGACTTTTGGAGCCCGGGTTTTTAGGGTGGATGGCACTTATGACGACGCATTCGATTTGTCTCTCAAGGCTTACGGGCGTTTCGGATGGTATCTGCGCTCCACCGGGGTCAATCCAGTGCTATCCGAAGGCAAGAAGACCGGTGCAATGGAGCTTTTGGAGCAGTTGAATTTCAATCCCCCCGACTGGATAGTTGTGCCCGTGGGAGACGGCTGCATCCTTGGAGGCATGGGCAAGGGGCTTTACGATCTCGAGCAGATGGGCTTCATCAGCCGCATGCCCCGTCTTTTGGGTGTACAGGCACAGGGGTCGTCAGTGATTTACGAGGCATGGCGTTCGGGTGCCGACAGTGTGACACCACGCAGTGCTACCACTTTCGCTGATTCCATATCAGTGGATTTGCCCCGGGACTGGCGTAAGGCTATCAGGGCGATCGAACGTACCGGTGGCCGCATGATCACCGTTTCCGACGATGCAATAGCCGATGCAGCCCTGCTGCTGGGGCGTCTTGCCGGTGTGTTTGCCGAGCCTGCTGCTTCGGCCTCCCTTGCCGGTCTTCTCGAGGCCCGCGCTCAGGGAGTCATCGGACCTGACGAGACCGTTGCCTTGATGGTAACTGGAAACGGTCTCAAGGATGTGGACGGAACCTCCCGCAGAGCCGGACAGGCACCCCTCGTGCCTCCTACCGCAGATGGCCTCGAGGAGATATCCCGCCTTCTAAAAGAATGACTGAGTGTCAAAAAAGTGTAATTGTTTCGATATGTTACGGTGTTTTTTAGGGCTTAGTGATTGCCCGAGGTGATTATGCCAGTGGCGTAGCACAGGTATTCGCCATTGAACATGGCGCCTTCACCACTGGACTTGCCTCCCAGATCGCTGGTGGAATAGCGCACGCATGCGATTTCGCGGACTCCCTTCTTTCTGGCCTGCTCCAGCATCCTGACTTCGGCCTCCAGGCGGGCCCGTTCCGCAAACATGGTCAGGGCACCCATAGAGCCGCCGAATAAGTGACGCCATTTGGAAAAGAACAGGGTGAGGGGATCAGGAGCCACCACGGCGTTGCCTATGATGACGACGGTATTTCCGCCGCTGGTCACAGGTTCCTTCATCGTGTGGATGATGAACTGACTGCGCAGTTTACGAGCTTTGCCGCGTAGCTTCTTCCAGCGTTCACGCATGATGTAGTAGGCTACGAAAGGGTAGCCTATGACAATGAGCAGTATGAGTGTTCCGAGGAAGCCCATGCATCACCTCCCCTGGGGATATCCTCCGCCCTGAGGCCATCCTCCGCCCTGGGGGGGAGGGGGATTTTGAGGAGCATAGGGCTGCTGCTGTGGCTGTTGAGGGGCATAGGACTGCTGGGGAACGGCCTGTGCTCCCGTTTCTGGGGCCAGCTTGACGGCCGTGCCATAGGCCAGCATCTCAGCAGCACCCTGCATGATGGAGGATGTACCGAAACGCACGGCCACCACACCGTCGGCACCGAGTTTCTCGGCTTCTTTGAGCATGCGTTTCACGGCTTCTGACCTGGATTCGGCCAGAAGTTCGGTGTAACCTTTGAGTTCGCCCCCTACAATCGACTTGAGACCTGCCATGAGATCGCGTCCGATGTGTTTGGCCCTTATGGATGAACCAGATACCGTACCCAGGACCTGTACTATGCGGTACCCAGGTACCTTATCAACTGTGACGTAAAACATATCATCCCTCCTTTGTAAATATGATGACGGGTTGATGTATGGGAAAAACTGTTTACTGTGCTGCCGCTGGTGCCAAATCAGAGAACAGTTCTTCCAGATGGGCAGTCACGGCGTCCTTGTCCTCTCCAAGAACGGTGGCAAATTCCTGAACCAGAAGGTTCTGGGCCTGCTCCAGCATACGTTTTTCCCCGAATGATAGTTCTTTTTGGTGTTTGAGTATCGAAAGATCACGGTAGACTTCTGCCACGTCCATGATGTCCGGGCTCTTGACCTTCTCTACGAATGTGCGGTAACGGCGGTTCCAGGTCTGTTTGTCGAATACCACGTCTCTGCGACGCATGAGTTCGAATATGGCGTCCATCTCTTCACGTGAGATCATGGCTCTGAGCCCCACCTGCTTACTTTTGCGTACAGGGACCATTATCTTGACGTCCGTTTCGATGAGCCGGAGTTCATAGAACTTGAGTTTGAACCCCCCGACGTCCTTTTCGGCAACCGTGGTTATCTCGGCGATACCCTGTCCGGGGTACACCACTTTATCGCCAACGTTAAACTTCGAATCAGCCATGGTACATCCTCTCAGGCCATAATGCTCCCTGTAAGGGTGCAATGCAGTCTATTACAACATACCGTGTTTTGCAACCGCAGTAATTGTCACATCATGATGTCATTCATGACGTTATATGTGTAACTCCCCGTAATTACATGGAAAATTGATAATGCAGAAAACTTGCGGAAAGAAGTATTAGTTCTACTGCTTCACGGCCGTGAACTCTCCGGTGTAGTTGCCCAGGAATATTCCGGTGGCGCCGGTGAAGGTGCCGTACCAGTGGCCGTCGTTGAGGTGTGAATCGTCCTGGATGTCGGCAATGCCGCGCAGGGACATCATCTTGAACTTGGTCTCGATGTCGTCCAGGGCGTCTATGATCTCGTTTATGGCATCGGTCTTGTAGTTGTTGCATGCTGCAAAGGCAGCGTCGTAAACCGAAGGCGCATTAGGCCACATATCGTGTACCATCTCGTCGAAGGATGTGGCCACCGAGTCGCAGTCGATGATGTCGGTGAGCATCTCCTCGAGGGAGTAGTAACACTCAGACTGATCGGAAGTGCAGGTGACTCCGGTCACAGCTGCGTCCACGGCCCATCTGAACAGTCCGCCGATTCCATTGCGCACGTAGAAGCGGTCGATGTAGAACATGCCGCAGATCTCGCGGGAACTGAAGTCCTCCACCTCGAAGTTTCCGGTGTTGGAGAAGATGTCCTCCGGCGGCGACTGAATCATCTGGCCCCGGTACTCGAATACCACGAGATCCCAGTGCTGGGCACCGTAGTACTCGTTGTTGCCCATGGCCACCAGGTTCACCGTGGAGTAGACACGCATGTCGTCAAGGATGTCGTCGATGTCTCCCAGGACGATGATGGCCTGCTGAGCCCAGGGTGGCACGTATTCCTGGATAAGCCGCTGAAGCAGGGCATTGAGGGCATCCACCAGCCACTGCGGCAGGCCGCCTATCTGCCAGTTTCCGAGGATGATGTCACGAAGTACGTGGCTGGCTCCGAGTATGGCTCCAGTGAAACCGCCCACGGCCTCGTCGAGGTGTAGCATGGAGTCGAAGTTCCACGTGCCGCCCAGACGTCTGGGATTGTGTCCTGCCGGATAGCAGGAGTCGGCGTCCATGCACACACCGTTGAGGCATACCTGTCCGCCGGGACAGTCGTTACTGGTCTGGCATCCGCCTCCGGGATACAGACACTGACCGGCCACGCATTCCTGACCGGCTGCGCAGTCATCGTTGTTCTGGCATGTGATGTTGGGATCCTGGCAGTAACCATCCTTGCATATCTGGCCGTCAGGGCACGGCTGTGCAGCTACGTTGAAGGGATCGCAGCGTTTGCCGTCGGTGGGCAGTGTGCAGGTGTGGGACTGAGTGTCACACACGTACATGCCGGGGCAGTCGTCGTTTGTCTGACAGGAGTCAGTGAGCTCTACACAGACTTTATCGCCACTTCCGCCAGGGGCTTCCTGACATATGGGAGCGTCCGGGGGACAGTCGGAGTTAGTCTCGCAGGAGCCGCCGCTGGCATTGGCGTTGATGGTAACCCTGATGCCCACGTCTGTTGCCCCATCCATGGAAACCTTGATTACCGCATTGCCGGCTGTATCACCTGTGAACAGGAAGATGGAGGCAATGCCGTCGGCGTTGGTGAGGACTTCCACCTCATCGGTCAATTGCCCGGTACCCGGTGCCTCCAACTGGGCATTGCTGCCGGAATTATTTATGCTGAAGGTGATTTTTGCCCCGGCAAGTGGGGTGGCCTGCTGTCCGGGTATGATTGACGTGGCCTTCACTCCCACGGTGATGCGTCGCCTGACGAAGGTGGATATGTCGTTCTGGAGTTCCTCGAGGCCAACTCTCCGGTCCATGACCTCCACGGTAAAATACTTTGTGTCGAGGCCCTCTCCTGTTACCTTGATCTGATACTGGCCAACCTCCTGGCCGGTGAACACCACCGAGGTGAGTCCCATGTCGTCGGTGAGAACCTCACTGGCACTCAGTTCACCCTGATAAGGACTGACTATTTCGAAATGGAGCGGGAAGTCCTTGACCACGGCACTCTGAACGTTGTGATCGTCACTGGTCTTCACTACCATGGCACGTAAGGTGACGTCGGTGCCTATGAAGACCTCCTGTCTGACGGCTCCCACCAGGAGGAGTTCTGTCTTGCCTATGGATTGAGTGTCGCCTCCTCCGGAATCGGCACAGCCGGACATGGCAAGTATGGAAAGAAGAATGAAAAATGTGCGGACAATATGACGAGCCATGGTTACCTCCCTTCAGTCTGTATAAATAATAGAACGTTTACGGCAGTTGTCATCGGTCAAGTGGACTACACTGGATAACAGGAATGACACCGTTTGTGGGAGCAGGGTGTAGTTAATAGGACGTCAGTTGCATAAAAGTTAAATAATTACGAATAGTTATAAAAACAATCATAAAATGGTGCTCATGGTTCCATAATGCCGACACTTTCACTATGTTATAGGTTCTGTGAGGTGATCCATGTCCAAAGATCGTCTTCCCCCGGACGGCGGCTCCGGCCCGAGACGCAGGAGAACCGGCGACGGGGGGTTCCACAGCCGATCCCGTACAACTGAGAGACGCGGCACTGATTCAGGAAATTCCAGAACCAAAAAGAGGAAACGGGGGGATCGTGATTCCCTGTGGAACCTGAGGGCCACCCAGGTTGAGGACCTGGAAGGATGGGCAGGTATGTCCCGACCGGGCACAGGAACCTCGGGAATGATGAAAAGGCTCGACTCCTCCACCATGGAGAGGCTGAAACAGCTCAGGAACAGGCTGGCTGAGTGCATCGATAGATATGCCATCCCTGTATGGCAGCGTATGGTGTCGGAGTCCGAAGGGGCCGAGGCCTATGATATCAGGTCATGGAAGCGCGAGCTCGTAGAGCGTTTCTACGACATGCTTCATGACCATGAAGTCAGGTGGTCCTACTACTGGAAGCAGGATGATCTCGACAAACTGCGCAAGCTGCTCCTTTATGCCGCATGCTATGCAGTGAAAATGCATGCAGCCCAGAAGCCTCGCAAGACCGGCGAGCCATACGTCATGCACCCATTCAGGGTGGCTGGAATGGCAGCCGAGAAGGGCCTGGACAGCAAGGGTATAGCAGCGGCCTACCTTCATGACGTGGTGGAGGATACGGATACCACGGTGGAGGAGATCCGTCAGCGCTTCGGTTCTACCATAGCCACGGTGGTGGAGGCCGTCTCGAAGGTCAAGTACCGCCCATCGGACGATGCCAGTGACGAGGACGTGAAGGTCCTCAAGGACAAGTCCAAGGTACACACATACCTGAAGATTTTGGGTACTGCATCGGGTGTGAACCTGTTGCGGGCCGTGATTCTCAAGGTTTTCGACCGCTTGGACAACATGCGTACGGTGGGTGTGTTCAGGGACAAGAAACGACAGCGCTATGCCTGGGAAACCCTGACCATATACTGCTCCCTGGCCATGGAACTGGGTATGAACCAGGTGGCGCAGGAACTTACGGAACTGAGTCTGAAGGCCATCTACGGAGAGGCCGAGATACTCTCACATCAGACACGGGTTCAGATACAGATATCGTCCCAGAGATCCGTGTTGCGTCAAGCCAGGCAGGTCCTGTGGGAAATCCTCGACAAGGAGGGTATCGAAGCCCAGGTTAGGACCATCCAGAAACCGCCACTGTGGTCATATTATGACTTCGTCCGTAGGGAATTCAGAAAGCGTGCGGCTTTTTTACGCATAAAGGTAGTCTTGGAATCCGTGGATGATTTGTACAAGGCCATAGGCGTCATACACGTGAGCGGCGATTTGCCGGTGCACTTCAAGGCCATCGACGAGATCAAGTACCTCAGCCGCACTTCCCTGTACAAGGTTCATGCGCACATGATGCGTGATCACGTGACCTCGCCCTTGCCCAATGGCTATACCGCCCTTTTGACGGCCATAGAGATGAACAACACCACCCTGAGAGTGGAACTCGTCACCCCGGCCATGGAGGAGAAGAACGACAAGGGCGTGCTGGCCAACTTCACGGATCCAGATATCCTGGAAGCCTATGGCCGTCACCTGGACACCATGTACAGGCTCATTCAGAGCCGCCCTGGGCTATCTTACGAGCAGTTGCAGGAACTCATGATGCAGAGCAGTCAGGGGCTGGTGGTGGTCTATGACGAGGAGGGCCGCAGCCAGGAACTGCCCTATGGCGCCACTGTGATGGACTACGCTTATATGGTGGCCCGGGACGTGGCCATGAGCTGCCGCGGAGCATACGTCAACAAGGTGTTCCAGCCTCCCGAATACGTGCTGTCCGTAGGTGACACGGTTCACCTGGAATTCTCGGACGAGCCGGTGGTCAGGCCATCGCTTCTGTGCAGGATGCGCAGTCCCACGGCCATGCAGACGTATCTGTCGGACATGATGGACTATCTCAGCAGCATCGCCCTGGAGGAGGGGCGAGACGTCATTACCCGACTCGCCCTTGCCAATGGAGCCGAACCATCGGTTCTCCTGTCAGAGCTGTCGGAAGCGGATCTCATGGAAGTGGGATTCGGACGCAGGTCGGCCCACGATCTCCTGCAGGAGAGAAAGCCCGACCTGTTCTCGTCCGGCGGAGTGATGAGCCGGGCCCGTGTCACCATGGTGGACCGCCAGGTGAGACCCTTCAGGCATCCCTTCTACCGAATGTGTCCTGACTGCAATGTCCTTCCGTGGATGGAGGATGCCGTGGCCCAGTACGCATTTGACGACAAGCTGGACGAGTGTGCCTCGCGTCACGGTGTACCCATGGTGTATCTCCACACGGAAGGTTGTTCCCGCATAGACTATTCCAAACCCAGGTTCAAGGTGCAGTGGCACATGGAACCACCTGAAATGATTGGCATTTCCATGAAAGTCATGGATGAGGTGGGCATGGCCGCCCGCATCACCGAGCGCATAAGTGCCCAGGGATTCAACATAATTTCCATGAATGTGCAGGATAAGCGCGACGATGATCTGGCCTCCATGTGCATCAGGATTGACACGAGCACCATCTCGCAGGATAACCCCAGAGCCAGGAAACTGGCCAAACTTTTCAGGCATCTGAGAACCATACGCGGCATCACCCGCATAAGGGTTCACGTACAGGAGGATCCTGAAGTGCCGGAGTCCTGAAGGAGTCCGGCCAACGGAGGTGACAGGTGAGGTTTTATGACGTTCTCGCAAGAAACAAGGTAGAGTTCAATCCTAGGGATCCAGGCAAGGCAGGCATCTATGTGTGC
>JALWFW010000285.1 GCA_027013865.1 Polyangiaceae bacterium | reverse complement strand
GAAGAGTATCTGACGGTCGGTCATGGACGAGACGTAGTCAACGATGCGCCGTACCCGCTCGTCCGCAGTCCACCCGTTCCAGTCCTGACGATACCTGCCCAGGTGTGTATCGAAAACGTTCCTCTCGTGAAAGTTCATTGATTTCAGTGGGTTGGCAGCCAATGGAATGAGCAGGTCCAGCATGAAGGTGATGACCTCGTGACCGAGCATCTCAAGAGCCAGCACCTGATCGGAACGGTAGCAGCGCTCTAAGGTGAAGGTGAGCAACGTCTCGAAGGCATCGTGGACTTCCTGAGGCACGAGTCCCAAGAGGGGCGGTATAGGTTTGTATGCCAGAATCTCCTCCAGATGGGAGGAGAAGGCGTCCATGACGGCCGAGATGCCGTTGCCCATGGCAAGGGCCCGGAAGTAGGCCACCCGTTCCAATTCCATATGAGGACTTTCAGGTGGGGAGTCCGCTGCCGGAGCATCCAGACCGGCATCTTGGACGGCTGTTATGAAATTCTTGAGCAGTTCCGATGCCTGCTGTGGAGGGACGAGTCCGAGGTGAACACCGTCCTCTAGGTCCAAGAGTACATAACTTAGGTCGTCCGCCGCTTCCACTAGGAGGTTCAGGGGATGACGCGAGAAACCCGAACCCGTGGGATGCAGGCCCAGACTGGATGCCACGCCTTTCATGGCGTCCCTTTCAGAGGAGAAGAACCCCAGTTTCGGCGAGTAGGTGTCGGATGGATACTTCATGAACGTTCCCAGTACTGCGGCGGTAAGTCGCATGCCATCGCGCTCTTCCATCTCGAGACGTGTCACGGTGCGCAGTCCCTGGGCATTGCCGTTGAAATTCTGTAGATCCGAAAGCAGTTCCTGCGGGAGGTCCAGACCGTATTTTGAAGAGAAATCAGGGCCGTGGGCTACGAAGTATTCCCTGATTGAGGACTCTCCGGAGTGACCGAAGGGGGGATTGCCTATGTCGTGCATGAGGCAGGCAGCTGCCACCACGCTTCCGGGGTAGGCGCCAAGATCCTCAGGCAGCAGCCCTTCTGACGTGAGCAGTTGCGCTGCTTGGTTGCCCAGGGAGCGGCCAATGGCTGCCACCTCCAGGGAATGGGTGAGGCGGGTGTGGACGGCATCCCGTTCGGGGAAGGGGAATACCTGGGTCTTGAGGTTTAGACGCCGGAAAGACTGGGAGAAGACTATGCGGTCCCAGTCGCGTTCGAAGGGGGTGCGTTCTCCTGCCGGGGATGAGGAACCGGCTTTCTGTCCGTGGGTGTCTATACGGTCTGCCGAAAGAAGGGGTTCGGGGAAGTGCAGGGTCATGGCTGCCTCCTTGCAGGGATGATTTTTATGCTCCATGGGCTGTGTGATCCAGCTGAGAATGTCTATCGGCTGTCTGTGAGGGGCCGGCAAAGAGCATGAAATGTTTGAGTCAATCGTGGGGAATTTTGTTAAAAGCTTAATGATTATAATTAGTTATAAGTAGATAGCGTATGGTGTGGGCAAAGTACGTACCGTTATCTGAGGATATCTGAGGGAGAAATACCTGCTATTTTGTCATGTATGGCTCATGCATGGACAGTCATCTGCCATGGCACGGGTCATAGACTACTATTCTCTCCTGGGAATACCGCGCTCGAGCGACACAGCGACCATCAAACGAATCATCCGCCAGAAACTCAGGGAGTTTCATCCCGATCATACCCATCACCTGAGTCCAGAATTGCGTGAATATGCCAGAAGGCGTTTTGACCTCGTCATGGAGGCGAGGGCTGTTCTTACCGATCCTGATGCACGTGCCGGATACGATCACACACTGGATAGTGCCATGAATGTGCACGTGTGTCCCAAGTGCGGTGACGCCAACTATTTGCCTACCGAACCAAGGAGGGGACCATTCGTTTGCCGTTCCTGCGGTTCGGAGCTTTTAGTGCTGCAGGAGTTACCTTTGGATGAAGAACGTCTTTCCTCGCTGCTACTGTCGGCTTTTCTTGCGGTCAGAAACATCGGTCTGCAGCGTCTTTCTGCTCTTCAGGTGGAGTTGGTACGTGGTGAGTACGGTATATCGGTGAGTTACTCCACGGGTCGGGATATCCTTCAGGTAATTCCTTCTCACCGAGAACTGGTATCGACGGACCTTCGTCTTGTCGGTATACGCAGGGGACGCGACCGCCGTGCAGCACGAGAGATGATACAGCGTCTCATGCCTGAAAACGGTCCCTGGCTCATCAGAATCATTCCACTGTCCAACAGATGGGGGCGCTGGGCATCTGCTTTCATAGTCTCGTCCCTTTTCTCCCTCACTCCTGGAGAATCCCGCAGGATACTCGAGTCATTTTCTTGGAACCTGGCCGAAGTACTCAGGAGGTATCCTCTGCGCTCTGACTATATTGAACGGCTCAAGGACAACTGGAGAGCCATGGCCGAGCCGTCAGTTCTTCGTCATTAGCTGCTCTGCTTTGATACAGGGTCCACCACTGACGTCTATTCGGGCGTTCAGTCTCAGGTGGCT
>JALWFW010000284.1 GCA_027013865.1 Polyangiaceae bacterium | reverse complement strand
GTGGCTCTCATGGCGAGGACAAGCGGTGAGGAAAGAATTTCCAATTTCCTGCCATGGCAGCTGGCCTATGCCGAACTGTACTTCACTCCCACGCTGTGGCCCGACTTCGATGAAGAGGCTCTTGCCCAGGCACTGCAGGAATATGCCGGACGTGAACGCCGATTCGGACTCACCAGTGAACAGATAAACGGATAGACAGGAGCACGAGAGATGAGCAAAAACCTTTTTCTGCGCATAATGACGGCTGTGGTAGGACTTCCGGTCATAGTCGCCGCTGCACTGTGGTCCAATCACGAGGGCTGGTGGCTCCTGGGAACAATCGCTCTGGCCATGGTTCTATGGGAATTCGGCTCCATGTCATTTCCCGACTCCATGGGAGACCGTTTCTTCATACTCCTCCTAGGTGTCTTCTTCACGGCCTTTCTCATGGCCTGGCCCAATTATTTTTTCCTGGTCTACGGCTGGGCTGCCCTTGCCATAATCCTGGCCATGGTTTTCTCCAGGGCACCGGTATCCACTTCTGCCGCACGCATGGGAGCACACTTCGTGGGTATCTTCTACATATCCCAGTCGTTCTTCTTCCTCATGCGAATGCACGGATTTCCCGCAGGAGGCTGGTGGATCCTCTACACCCTGGCTGCTGTGTGGTCCTGTGACACGGGCGCTTACTTCACTGGAAAGGCTTTAGGGCGCCACAAGCTGGCCCCCCACATAAGCCCTAAGAAAACCTGGGAAGGTGCTATTGGAGGCGCAATTATATCAATGATTTCAGGCATTTCTTTTGCAATGCTGGTCCCAAACATGGGTCTGTCCGTCACCACTGGAGCACTGCTCGCCCTAGTGGCCTCCTCCATGGGGCAGATTGGAGATCTGGCAGAATCACTCATAAAACGTACTTACGGGGTCAAGGACTCCGGAAACATCCTGCCCGGACACGGCGGGGTGTTCGACAGAGTGGATGCCCTCATCGCCGCCGTTCCAGTGGTCTTCGGTTTCATGTGGCTGCACACTCTCCAGGTTCTGTAATCCCGCCTTCTTTGCCATGAATCGCAACTGGGGCAAAGATCGTACACCAAAGCACCCAAGGGGAGGTGTCCATGGATACCCGCAGTCTGCTGGAACACAACATAGATCTTCTGGTTCCCGAAGACCCTGAACTGGCCGAAAGACTGAAGAACATCGAGCCCACCGAAGTAGAGGTGGTCCAAGCGAAATCAGGGGTTCCCACCCTGAAGAGAGGCAACATATACCTTCACAGTGCCTACGATCCAGTCAAAGAGGCGCAGCGGCGTGCCGATGAGATAGAAGAACACGTCAGGTACGTGGTTTTGTTCGGTTTCGGCATGGGTTACCTGGCAGAAGCACTCATCGAAAAGCTGGGTAACATCGAAATCGTCGCCTACGATCCAGACGAGGAGGCCCTGGCAGCCGCATTCAGGACACGGAGGATGCCCTTCGATAAAGGCAGCATCAAAATATATGGCGACATGGACGTCTTCCACTCCCGGGTGTTCGCCACCTACCGTACCAACGAGAACATCACAGTGGTCATGGATCCTGCGTGGCGCAGGCGCTATCCCCAGAAAATCGCGGAACTGCACTCCGAACTGCAGCGCTACGTGACCTACAGACACATCTCCGAGAGCACGGCCATGGCGCGCATGAGGCCCTGGATACATCACGTACTGGGCAACCTTCCCGCTCATGCCAGACGACCTTCACTGAAAGGTCTGTCGGGCCGCTTTAAGGACGTACCCATAGTACTGTGTGCTGCCGGTCCTTCCCTGGACAAAAACGTGGAACTACTTAAGGGCATCGAAGACCGTGTCATCGTAATCGCCGTGAACACCGCCTACAGGGCACTTGCCACGAGGGGCATAAAGGTTCACATGGTCACTGCCCTGGAATCCTTCGACATATCTAGTCAGTTCGAGGGACTGCCCATATCCGAGGTTCCCCTGGTGGCTCCTCTATCGGCCAACCCGCGTTTGTTCGAGATGGGATTCCGCCGGATCCACTCATACGTGGATCATATAAACTACTATGCCTTGTGGATAAAAAAAGCCGTCATGGAAGACGTGGTGCTGGACGTCGGCGGCAGCGTGGCATGCTCTTCACTCTCCCTGGCCCTGTTCCTAGGAGGCAACCCCATAATTCTCATAGGGCAGGATCTAGCCTACTCCCAGGGGCGCATGTACGCGTCGGGTACGGTCTTCGAGGATATCGAGGTGGATGTCCGGGGAGACGTGGCAACACTGCACAACCTGGATGCCAAAAAACGTATCTACGAGGCTTCGGGAGTGGATCCCGACAGTGTCAAGGACCGTGCAGGACTGGTGAGGGTCAAGGGCTGGTACGGCGACGAGGTGCACACGAGCGAGGATTTCAACTTCTTCAGGGTGTGGTTCGAGTCAGTTGCCCGGACATTCAAGGACATCCGACTAGTGAACGCCACGGAGGGAGGAGCCTACATAAACGGTTACGAGCATATCCCCCTCAAGCAGATACTAGACGAGACCCTTACCGACACTCCCCACGGTTTCGACCAGGCCCTGGAGGAACTCGAGCCCATCGAAAACTACATTCCGCGCCTGCGGGAACACACCGAGAAGACCATAAAGGGCATACGCGAGGTGAAGAAACTTGCCAAAAGGCTTCAGGACAAAGCCGAGAAGGGCAAAAAGATGAATCCAGACTCCCCCAGCTTCAGCCGACTGCTGGAGTCCATCGAACGCATGGAGCGCAAGGTCAAGAAGGAATCGAAGAGTCTTCCACTGCTTCACGGTTATTCCCTGCCTCCGCTGTATCAGATGCGCCTGTCCATGGCAGACGTACTGAAACTAGAACCCGAAAAGGCGTGGAAGGTGAACATGGAGGCAACAGCGTATGTGGGCCAGTCCATTGCCGACAGCGCCCGTGAGCTTGCCGAGAAGCTCCGAGAATTTCTGGATACCCTAGAGGAATAGTCACAAATTATCCAGTATTTTCAATAGGTTAGAGTTACCTTCCGAAACTTCTATGTGGAAGATGCGCGTCATGTCCGGGTTTATGGTGATGTGAATCCATATCGTGTCAGTGGGGAAGAGCTCCGGGAACCTGTCGGCCCATTCCACCACGGTTACACCCTCGGAGGCCATCATGTCCTGGAGACCAATCTCCCCTGCCTCCTCTGCCTCCTCCAGCCTGTACAGGTCCACGTGATAAAGGGGCATACGTCCCGAGTGATGCTCCATAACAACCACGAACGTGGGACTCACGACATACTCGTCCTCAGGTATACCAAGACCGAGAGCCACACCCTGTGTGAAGTGGGTCTTGCCGGCTCCCAGAGGACCAGCCAGGGCCATCACCGTGCCCGGCGCCGCAGCCTGGCCCATCTTTTTGCCGAGGGCATGTGTGTCTTCTACCGTACTGCAGCGGATCTCGAACTTCCTGACTTCCATATCCACGCTCCAAGGGCAAACATGATGATACCTATGAACTGTGACGTACTGAGAAACCCCACGCTTCCGCGAGGGTCCGCACGATAGAACTCGACTACGAAACGGGACACAGCATAAGCCATGAGTACAAAAGCCAGGACCTGGCCGTCGAAACGCTTGTGTCTGCGGATTACCGTGTACGCAACCAGGAATATGAGCACGTTGTACAGTGCCGAATACAGCTGGGTAGGATGGACATACAGTGAATATTGCGACGAGGCACTTATGAGCCCTTCCTTCACGTGATCCTCCCATGGACCGCGCCACCTAAGATAGCGCACGGCCCAGGGTACGTCCGTGACCCGACCGTAGCAGCAGCCGTGAAGCGTGCATCCGATGCGGCCTATGCCTATCCCCAGGGGAAGTACCAGCCCGTAGATGTCGGCTGTCTTCCAGAAGGGAAGCCTCTCCCTGCGTATGAACCAAAACGCGAAGGGGATGGCCAGGAGGAAGCCACCGTACACTGCCAGTCCCCCACGCCAGAGTTTGAGCCACGCCAGGCAGTCCCGCTCAGGGTAGCACCTCGAAGTATCCCTGTTACACAAAAACCCCTTACCGCACTGGGTGTCCGCGGTACAGTGGTCGGTCTCAGGCCCCCCGGGTCCCACAGGAACCTCCACCTGCTTCGGATCCGTACACAGATGCACGTAGTCGTAGAACTTGCCGTCAGCAACTACATGAAGGAGTCTGGCCCCCAAAAGGCCCACGAGTACCAACATGACGCCAAAGTCATAGAGCTTTACGGCCGGGAGACCGAGACGGCGGGCCTCCCTGAGGACGACATACAGAGATGTCAGCATGGCCACCGAAGCCATTGTGAAGAAGGCGGGAAACACCACCTTCCCTATTACAGGAAGGTAGAAGGAGAATAATATGGGTCTCATGGGGCAACCATAGCCAAAAGAGGGCCAAAATGGAAGATACGGCCATCTGGTTTGGCCTTGCACCGAAGCCGGATATGCCATATTCCTGCTCCGGAGTGGAGGTGACCGTGAACAGGCACAAGACTCTCAGAAAACCCGAGTGGCTCAGGGTAAAGATTCCGGGAGACGGCAGATTCGCCGAGATACGCAGGCTGCTTCGCTCTTTGGACCTGCCCACCGTGTGTTTCGAAGCTGCATGTCCCAACAGGGCCGAATGCTGGTCAGAGGGTCATGCCACTGTCATGATACTCGGTGACGTGTGCACGAGGTCGTGCGCCTTTTGCAACGTGAAGTCCGGTCGTCCAGCCGAGACCGATCCCGATGAGCCAGACCGGGTTGCTGAGGCCGTACGGCTCATGGGAATAAGACACGTGGTCATAACGAGCGTGACCCGGGACGATTTACCGGATGAAGGAGCCGGTCACTGGGCCAAGGTCATTCGCGCCGTGAATGAAACCGGAGTCACGGTGGAGGCCCTGGTACCAGATTTTCATGCCAAGGCACACCTCATAAAAACCGTCACGGACGCCGCGCCCCTCATCTATTCCCACAACATCGAGACCGTACGCAGACTCACTCCCAGTGTCAGGTCGGTAGCTGACTACGATATGTCACTAAAAGCACTAAAGACGGCAGCCTCCCTTGGCGCCTACACCAAAAGCGGACTCATGGTCGGGTTGGGCGAAACAAAAGAGGAAGTTCTTGATACTCTAAGAGATCTGCGCAGTGCAGGTGTCAAAGTCGTGACCCTGGGTCAGTACCTTCAGCCCACACGGCAAAATCACCCCGTACACCGCTACGTGACTCCAGAGGAATTCGACCTCTATGCTGCCCATGCCAGGGAACTCGGTTTCGACGGGGTGGAGTCGGCCCCCCTCGTGCGCTCGTCATACCATGCCACACGGCACCGCGACCTTGCCCTGACTCACCGTGCTGCTTCGAGGTGAGAACCTCTTCTTCCTCAAGAAGTTCGAAATCGAGTTCGGATACAGTAGCCACAGGGACGAGGACAGACATACCGTATCGTGTGTCATCCATACCGCATCATATCGAAATCCCCTCTTATTTCAGTAGGTTATACAAATAGACATACGTACGACGACAGTGGAGACAATCCCAAGGCAGAATTACTGGGAACTAAACCTGTAATCACTGGGTGGAACGTCGGAGAAGGTGTGCCCCACCTCAACGGCCTTCGAATTCGAGTCTGATTCTATACCGACCGTGGCACTGAATTGGGCATAGTTGGAACCAGGATTCGTCCAGTTGGCCCGGTCATACAGGAACTCTATCTCGTTGGAACCCTCGTAGAGGACTATCTGAAAAGATGCCCGGGATTCAGAGGCCTTACCGGCCGAATTGTAACGGGACGCCCGGTACCACTCTATCACAAAGGCGCGGGTGGGGGATGAACCTTCGGTGGTGTAGTAAATGCCGGCCCCAGGATTGTCCGAGCTCTTTATGAACAGATCGTCCCAGTAGGGATAAAGAGCCTCTGAGGGGGCATTGCCGTCAGGAAGTGAACCATTGGACCAGGCGCTCACCCCAGGATCCGTGCCAAAGGACAACCATCCGTTAGCCGATACGTAAACGTCGGTGTAATCACGTCCGTAGTAACTGAAGGTGAATGGCAGCGAAATATGGAAAGTGTCACTGTCCGTGTCAGAGGAACCGGAAAGAAGGGTGCCTGAGACATGGGAATAGCCGCCAGGGCTCAAATCAGTCTTCACGTAATTGGTGGAAGAAGATCCTACGCACACTCCAGACTGACAGGTCTTGCCCGATGAGGAGCAGTCTTGAACGGTCTGCCATACCAAACAGCCCGTGCTGCTGTCCCGTATGCACTTCTGAGCCACAGAACCGCTGCAGCCCGTAGCTCCCTCAGAGGAACACTCATCCGAGCAAGTACCACCATCGCTGCACTGGGCATCGCCGGAGCCGTTATCGTTGCATTCGGCCCCAGTTGCAGAACAGTCCTTGACGGTGTTCCAGTAGGGACAACCGTTCGCATCGAGATCACAGACCTCCAAGATGGTCATCTCGTAGCGGTAATCCTGACCTACTTTGCAGTCGAGGCTGCACTCGCACTTGCCGTCCCTGCATACCCGGCCACTGGCCGCACAGTTGTCTTTGTCTGTCCAACCAAGGCATCCGTTGTCTCTGTTGGTGCATTCCTGAACTATATCGCCGTAACACTGAACAGATCCTGCAGGACCGCAGGCATCCGAGCATGAATCGGAACACGTCACTGCATCAGTGCTGTCATCACACATCTTGCCCTGGGAAGAGCAGTCCTGATATGAGGTCCATGTGGCGCAACCCTTGTCGTTCACGCACATCATGATGAAGTCGCCCTGGCACTTCATGTCCCCGAGCTGGCACTCGTCCACACAGTTGCATACGGAAGTGTCCAACTTACACTCCTCTGTACACACAGGCAGACGTCCCAGGGAAAAACCAAGGTCAGTACATGTCTTTCCCCCCAGACTCGTGCCGTCACACTCTTCACCGGGCTCGAGTATCCCGTTGCCGCATACTCCGTTGGTAGGTTCACCACCCGCACATCCAGAAAGTGTATAACTAGTTGTAATTACTAAAAAAAACAGTACAAGCACCGAATATATTCTGGAAACAGACATCATAGGGTACCTCGCAATCATGCCGGGCTTATACAGCATGTAACAAAAAAATTATAGTGTCACTTACTCCCGGGTGCATCGTTCATGTGGCCCATGGACCGTTGTTACGGTCTTCTGTGTCCGAATCAGGTGTTGGCACTATCAGCCGAAAGAGCTCCAAGTACTGTTCTGGAGTGACGTTTTGTGGTCTGAGTTCCCCTGAGAGCCCCACTTCTTCCAAAACCGCAGGATCGTATCCACGCTTTTTGAAAATGGTGGCAAGCTTCTTGCGCCGCATCGAAAAAATGGAGCCAACAAATGAACGGAACTGCCTAAAGTGGGGAGCATAGGGAACTCGGGTACCCACATCGAAACCCACCACCGCGCTTTGTACTTTTGGTGGAGGGGAGAAAGAGCGCCTGCCAACGGTCATGACCCTAAAAGGGCGCGTGGCAAGCTGCGTGGTGACCGCAAGAAGGCCATAATCCTTATCACCCGGTTGGGCAAGGATGCGCTGGGCCACCTCGAGCTGGAACATGAATATCCACCTAGAGGAATGCTCCGCGAAGTGTTCGATAAGGTGGTCGAGGATGCGTGTGGATATGTTATAGGGAAGATTACCAACCACCCTTACGTGAGATCCCGTGTCTATCTGTGTGAAATCATAGGATTTTCCGTCATAAGGCAGGATTGGAAGCTCAGGCAGTTTCGTGCCCAGTTCCTCAA
>JALWFW010000283.1 GCA_027013865.1 Polyangiaceae bacterium | reverse complement strand
GAGTATGGCGTTGGCCGAGAGCAAAGGTTCCGAACTTTGGGCCAGGTCTGACAGGGACTTAGAACATCCTGGGGTGCTGCACTTCAGGGATACGGCAGCGTCCATGGCTGCTTCCACGATGCGGGAGTCACCGGATTTCAGGTAATCCGGAAGTTTCGATACGAGCCTCCGGTATCCCAGCCTTGCCAGGGTCCTCACTGCTGCGGCCTTGACCGAGGGTTCTGCCGAACCGAGCATGCGGATGAGATAACGCATCGCTCTTCGAGCCTTGAGTTCTCCCAGGGCATAGACCGCTGCCTCCCTGACCTCCGGTGATGGCGACTGCAGTTTTGCCACCAGGAGTCTGAGGACCCGGGGCCCTCCGATATGACCCAGAGCGTTTATTGCTCCAAGCTGTTCCCTCACGTCAGGCCGGTCGAGCATGTCCATGATGGCTTGTCTGGCCTTCATGTATCCCAGTTCCCCTAGGGACTGGGCTGCCTGGCCGCGTACCAGGGGGCTCGGATCGTGCAGCATCATGGCGTAAAGCTTGTGGGACAGAGATTTGATGCGCAGAGTCCCTATCACTTCCACGGCAGCCGATCTTACGAGAGGACTCGGGTCCCTGAGCCTCTTGACCACGACCTGAAGGCGGTGGCGAAGACGTCCTCCGAGCTTTCTCATGGCAGAGGATACCGCCGAAGGAGAACCGCTTTCAAGGGATGTCATGAGACTGCGTTCCTCACGGGGGGACAGATTCGTCTCAGGAAGAAGGTCCTCCACCCCCTGAGGAACCAAAGGAACATTGGGCATGAATACGACAAAGAATGGACTTACCATGGTGCCTGTCTTATCACATTACAGTCTATGCTTGCAACTTGATGCAACTTGCTGTACTTATTGAAGTTTTGAGTGACTACTGCATATTGGGGACGCGAGTTCACGATTTAACGGATGCCTTTGCCTTGAATATGGGGTAAAGTGGGTGCTGCCATGAAACTGGGACAGATACTACTTCAGAGGAATGCCATCACGAAAGAACAGCTGGCCATTGCCCTGTGGGTACAGGAGCGTTGGGGTGGTTCCCTGGGCCGTATACTTCTTTCCCGCGGTTATGTGGTGGAGCAGGACCTGGTGGATGCACTGAGTTTTCAGTTGGGTATTGCCGCGGTGAATCTCGACGACAGAGTGATTCCCCGCACTGTCAGTTGGCTGCTGAAGCAGGGTTTTTGCGAGAGATATATGGTATTCCCCTTCGAGAACGAGCCTGAGACAGGGGTGATGAAGCTGGCTATGGTCGATCCCCAGGACCGTCATGCGATTTCCGTCATAGAGTCAGCCTCGAAATGCAGGATAAGGCCGTATCTGGCCGGCTTCATCGAGCTCACAGAGGCCATATGGCGCAATCATGCCATATATACCGAGGCTCCGGTATACTATCAGGGACTCGTCGAGGAGATGTCATCTGACGAATCTCTGGAACCCGGAGACGTAGAGATTCTCGGGCCTGAGGATTCAGAATACATAGACATACGGGATTCAGTCCGTATCTCTCCTGAGATACTAGAGGTCATAGAGGCCGAGGAGGAAGACGGACTGACCCCCGAGATACTGGAAGAGAAGGACCTGAACGAGTCCGTGGTGCCACCTCTCGAAGAATCATTTCGCGAAACCGGGCAGGTATATGCTGCGGATGAAGACCTCCTCGATGAGATAATGTCCGAGGGTGAACCATCCGATACAGACGACGGAGACTGATCGCAGATGTTCAGGCCTACGTTCTCAGCGGTATTCGTTTCGCTCATACTGTTTTTCACCGTCTCATGCGACTCGGACGATCAGGGGGATGACAGCCAACCGACAGTCAAGGCTCCCGTACGTTCTGACTGTGTGGTGCGGGTGACGGCCGAAGCACGCAACGAGACCGAGATGCGTCTCGTGGGGCAGTGGTGTGACTGGAAATACGAGTACGGGATACCCATGGTACGGGATGGGGTCCTGTGGAGGGTGAACGTCACCAGCAATCCAAATGACCCGGTATGGGCGTACGTCTTGCCTGCAGGAAGGTATCAGTACAAGCTGGTGGCTGATGGCAGCGACTGGCGTCTGGATCCATCCAATCCTTACACCGCCTTCGATAAGACCGAGAACATAGAGAACTCCCTCATGGAGCTTCCTGACTGTTCACTTCCACGCATTGTCGAGCAGGGCGATCCCGAACTCTCGGGAGACATGCTCACGGTGTACTTCCAGGTGGAACGGCCTGGGGATGGTGCCGAACTCGCCGGCGCCGATGTGAAGGTCTGGCGTGACTTCGAACCCCTGAGCGAAGATTCCTGGCAGAGCTCCTTTGATCCAGAGACCGGGATTTTGCGTGTGGACGTGATGAACTGTATCACAGGCAAGTACCGTGTCGAGGTCACTGCCAAGTCCATGAACGGGGCCAAGACGGTGCGCTCCTTTCCTGTATGGTATGAACACGAGCCCAGAACCTGGGACCGCATGGTGATGTACTTCGCCTTCACGGACAGGTTTTGCAACGGCAACCCGTCCAATGACGCCCCCGTGGAGGGCCTTGACGACATAGTAAACTGGAATGGCGGCGACTGGAGGGGAATCCGGGACAAGATAGCCGAAGGATACTTCGATGATCTGGGTGTTTCGGCCATATGGATCTCTACCCCCCATGACAATCCAGACGGAGCGCTTCCAGGGGACTGCGGCCAGTACTTCACCGGATACCATGCCTACTGGCCACAGGGAGAGCGCAAACTGGAGAATCACTTCGGCACAGAGGAAGACCTCAAGGATCTCGTCAAGACCGCCCACTCCAAGGGCATCCGAGTGGTCGTAGACTGGCCGGCCAACCATGTCTATCTGGACAACCCCATTCACCGGCAGTACTTAGGCAATCCCTTCTGGTTCAACTACCCTGCATCCACGAATCCTGACGATTTTTGGCGCAATAAATGCGGTGAGCTGGGCTGGAACGAGTATGCCCTGACATGCTGGTTCACCGAGTATCTGCCAGATCTCAACCACCGAAACCAGCAGCTCGTGGACAGGCTCATCGACGATGCCCTGTGGTGGGTACGGAAGTACGATCTTGATGGCTTCAGGGTGGATGCTACCAAGCATATTCGGTCTAACTATCTGAAATTATTGAGAAAAGCAATGGATTCCCGGGTAGGATCCAAGTGGGCGCCCTTTTACATGGTGGGTGAGAACTTCTACTACGACTATGGCGTGATAGGCGAGAAAATCTCATCCCACGAGCTTCCGGGACAGTTCGATTTTCCGCTCTTCGGAACCGTACGCGGAGTCTTTTTGGCTCAGGACGTGGACTTTTCGGTACTGGACTCCTTCATTCACGATACCCTTCTCGATGGACGCAATCCCATACCCGGACTCGACTGGGGATCAGAGGGGGAAGTGGAGGCCATGACTCCCCTTTTGGGGACCTTCCTAGGCAATCACGATGTGGAGCGATTCATATCCCTTGCTGCCGGGCAGGCCACGGGCAACGGGTGCCAGGTCTTCGATGATGGTCCGCCTCCTCAGCCGTCCTGGCAGGACTTCCGTGAGGCCTACGAACGCATGGCATCGGCTTTCGTGTTCCTCATGACCGTGCGGGGCCTTCCAGTGATTTACTACGGTGACGAGATAGCCTTGGCCGGAGTCAGGGATCCCGACAACAGGCGTCCCATGGATTTCAATGAATCCCACTGGAACGACGGCCAGAGACTCGTCAACGGCGAGCTCAAAAAGATAACGGCACTGCGTAATGCTCATCGGGCCCTTTCGGTGGGTTCCTTCACTACTCTCGCAGTGGATTCAGACTGCTACGCATATCTCAAACGTTACGGGGACGACCTGGCCATCGTGGTCCTTGGTGGCAACGGTGCCGGACACAACCTCGAATTGGATGCTCCTGACGGTATCAGTCAGTGGTGTGATGCCATGGACAGCAGTGATTCTTGCATTACTGCAGCAGGAGGCAGGCTCACCGTCAGGTGTGACTCCTGGGATCGCAAAGTTTATCTGCCTGCTCATGAGTAGCCATGTAACTTATTGAAAATAAAAGGTTTTTAGGGGTTGGGGTGTTTCAGAAGGGAGTCTCGTTTTCAAGGATGTCCACCAGGATTCTGATGACCTGATCCTCGAATTTACGTGACAGGCTTATCCGTCCACGGATTCCGTCGTTCATTATGGCAAAAGCAAGGGTTTTGGAGCCACTGCTCAGGTACCCGGACAGACACGTGGTGTCTCCCAGGGTGCCGGTCTTTGCGTGAAGGTATCTGGCAGCTTTGGGGTAGTCTTTGAAGCGGGTGTACATGGTTCCGTCCTGTCCCGGAACGGCCAGAGAGTCGTATACGGCCTTGTACAGCCAGGGAAGTGTGTGTAGCCGTTTGAGGAACCCCACCAGCACTATGGGAGGTACACGGTTGCCTCCAAAGAGCCCAGAGCCGTTGCGCAGGCGGTAGTTTTTGCGCGAGAACCCTGATCGTGCAACGAGATCCCTCACAGGTACGAGTCCCTTGCGGGTGGTGCCGGGAGGACCGAACTTGTAGGCTCCCAGTGCCCTTAGTATGTTTTCTGCGTACTGGTTTAGGGAACGTTTGTTGGTGAGGGACACCAGCTCGTACAGCGGGGCCGAGTACCTCAGGACCAGAACCGGCAGGTTACGGTCCACGTGGCCACGACGCCATGCTGGTGGGACCGTGATCCCTGCGGACTTGAGCTCGTGGATGAGCACACCGGCGGCCAATCTCTCAGGATCCAGGGCTCGGATGCGGATCCACTTTTTTCGGCCTCCTGCGGCAATCCGTACCTTGCCGCTCACGTGTATCTTGAGGATTCCACTGCGTATGCGTGCCTTGATCTCATACCTGTTTACCTTGGATGGCTGTACTGACTGGGAACATTCTATTAGGGGCGATGACGGGTAGCACTCCATTTTAAGGGAACCGCCCTCTTCCCACAGCGCCATGGCTACCGAGTTCATGTTCACCATCACTGCCGAGGGTCGGGCCCTGTATCCTTCCTTGCCTCGGTATCTTTCGAACCCCGGAGGAATGCTCCGGCTGAAGTAATGGCTGTCTATGACGATGCCTTTTGGTATCTCCCTGACTCCCAAGGCTTTCAGTTGCTTGACCATTGCGCGCACGTCATCGTCGGTGATGGATGGGTCTCCGTCGGACCACCAGTAAAGAGGGGTCGTCATGACACCGCCTGAGACACTTCCGAACCACTGGGTGGTGAACCTGAAGTCCAGTCCCATCTCCCGCAGTGCAGTGGCCGTGGTGAATATCTTGGCGCAGGATGCCGGTTTCATCCACGCCTTCCAGTTGTGTCTAAGTACCCAACCTCCGCCAATCCACGAGGCATATACGGCTTTTCGGCCTCCGAAGCGGGCCTGTCGTACCAACTGCATGTACCTGTCACGGTAACGGGCGTAACGTTTGCGTCTGATGGCATCCTTGGATGGTTTGCGTCTGCGTCTGCGTCCGCGTCGTGCCCGGTGGCGGCGACTCCTGCTGTGTCTCCTCCTGTTGGACGCGGCGTGCGCTTTGGCCTTCGTCCTGGCCTTTGCCGGCATCGGGGCAGGGACGGCCACCATCAGTACCAGTGAGAGGAGCAGTATCTTCAGTATGGTTCCGGGTTTCATGACTTCATCTCCCGTGATGCCCGTTCCCTACGCACGGAGGAGCGAAAGATTCCACTCTCTGATGAACGTGTTCCTGCGTGGGACTCCATAACCAACCGTAGAGCTGGGCTTCCGGCCCGTGGTGATCCCAGTAACTGGCGATTGCTTCTTAGTGTGTGATTGAGTGCATTCAAATGCCTGTTTTCGGTATGTTTTTTGCATTTTTGTGCATTAGATGGGCATAAAAATGGGGTTTGACTGACGTTGAAATGCGGTATGGGGCTTTTGTAGCAGGAAGATAGCCGAAAATCTTGACTGCGCCGTGACAGACACGTAGGTTCCACGCCTGGAGGGAACACAATCATGTCAATACGTAAAGCATACCGAACCATTTTGGAGGATTCCTTTCCCGGGAACATGACCGTCACCATCGGTGACAGCACCCTAACCTTCACCAAGAAGACCTGGACGGTCACCACCGATGAAGGGGCCGTGACCCGGGGGCTGCGTTACGGAGAGAATCCGGATCAGCCTGCTGCCCTGTACGAGTGGACGGCCGGGACCATCGAGGTGGACGGCAGGACCATCTCACCGCGTCGTGGACTCACCTCGTCGCTCACGGAGGACAACTTCCTCAACTTCGGCAAGCATCCCGGGAAGATAAACCTAACCGACCTGGATTCCGGCGTCGAAATTCTGGCCAGATTGGCGGCCCGGCCTGCTCCTGCCGCCGTCATACTCAAGCACAACAACCCCTGCGGCGTGGCTTTTGGTGAGAATGTGGCCGATGCCTACGAGCGTGCCTACTTTGCCGACCGCATAGCAGCCATGGGCGGGTGCGTGGTCGTCAACAGAGCCGTTACCCGCGACATGGCCGAACTCCTTGCAGGACGCTATACCGAGGTATTGGCTGCCCCGGACTTCGAGGAGGGGACACTGGAGATCCTGGGGCGCCAGAAGAATCTGCGTATAGTGCGCATGGAGGCACTTGCAGGTCTCGAGTCCACGGACACCATGCGTCTGGATTTCAAGACCCTGTCAGATGGTGGCATCATCGTACAGGTGAGCCAGGAGAACAGGATTCGTACGAGGGAAGATCTGACCCCGGCAGTGCACGAGCGCAAGGGTGTGCGCCACGAGACGGTGCGCCTTCCCACTGACCGCGAGTACGACGATCTGCTGTTTGCGTGGTGGGTGGTATCGGGTGTGACTTCCAACTCCATCGTCATGGCAAGGGATGGTGTCACCACTGCCATCGGTACCGGGGAGCAGGACCGCGTGGGTGCTGTACGCCTGGCAGTGCACAAGGCCTATACCAAGTATGCAGACGTGTTGGCCTTTCGGCGCCATTCCATGAGCATATTCGAGCTGGAACAGAAGGTGGCTTCCGGAGCCTTGGATGCACGTATTTTGGAAGAGATCCGTCAGGAGACGGCCGAGGCGAAGGGCGGACTCGCCGGCAGCGTGATTGCATCCGACGGGTTCTTCCCCTTCCGTGATGGCGTGGATGAGGCAGTGAAGCACGGGATCACGGCAGTGGTCCAGCCCGGCGGCTCAGTGCGTGACTGGGAGGTGATAGATGCCTGCAATGGCTATGAACCTCCCGTTGCCATGGTCTTCACCGGCCAGCGTGTGTTCCGTCACTGATACCTGTCTCACCCGATATATTCACAAATAAACTGTTTACCTGAGTGAATCAGGGGACTATTCCATACTTAACTGCCCGTCATGACCAGTGTATGGAGCTTCACCACCAAGTTGGCTCCATCCACCCCGTCATAAGGCAAGGGAGGTATTCACATGAGACGTTCAGTAACAGCAGTATTCTCAGCCCTGATGGTGTTCACGGCCACTTCAGTGGTCCAGGCGGCTCCTGTCATAACGGACATGGCCGTCTATTCGGGCGGTGCCCTTCTGGGTTTTCATCTCAAGGACACCGGCCACAGACATCCCGTCCGTTTTTCCATCACGGGTTCTGGAGGACTCAGATACCTCACCATGGACCTGGACAAGGGCTTGTCCATCAGAGTTAACGGTTCTGGCGCGATGGAGATAACCTCCAGACCTTCAGGGTGGAGATCCACCGTGTCTGCAGGGCATCTGTCCAGGCTGTATTCGGCCAGAGCGGCCTACAGTTTTTTTATTTTCAGGGCAAGATCAGTAGAGTGGCCTTCCAGGGTCGTAATGTGGCCTGGGCCTACAGTTTCTCGTACTTCCAGGGCAAAGTGTCGAGAATAGCCTTTTCCGGGAAACGCAGCTCGTGGAGTTATGACATCTCATACTTCCAGGGCAAGGTAGGCACCATAAGTCACCACGGCATCCGTCTGACATCGTGGAAGGTGTCCATCTCGTACTTCCAGGGACTTTTGGGCCGGATAAGCTATCGCGGTAGGTCGCATGTCTTCAGATACGAGATAAGCTACTACCAGGGTCGCATATCAACAATCCGCTACAAAGGCAGGAAATCCGGTCTTGCGGAGATGGTCTTCAGTGGAGGCTGGATTACCGGCGTCAAGACGAAGGGTACTTTCAAAGCCCGGGTTACCCTCTCCAGGCACAAACATTTCGAGTAATCATATAATATACTGTAATTATTGATTTTTTTGGTGTTCATGCAGGTGGGGCGCCCGATTCCTACAGATGTAATGTGAACGGGCTTCACCCGTTTTTGTTCCTGACATGACGTTTTGGGGGCGCGGGGGTTGAAATCGTGCACACCGAGTCATAGATTCACCCCATGGACAGAGACAGACTCGAATTCTACACGGACATAAAAAGAGACACCCTTGTGGAGGAACTCATAGAGGCCCATCCCGATGCCGTGGACTGGCTGGCGGAGAAGGACATAGTGTGCATAGTCTGCGGTGAGCCCTACTGGGGACCTCTGGAGGATCTCGTCAAAGGAGCCGGCAAGGATCCCGATGAAGTGGTGGAAGAGTTGCGCACTTATCTGGCTGAGCGCGAAAAAAGCGAATGAGACCTTTCAGCCGATACCCAGTTTTTCCATCCGGTAACGCAGGGATCTGAAGGAAATACCCAGTAATTTCGCGGCCTTGGTACGGTTCCACCCTGTAGCTTCAAGGGCTTCGGTGATGTATTCTTTCTCGTGCAGGGCAAGACGTTCGTCCAGGGTCATGGGATGCTGGGTTTCACCGGCTGAGGGAACGTCCTCCAGACCGAGGTCTTCCATGGTTATGACTCCGTCCTCGTCCAGGGCCAGGGCCCTTTCGAGGGTATTCTCCAGTTCACGAACGTTACCAGGCCACTTCCGAGACATCAGGTAGTTCATGACACTGTCGGATATGACTGGCACGGGTAGGGCAGCCTCACGGGACAGGTTCTCCAGTAGTATGTGTACGAGATCTGGGATGTCCTCGCGCCTCTCGTCTAAGGACGGTACGTCGATGTTTATGACGTTGAGTCTGTAGAAGAGATCTTCCCTGAACCGGCCTGCGGATATCTCTTCACGGAGATCCCTGTTGGTGGCGGCTATGATACGCACGTCCACCGGTACTTCCGTGACGGATCCCACCGGCCTCACGGTTTTCTCCTGGATGGCTCGCAGGAGTTTCACCTGGAGGTGCATGGGAAGCTCACCAATCTCGTCCAGGAACAAAGTGCCACCACTGGCCGCCTGGAAGAGCCCCGGACGTGACGTATCGGCTCCGGTGAAGGCCCCTTTCTCATAACCGAACAATTCACTTTCCAGAAGATTCTCGGGTATTGCTCCGCAGTTGACCGGGATGAACGGATTCTCGGAACGGGACGACAGCCTGTGCAGCAGCTTTGCCACCAGCTCCTTGCCTGCCCCTGAGGGGCCGGTCACCAGTACTGCAGCCTTCGAATCTGCCACGCGTCTCACTATTTCGAGTACCCTGGCCATCTTGGGGCTGTGGGCCACCACGGAACTGTATCCCGAGGCCATCTCCTTGAGACGGCGGTGCTCGTCCATGAGACGGGACTGCTCCAGTGCCCTCCATACAGTGAGTTCCAGTTCCTCGAGTTTGAATGGTTTTTTTATGTAGTCGAAGGCACCTTCGCGTACGGCCTCCATGGCCGATTCCACGGTTGCGTAGGCCGTCATGAGCACGAACTGCGTGGACGAGAAGCGGCTGCGGCAGGTCCTCAGCAGCTCGAGTCCGTCCATGCCTGGCAGGCGCAGATCCGACAGTATGACGTCGAATGTGCGGTCCTTTAGTTTTTCGAGTGCCTCTTCGGCACTGGATACCACGGTGATGGCGTATCCGGCACGACCCAAAGCCATCTCCAAGAGGGATCGCATACTGGATTCGTCTTCCACCACCAGTACTGTTCCCCTGTGGTCCACCATCACGACCATTCTCCCCTGGAATCCACTCTGGGCCAGCGTTTACGAACCACCAGCATGGCATTGGGATAAAGTGTGTGTGTGGTGTAGCGCATCATGAGTTCCCTCATTTTCACGGGTAGGAACGCAGTGAGAGTTCCCGGTGCTGGGTGCCAGGCCAGTTTTTCCATGCGTTCAGGGAGCATGACTTCGAACTGGCGGCGTGAGGCAGCTCGCTGGAACGGACCGGTGACCATTAAGGTAGACGTAACCGTATCGGCCAGGGCCTTGGGGGTTTTCATGACATCGGACAGGGAACCCAGTACCTGAGCATGGTGGACCACTGCGTATAGAGCCGGGTGCCATACATGGAGAAATGCAACCCCGCCGGGTGCCAGAAGTCTGGCGACCTGACGCATTGCCTCGGCTCCTGAACCAGGAGACAGACTGCTGTGGGCATAAGAAGGCGGGACCTCACAGAAATCGCCGGCCACTATCAGGTCGAAGGAATCGTCAGGGTAGGAGAGATCCAGATTGCTGGCGTACTCCACGGGCGAGAGACCGGCCGTGAGGTGCGCGGCGGTGGGCCCAATGGCAAGGGCTGTACGGAAGCGCGGCACCATGGTATCCGGAATTGGGGGGATATTGATTTCGGAGGTATACTTTCCGTCCATCCATATGAATTCAGTCATGGTATTCTCTGCCTTTCGTGCCCGACTGTGCTGTTCCTCCATTTCCGTGTACCGTGGAGGATGACTGTCGTACCTTGCTCATGAGTCGTCTCGTCAGTTCCTCGAGTCCCGTGTCCGGAGGCTGCGCAGCAGTCCGATCGTTCTGGCGGAGAGTGGGACTTTGTACAGGTTGTGGATTACTGGAGACGGAAGAGGAGGGCAGTCGGTTAGGTGATACTGGTCTGAACTTGATGTCCTCGAAGACGAAGCCCATGCTGGCAAGCAGTCTTATGATTTTTGCCCGGTGAAAGGACATCTCCGTCATACGGGGAGCTCCATCCACGCCTACAATGAGAGTCCTGCCCCTCATGGCAACTGGTGCGCAGCCGGCTCTGAGTGCGTGGGGAAGCCTCTGCCATGCCTCCCTGACCGGCACTAAGAGCATTTCCTCCTTGAGCCAACGCGGAAAGCGTTTCTCAATCATAGAAGAGAGGATTCCAGCCAGTGAGGTGTAACGATGTTTGGCCATCATCCTAGGAAGATAGCCTAACCATTGCCTGCATACAAGTAGAGAGCCAATCTGACGGTTACTCGGTTACAGTGGGATCCTCCGTACAGTACGAATCAATGGGTGCCGACGGTTTGCAACATATAACTTCTTTGAATGAAAGACTTTTTTTAATTATCCACTTCCTTGCAACTCTTTGGTATTTTTGATACGGTCTAAGGTCTGTAGTAGAGGATTGGGTATGGCCACCAGAGTGCTAGTAGCAGATGACAGTAAGACCATAAGAAAGGCTATTGAACTGACGTTCATGGCAAAGGAAGATTTCGAACTGACCTTTGCCTCGTCGTATGACGAGATGGTATCTGCCCTGTCAGGTGCGAAGCCCGATATGCTGATAGTGGACATGGGTATTCTACCTGCAGGTTACGATACCCTCAAGGAGCTGCGTACCACGAACGATGGTCTGCGTATTCTGGCGATGCATTCCATTCATTCGCAGTTCGATGAGTCCCGAAAGGACACGTGTCATGCCTATATCGCCAAGCCCTTCCTTACTGAAAACATGATTGCGAGGGTGGAAGAAGTGGCAGCAATGCCCGTGGCCCCTATACAGGAACCCGCTAGCCCGGAACCTGTGGCCCCCAAACCATCTTCTCCAGAGCCTGAGCACCCCAAAAAGGCACCGGCCGCCCCTGCGGCACCGTCTTCTGCTGCTCCCGTGAAGGAAGAGAAAGCTGTCAGCACTGCATCACCTAAGAAAGCTGCCGTCCTCCCGCTCAAAAACAGAAAGACTCTCAAAAAAGAGGAAGAAGTCCCAGCAGTTACCCCTCCTCGGCCGCAGAGCCAGGAGGAAGAGGAAGTCCTCGTCATAGAGGCGGAACCTCCCGAGGAAGCTGCACCGGCCATCGATTTCACCATATTCTCCAAGAACGCTCCTGCTGAACCCAAAACACCCGAGAAGACGGTCAAACCGGCATCACACAGGATTCCGGCAGGTCGTGCCAGGGCTCAGACCATGCTGTACAGTGGCCCGCCACCGGTACCGGGTCAGGGATTCCCTGGTCTTGGTGATACTCCCGAGCCCAAGAAGGAGCCGGCCCCAGGAGTTCCACAGCCGGCAGCCGAGGAGAAGAGCGAAGTCACGGCACGTACGGAGCCCGTAGAGTCTCAGTCTCCTGTATCCGCGTCGTCGGTGGCATCATCCGCTGTTGAAGAGGTGGTGAAGCAGGCAGCACAAAAAGGCCCGGAATACGAGGCCATTGCCAATCTCAGCCGCGAGGTCATAGAGCGTATAGCATGGGAAGTCGTGCCACAGCTCAGTGAGGTTATCATTCGCGAAATCATCAGGAAGCAGGGGCTTCCGAAATCCTGACAGCGGCATAGATGAGCACCGTATCTTTTGTGCCGCATTCCATAAGCGAATCTCGACATTACAGTCACAGTACACGTTACAGCAGGGAGGAAGTTTATCATGCCTATGAGTCCAGGTGACGCAGAGTGGAGACAGATTTACGAGTTTGCCAAGGATATAGCCAGACAAGGGGGCAAGGTGGCCCTCGAGTACTACGGCAGGACGGATCCGTCGGTGAAGTATGACATGTCCTTGGTTACCGAAGCGGATCTGGCTGTGCAGGCCTTTCTGGAGAAACGCATCAAGGAGCGTTATCCGTATCACAGATTCATGGGAGAGGAGCAGAGCTCGTATGACGTCTCCAATGCCGAGTTTCTCTGGGTGGTGGATCCCGTAGACGGCACGGCAGCATTTTCATCGGGATTCCCAGTATGGGGTGTGGCCATATCCGTGTTTCATGACGGAGAGCTCAAACTAGGGGTCTTTTATATGCCCGTGACAGACGAGCTCTATGCAGGTATGGGTTCGAAGGCCGAACTCAACGGGAAGCCAATAGAGGCCCGTGTGGACGACCAGTTGGACAACGAGTCTGTTCTTCTTACCTATTCACGTTTTCACCACGACTTCCGCTCGGATTTCCCGGGCAAGATAAGATCCATGGGTTCTTCGGTGGCTCACATAGCCTATGTGGCCCGCGGGGCAGCTTGGGGATCCCTTCTTGGCAGGGTACATCTGTGGGACGTGGCTCCAGGGCTGGCAATCTTGAAGGCTGCCGGTGGAGACATACGGGATCTCGATGGAAATCCCTTTGATCCGGCAGAGTATTTCGACGGCCGTCCCGTGGACCGGGTTTTCCTTGCCGCGGCCAAGGGACAGCATTCTCAGTTGGTTTCTCATCTCCACAGTCTTGACGAGTGACACGTCGTGTGTCGGATTCCCTGAACACGTTCTTAAGTAATCTCGTCGTAACTATTTGAAATTATTGACTTTTTTATGAATGTGTCTTGGTGTGGGGGATGATCACATGGAGGAGAACTGTGCCGTGACCATGGAGTGTATGGTGAGTACTATGGCCCCCTGAGGAACGTTGTCACCTGCGTGAAATTGCACCCTGCCAAGAACATAGACGTTGAAGGGTTTGGAAGGGATAGACACGTAGTCTGACATTACTTTCCTACCTTCCTCAGAGAGCTGGATATCGAAGGTGCCGGTAATCCCGGCGGGTATGGAGCGCAGGACACCAACCTTGTGTACACCGGATACTATGTTGCCGTTATCGTCGAGGAGATTCGGAATGGTCTGGGGACCGGCGTAGATGTCGAGGTCTGGTAAATCGAAGTTAAGGGTATTTTCGGTGACGTTCATCTGGATGTAGTCGAATTTCACGTCCACGAGTCTGCTGTCGCCTATGCTGGCGAGTTCCGGCACCTCATCGGCCAGATGCAATGTGGCGGTGAGGGCATAGGTTCCCTTTGCAGCGCACAGGTTCTCGTCCTCGTCGCAGTAAAAGGCATCTCCGGATGGACACTCGTTGGCGGGGCATTCTATGGAGGGGATGGTGTCTCCACCAATCTGATCAACCCCCAGATCTGCCGTGTCGATGCGGAATTCCTTTTCAGGCAGCATGAAGGACGTCGCTGTGACGTCTTCGCTTATGAAACCGCAGCCTGCCGCAGCTGCCATCAGGATAATGGAAAGTATGAAGAGTCGTTTCATGATGACACCTCTCAATGAATGATATCTGCAGTCAGTATGACACGTGGCGTTGCCCTTGTCCCGTGATTAATATGGGTCGATACTGGTCAGGTTACGTCTCACCTGCGCCAGAATTCAGGAACCAAGAGCACCAGAACTGTATAGACCTCCAGTCGTCCCATAATCATGAGTACTATGAGGATGCTCTTCACCACGGCCGGGAAGTGGGAGTAGTTGTCCATAGCTCCCACGTTACCGTATCCGGGGCCGATGTTGCCCAGTGTGGCGATGGAAGTGGTGATGGAGGTGATCTGATCGTAACCGTAGGCTGCAACCACCATGCTGCCCACTGCAAAGGCAAGGAAGTACAGGAAGAAGAATCCCACGGTGGCGCGGATGATGCTCTCGCGTACTGGACGTCCCTCGTACCTCACCGAAAGGGCCGCCTTGGGATGGATGAGCAATAGCAGTTCACGCCATGCAGCCTTGGCCATGAGGATATAGCGTGAGACCTTGGGTCCACCACCCGTGGAACCGGCTGAACCGCCGATGAACATAACCACTAGCAGGATGAAGCCAGCCAGAGATACGGTGGAAGCGGGGGCAAGCCATTTTTCAAAGTCAGTGGACACGAAACCAGTGGTGGTGACGATGGAGGTCACCTGGAAGACGGCCTTGCGGAAGGCCTCCTCGGCGTCCCATCCGCTGTATCCCGTGAGACTGATGGCCGCGATGATGCTGCTGGCCAGTATGATGAGGGTGTAAGTCACGAATTCTGAGTTTTTTACGAATACGCTGAACCGCAGTCTGACGAACGCCAGGTAATGCAGGGCGAAGTTCGCTCCGGCCAGGAACATGAATAGGGTGACCACATATTCCACGTAGGGGTCGTGGAATCCACCGACACTCTCTCCCAGGGTGGAGAACCCTCCGGTGGCCATGGTGGCAAAGGCGTGGGTGGTGGCCTGGAACAGGTCCATACGCGGCAGCAGGAGTACCACTTCCGCCAGGGTGAGGGCAGCGTAAAGCCCCCACAGCAATTTTGCGGTCTCGGTGACGCGGGGAGTGAGTTTGTCGGACGTGGGACCCGGCACCTCGGCCCTGTACAGATCCATGCCTCCCACTCCAAGAAGGGGAAAGACGGCAAGCCCCAAGAGCACTATGCCCATGCCTCCGAGCCAGTGGGTCAGAGCCCTCCAAAAAAGAATACCGTGTGGCAGGCCTTCGCGTTTTTCCGGGGTCTTCCAGAGGCCTGAGACGACAATGGTGGCTCCCGTGGTGGTGAATCCGCTGGTGGACTCGAACACGCAGTCCACGTAGGAGCAGAAGTCCGATGCTGGGTTGGCGTCATTTCGCGGACACTGGGGGACAGGCAGTGCTCCGGGAGCGTCTGCGAAAAAAGGCCTGGGTAGGTGAGCATAGAAGTAGTAGGGCACTCCGCCTGCAAAACCCGCGGCGAACCAGCCCAACGCCACGATGGCGAAGGCCTGTTTGTGATGCAGACGCTCGGATGAACGGCTTTTGGATAGGATGTGGAGCAGGGCTCCCAGAGCCGTGGTGAGTAAGGAGGCTGCAAGGTGGGCGAACAAATCCTCCTCGCCGTAGTAAAGAGCCAAACCCGCCGGGAGCAGCATGAGCACACCCATGGCCGCAACCAGGATACCGAGAATCGACAGTACCGGAGCCACAGGCATGTCACATGCCCTCCCTTATTAGCATCTCCACCTGGGGTATCGCATGATGAAGGGTGATTATGAGAACCCTGTCGTTGGGACGAAGCACATCGTTCCCACGTGGTATGATCACTTCATCGTCACGAATGATGGCGCCGATGAGTACGCCCTCCGGCAAGTTGCAGTCCCTGAGGGGTTTTCCTGCGATCTTGGAAGAATCGAGGACTTCTACCTCCATGAGTTCGGCGTTTTCCGCCCTGGGGAAGGAGGTGACCTGATGCACCCGGCCCCGACGTACGAATTGGAGCACGGCATCCACTGCTGCGTGGCGAGGATTGAGGATGACGTCGATGGAATCCATGCGTGATACGTTCATGGCTAGGTTGTGGTTGCGTATGAGAACCGCGCTGGAATCCACACCTGCCCTGACTGCCAGCAGCGCGCTTAAGACATTGGTCTCGTCCGACGGCGTGGCAGCGATGAAAATATCGGATGAGTCGAGACCCTCCTCCTCGAAGAGATCCATATCCATGGGATCACCGTGAAGTACCAGAACTCCAGGCATGGAATTGGCCATCTCGAAGGCCCTTCGGCGATCGTTTTCGATGAGTTTCACTCTGATGTTTTGTTCGGCCATGCGTGCACAAAGATAGGATGCAAGGTATGAACCTCCTGCCACAGCCGCGTAGTTGACCCGTTTCTCGTCGGGAAGCAGGAATTGAACTGCCGGGGCGAGTTGTTCGGGGGTAGTTATGACATAAAGGAGGGTGTCCTTTTCAAGGACGTAGTCTCCCCGGGGAATGATTACTTCCCCGTTTTTGACTGCAGCACCGATGAGAGCCGAGATATGCAAATTTTTGCCGAGTTCCTGCAGGGTGTGCCCCAGATACGGCAGATCCCTGTCTAGATGGATGCCTGCCACCACCAGACGTCCGCCAGAGAATCTGACCAGTTCCGACACACCGGGGTAGGAGACGGCATCGAGGATTCGTTGGGCAGCAGAGCGTTCTGGATTTATGACCAGGTCTATTCCGAACTGCCGGGCCACTTTGGTGTCAGAGGCCAGGGGAACCAGGCGGACACGGGCCACGGTCTTCATGTCCTGAGGACCGTATGCCTTGGCAATGGTACAGCTCACCAGGTTCACCTCGTCTCGGTTGGTTACGGCAATTACCAGATCCGTGGCTGACAGGCCTGCCTGTTTCAGTACTTCCGGATCGGAACCGGACCCGGAAATGACCTGTACGTCGAGTTCTTCTCCAACTCGGTGGGCGCGAGACTCGTCCGCTTCTATGACAACGACGTCGTGACCTTCTCCGGCGAGGCGCTGGGCAGTTGTGTAGCCTACCTCTCCGGCACCTATGATGAGAACTTTCATGTAGACACCTCGGACTGGAAGTTACCGCTTAGGACAAGCTCGGTCATGGGCACGGCAAAAAAGTGCATTTAGGCGATTTTCCGTAAGTTTTCAAGGATTTCCCTGAGATGCGTGGGTAGCTCGGCACTATGACCTGTGCGGGAATTTACCAAAACCACCACCACGTTCGCCTCGGCTACGGTCTGCTCGCCACGGGTCATGACCTGACGGAGCACGAAGCTGCGGTTTTTTACCTGCTCCACACGTGTATGAATCTCCACCACGTCCCTGAAGAACAGTTGAGTGCGGTAGTCTATCTCGATGCGCACCACTGCTGGATCGAGGCCCTGGGCCATGAGATCCTCGAAATCCCAGCCCGTCCGTTCGGCCCAGTGCCACCTGGCCCATTCGAAGAATTCCAGGAACCGGGCGTTGTTCACGTGGCCGAAACGGTCCAGATGCGTGGACTGTACCGTGATCTTCATAGAATGAGCGTCGTGTGTCATGGTTTTGAGTGCCAGGTCACGATAACCGATACTGCCCTGTTGGACAACATCGGTTCATTGGTCTATTAGATGAATCTGTCAGGAGGTGACACATGTCCGGTTTCAACTGGAATGTCAAGGCTGATGATATAAAACGCGTGGTGGTGATAGGCGGAGTGGCTGCAGGCATGAGTGCTGCGAGCCAGGCCAAACGCAGGCGTAAGGATCTCGAGGTAGTGGTACTGGAGGCTACAGGGGACGTCAGTTACGGTTCCTGCGGTATTCCCTACAACGTGGAGGATATTGAGAAAGACCCCGAGTCTCTGGTGGTTCTCACGGCTCAGCAGTTCAGGGAGAAAAGGGGGCTGGACGTACGGCTCATGCATCGTGCCATGCGCATAGATCCCGAAGCCCGGGAGGTTTACGTTCACGATCTGGTCAATGATCGCGAGGTGGTACTGGGTTACGATACCTTGGTGTATGGAACAGGGGCCAGTGCTGTCATGCCACCGTGGCCGGGCCGCGACGGCAAGGGTGTCTTTACGGTACGTACCCTTCACGATGCCCGTCTCATGAAACATTACATAAAGGTGAATTCTCCGCATAGGGCTGTCATCGTGGGTGGCGGATACATAGGCATGGAGTTTTCGGAGACCTTCAGGACGCTGGGTATGGACGTGACGGTCATCGAAAAGATGCCCCACATAGTGCCAGGCTTGGAACCGGAAATAAGGGAGAAGATAGAGGAGGAGCTGGCGCGTAATGAGGTTACGGTGAAGACCGGCGAGTCCGTCACCGAGATAGTTCTTGATTCACAGTCGGTGGTCAAAGCGGTAAGAACGGACAGGGGACAGTATCCTGCAGACTTGGTCCTCGTGGCAGTGGGAGTCAAGCCCAATGCCTCCCTCGCGGCCCAGGCCGGTGCAGAGCTTGGAGCCCGTGGGGCCGTACTCGTCGATGAGTATCTCCGCACTTCAGTGCCCCGCATGTTTGCTGCTGGAGACTGTGCCACTCATTACCACCGTATCACTGGACGCCAGGAATTCGTTCCTCTGGGAACGACTTCCAACAAGCAGGGGCGCATCTCGGGTGCCAATGCTGCTGGATTTCAGGAGAGATTCACCGGGATAGTGGGAACGTCGGTGTTCAAGGTATTTGGTCTGGAGGTGGCTATGACCGGCCTGGGTCGCGCAGCCATGAACGAGTTGGGCTTCAGTTATGCTGCTGCCCACATCGATGGCCGTACCCGCGCCCATTCCTATCACGGAGCGAAGCCCATACGCATATGGATGGCCGGGGACACGTCCGATGCCAGACTCATAGGTGCCCAGATGGTAGGTGGAGAAGGCGTGTCTAAGCGGATAGACATACTGGCGGCGGCTCTTTACGGCAGTTACACGGTGCACGACGTGGCCAATTTGGACCTCGCCTATGCTCCGCCGTTCTCTCCAGTTTGGGATCCCGTCCTGGTGGCAGCCAATGTGCTGCGCAAGAAGCTTCCGTACAGACTTTCGGTGTAATCGTCTTCCATTTATTTCAGGATGATCTCATGAACAGGGGAGTATACCGGCCCTCCTGGCTGAAGCTGCGATGAATAGAGCACGATGGTGTCGGCCGTCCAGGGCACCGGTTCCGGGGCACCAAGCTCTTCTAGGGCTCCTCGAAGTCTGTCTGTGGTAAGCACGGAGCCCCGTCTTACGCGTCCTAGGGTGATGTGGGCCTTGAAGCGCTTCGGATCCGGGGCGATCATATCTTCGAAGGAGCGCCTCAGGACTCCTGAGATCTCTGCCAGTCTATCCACGTCTCCGTCCAGGCCCCGGAATATGACCCGCACCTGTCCACGTCCTGCAAACCAGCCTTCATTCCCGAGCACAAGATGTACCGGAGCAAAATGGGCAACAGTTTCTTCCATACGGCCGGTGACCGTGTCCAGGTTGGCCATGGGAACGCTGCCGAGAAACAGTATAGTCACGTGGTGATTGCCAGCAGGAACCCATCTTATCTTCTTATGGCCGAGTATGGATGCAAGGGAATGCTGTCTTTTCCGGATGGTCTCATGCAGGTGCTCCGGAAGCCGTACTGCCATGAAGAGTCTCAGATTTTTCGTCATGTCTTATCCTTGATAAAAAGTTCTTTGATATCAATAGGTTACAAGCCATACGCGTCCCGTGGACCGTTTGGGTGTTGAAGCGCCTTGCCGGTTTGATATGGATGGCTGTGGAATATCAGTAGATGACAGAGAAGGACAGGTACAGTGACTGCCACAGACCCTCCTGAACTCTGTAGCGGTGGCCTACCTGATCTATGACTGGACGATAGTAAGGATTCATCTCGTTGGTCTCGAGATCCACCAGTCCGGGGGTGCCTCCGGGTGTATCTGGGTTGTCCTCACCGGCGTCCTCATATGTGACGAAGTGTTCGGTCACATGCCTGAGGCTGTAATTACCCTGGATATAGAAGTGGGAGGACAGCCGCATGTTAAGTCCCACGGTGGCCCCAAGGATAGCATGGTTTTCTACGGTGGTGATACCTGGGTAATACATGATGTTCATGGTTTTACCGTTGCACAGATGGTCGAGGGTAGTGGTGGCGTTGTCTCCCGAACATGAAAAGTTGAGCACAGGGGAGCCTGCCAGAAGCTCGTATGCTTCTGAATAGTCCCGTCCCTCGAAGATGACGTCCATGCGTCCGGACAGCAACAGGTTGATCTGTACTTGATCCTCGTCGTTCTGGTAGAGGAGGATGTCTGTGCCAAAGCGCATTCCTGCCCTTGCAGGGGCCTTAGGAGAGTTCATTCCCCAGTCGGAACTGAAGTCATAGCGGTCCGAGTACAGGGAATCGCTGGTGTAGGCGAAGGGATACGTGAAGTAGACGTGGAAGAATGAATCGGTAAGGCTATTTTTCTTGGAGAACGTGGTCGAAAAAGTGAAGTCGTAGATTCCACGACCTACTCCAGAGTTGAGATCAGGACGCTGGCTAGCTGGATCAGTGCAAGGACCTCCGCCGCATTCCACTACACCGGATGCGTTGCGTTTGAAGTCCATGATCTTGGAACCGGGTGCGGGAAGTCCGAACTTGAAGGTCATCACCCAATTTGGTTTGGAGGGATCCAGATATTCGTTGAAAACCGGGACCTGGAAGCGAAGACCCACAAAAATCTGATCGAGTCCCTGACGTTTGGGCCCTTTGAACAGGCTTCTCCGTCCGGATTCGCCCGGAGCAGGAGAGTCCGAAAAGCCCAGGCCTCCGGCGATGCCTTCCTGGACGGTGCGGGAGTTCGCGGCATTGACGCCGTCTGGATAGCAGCGCCATGGCTCATTGGGATACTGAGCCATGCAGGCATCGTAGCCGCTGTAGCCCGGGTAGAGGCTACCCGACTGGAATCTGTATTCCCCTTGCTGGGAGAGCACGATGGGAACCTGGGCGAACAGGGTGAATCCTTCGAATCCCATGTCCATTCTCAGGTTCAGTTTCTGGGTAGTCCGGTGATACTTGAGATCACGGACGATGGCCAGTTTGCCGTCTCCCTGATATTCCTTGTTGAGGGCAGCTGAATAGGAGTCGTATCCGTATCCGGCGCTGAAGCGTATCCCAAATGGATAGTCGCGCTTGACGTTCCACATGAAGGGCGATGATGCCACCTGTGTCTCCTCATGCGCTTGAACGCTGGGAGTGAGTATCGTAAGCCCTGCCGTCAGCGCCATCAGTGTCTTCAGTCTCATATCCGTCACCTCACGAGTGAACCCGCTCAAGTCCCGGTAGGCGGGTGCCGTACGTCCATATGTGCGTAACTATATACCGGGAGTCATCCAGGAGGCCAGCCAAGTTCCCGGCCACCGATGAGATGGAAATGCATGTGCATCACCACCTGACCGGCCTTGGGGCCCGTACTGATCACCAGCCTGTAGTTGTTTTCCAGTTCAGGAACGTCCTTGCCCAGTTTTGATGCCGTCAGAAGCATCTCTGCCAGCAGTTCCTTGTGGTTTTCGTCCGATTCTGATAAGGAAACGATGTGTTCCTTGGGAATAATGAGATAATGAACCGGAGCTACAGGGTTGATATCCTTGAATACCAGGACATTTTTGGTTTCGTACACCTTGTCCGCCGGTATCTCTCCGTTTACTATCTTGCAAAAGATGCAGTCGCTCATGTCATACCTCCACCCGTTTGCGGACGGACATCGCGGCAGCCACAAGCGGCTCCGGATGCCAGTGTGCAGTAATGGCAGGATGGCGGTTCAGCCGCAGATGCCGCTACAGGGCACTGCAGATGACCATGGACGGAGATTTTAACGATGAGCAGGAAAAACTCAAAGAAAAAGGTTGCCCGGAAGTCCTCTGGAGGGGTGGGAAGGCTCGTGGGATGGCTGATTGTTATGGGGCTTGCAGTGTCGGCTGTCTCGGTTGCCGCTCTCGCCGGTGCATTTTGGTACTATTCCAACGATCCGTATATGCCCCGTGTCGAGACCCTGCGCACCTATGTGCCAGAGCAGTGTGAGACCATCAGGGATTCCTCTGGGCGCGTCCTCGACAAGTTGGGCCGCTACAAGAGAACGGCAGTACCCTTCGGCCGTTATCCCAAAGTGCTGATTCATGCCGTGCTCGCTGCAGAGGACGCTCATTTCTTCAGACATCAGGGCATCGACCTTCTGGGCATGCTCAGGGCCTTCATCATAAACCTCAGAGCAGGACACATGCGTCAGGGAGGCTCCACCATAACCCAGCAGGTGGTGAAAAACCTTCTTCTTACCCCGAAAAAGACCCTCAGGAGGAAGATACAGGAGGTCATCCTGGCCCGCAGGCTGGAGAACGAGCTATCCAAGGAACGTATCTTGGAACTGTACCTCAACCAGGTTTATCTGGGCCACGGCCGTTACGGCATGGAAGAGGCTGCCCAGTATTACTTTGGCCGGCACGTATGGGAACTCACTTTGCCCCAGGCGGCTTTACTGGCTGGTCTTGTCCAGGGTCCGGAGCTTCTGTCTCCCTTCAAGCATCCCGACAGGGCGAAAAAACGTCGGGAATACGTACTGCGGCGCATGCACGAGCACGGGTTCATCACGGGAGACGAGCTCATGGCAGCTCTTAAGGCACCTCTTCCCTCAGTTCCTCATGGGACGGAGGGAAGACGGATTGCTCCCGAGGTAGTTCAGTATGTCGAAAAACTGTATCCGTTGGACAGGTTCGCTGGCAAGGACATCATCACGACCATCGATCTGGATCTCCAGAAGACAGTGCGCAGAGCCCTTCAGAAGGGGCTACGCCGTGTTGACAGGAGACTGAGGGTTACGGTACTATCCCGCATACCAAAACCAAGGAAACTGAGTGGTGGCATCATGCTGGGCCGGGTGTGCTGCAGGCGCAGCGGTCAGGTGGTGGTGGATCTTCCGGGAGGAGAACGCGGGGTGGTGCTTGAGGGCTGGGACCGCTATTACCCCAAGGGGTACGACTGGGTCGACAAGGTCCCGAAGTCCTGGCGCAGGTGGCGACGCATGCGCAGGAAGCATAAATTGCCCGTGATCGCTCCCACACTTGCCCTGAGGGTGCGTGAGATTCCCGGTAAGACCGGAAATCCTGATGCCCCTCATGCCCTTGCCCTCGAGCTAGGCCCCCAGGGCGCGGTGGTTCTCCTAGGACTTCCCGATGCCAGCGTGCTGGCCCTGGCCGGAGGATATGAGCCCCAGCCCGGTATGTTCGACAGGGCCACCCGATCTCTTCGTCAGCCAGGCTCCACCTTCAAACCCTTCGTGTATGCCCTGGCCCTGGAGTCGAAGAAGTTTACCCCCGCGACCATCATCAACGATGCCCCCACGGTACACGGTAAGTGGGTACCCAAGTCCTATTCTAGGTATCTGGGGCCGGTGCGTCTGAGGGTGGGACTCATGAAATCCCTCAATTCCATTGCAGTGCAGTTGGCCAGCGCCGTTGGGCCCAAACGCATAGTCCAGCTGGCACATGCAGCTGGGATCTCCACGCCCCTTGCAGAGGATCTGAGCATAGCCCTGGGCTCTTCGGGAGTGAAGCCTTTTGAACTCGCGGGTGCGTATACCATATTCCCCCTGCTTGGTGTGGCAAGGAAACCATACATGGTGAAGTCCGTGGGAGGTAGGACAGTGGTTCCCAAAGAGGGTAGGAGAGTCATCTCTCAGCAGGCAGCGTGGCTCATGATATCCCTCATGCGATCGGTGGTGGAGAATGGTACGGCACGCAGGGCCCGGAAGCTGCCCTTCAAGGTGGCGGGCAAGACCGGCACCACGAACCATTCGCGTGACGCGTGGTTCGCCGGCTACAACCGCCATTTCATATGTGTGGTGTGGGTAGGGTTCGATGACGGCAAGCCCATGGGTCGCAGGATAACCGGAGGTAGTGGTGCCCTGCCCATTTTCATGGACGTGATGAAGACAGCCATGGCAGGCAAGAAGGACGACTGGTTCCCCATGGTTCCGGGAATAGTCACCCAGCTCATAGATCCTACCACTGGTCAGGCAGTGCGTCCCGGTACTCCGGGGGCCATCACCGAGTACTTCATGGAGGGTACGGCTCCTCAGCCTCCGCCCCTGGAGGAGATGACCTCAGACGGCACCGCCCACGAGAATGCGGGTGATCTTCTTATGGAAGATGAATAATTTCAATATGTTACACGATTAGCATGTTGTGTAATCCCATGACGTGAAAACCCGAACGATGGTTATGGGGGGTCAGTCCAGGGGTTGCACGGTCCACGACGAGTCCACGTACACTCCCACGACATCGCATTCGGGATAGCGCTGTTTGAGGAACGATACCGCACGCATGGTCTCGTCGTCCTGTTTGTCCCTTTCACCCGGATTTCCGGCACAGTCGTGATGTCCCACCACCGCGATGAAGCGCGATCCGTGTTTGTGCACGGAGATGTCCACCCTTTTAAGTATGGACCGTACGGTGGCAGAGTCGTCCTGGCGGGCTAGTATGCCGTTGGGCCCCGGTTCGGTTATGGTGTCCACGTAAAGGGCTCCGGTCCTCTCCCGTACCCATTCGTTTACGGGGAGCTGGGTCCTTCCGTCCATGCAGTTTATGGCTGTTGCGAACTTCATGATGACCTCCTTTGATGTGTCGGCTGTCCTGTCCCGTGTCCCGGGTCAGTCTTCCTGGCCGCGTTTTTTGGCCCAGTCTTCGATGTTGCGCTGTTTCCTGGGATTTATGGCAAGGGCGTAGGGCGGGACGTCCTCGAGAACCGTGGTGCCGCTTCCCACGTAGGCGTCGTGCTCCACGGTGACGGGAGCCACTAGCTGGGAGTCCGAACCTATGAAGACCCGCTCGCCTATGATGGTCCGGCGTTTGTGTTTGCCGTCGTAGTTGCACGTTATGGTGCCTGC
>JALWFW010000282.1 GCA_027013865.1 Polyangiaceae bacterium | reverse complement strand
GCGTCGGACAACAGTAAGTTCCGTGTGCCAGCAACCATAAATCCTGCTGCGTTTTCTCCCTTCTCTCCGCCTCCATGGGCACGGGAAGAACACATAGTCCTTCAAAAAAGGGCCATCGATGCACTGGTGAGTCTGGGGGCAGATCCAGTTATGACATGTGCACCGTATTTTTATGGATACGCTCCCTCCGAGGGGGCCCACGTCGCCTGGGCTGAATCTTCTGCAGTGACCTACGCCAATTCCGTGCTCGGGGTATACACCAGTAAGGAATCAGGCCCGTCGGCAGTGGCTGCCGCTCTCTTGGGTTTCACCGTATACGGCGGTCTGCACCTGGATAGCAACAGACAGCCGGGCGTAACTATCGAGATTCATACAGAAATGAAAGATCACCTCCAATGGGGAGCCCTGGGGATATGGCTGGGACGCACCTTTGGCAATACCATTCCCTACATCATTGCCCCTGATGTTCCTGATACACTGTCACTGCAGGCCCTGGCCTCTGCCCTGCCCACATACGGCGGCCCGGTGCTCTTTCATATGGAGGGAGTCACTCCACGGATTCACCAGGTACGCATTCCCACACGAAGACATGTGGTCAACGCCCAGGATCTCGCAGCCGTGTTTACCGAATATAAAAAGGACTTCAATAAGGAGCCAGACCTGCTATATATTGGATGTCCACATACGCATCCCGAATATCTTAGGGTATTACCCATGTCCTCAAGGATCAAAACGCTGATCGGAGGACCTGCTGCCTGCACTCACCAGATGTGTCTGTCCGGTGGATGTGCAGCCGTGGCCCGTCTTCCGTCAGGAATCAGGAGGATAGGCGTGGATTCGTTCAAAGCCGCTTTTTACATGAGATCCAAAGGTTACGAGGTAAATGTTCTCAGCCGCGATGAGATCATCTCCATCCTCGAGGAGTGAAAAACATGCAGGGAAGAGCAGTAGTCTGGGGCAGGGCCCGTGGTGAAGTACTATTTATCGAGGAACCGCTCTCATTCTTCGGTGGCGTAAATCCCAAAACGGGCGAAATCATACAGGACCGACACCCGCAAAAAGGGCACAGCGTGGCAGGACGGATAGTACTCATGGAGCGTTCCACAGGTTCCACTGTTGGAGCCTATTCTCTTCTCAGACTCCGGGACAATGGCGTGGCACCTGCTGCCATAGTGGCCCAGCAGGCAGACACCGTACTGAGTACCGGTGCGGCCCTGGCAAACATCCCCCTGGTGGATCTCATCGAAATCAAAGAATTTTCCCAAAATACAGAACTTGAAGTCGCTGGAGGCTGGGTGGGTGAACCTGGTCAGGCCCCAGATATAACGAATGATGGCCCTGAAAGTGAGGAGATGGCCCTCATCACCGGGGTAGTAATCAAACTCGGAGGCTCTGTCATCACCGAGAAGAACAGCGATGTTCCAGTCATAAGACGTGATATCGTGCTACGCCTCTCCCAGGAGATAGGTAGGTTTCACGGTAGTGTGGCCATCGTTCACGGTGCAGGATCCTTTGGCCACCCTCTGGCTGCCAGACTCATAGGGCAGCCCCTTGACGATACTTTGCGTCTTGCCTGGAGCGAGCTTCAAACCCTGCAGTACAGGCTGAACAGCGAGATAGCCGATGCCCTGCGTTTCGCTGGAATCCCTGTATACCCTCTTCAGGCCTCGGTCTTGGGTGCCCACTGGCAGCGTCATATCGCAGACACCACACGCACCATCGTGGAACATGGATTCGTACCCCTACTTTATGGAACCCCTGTCATACTACAAGATGGCCCTGCCATACTGTCCGGAGACGATCTCGTCTACAGCATCGCCCAGGTACTGGGATATAGATACGTGATTCACGTAACCGATCAGCCTGGAGTATATGACCGGCCACCGGACAAAAACGGAGCCATTCTCCTAGATCGCATACGGACCATGAAAGATTTCGATGCAGAGATGCTGACTCATGACGTCACTGGAGGAATCGCCTCCAAGGTAAGAAAAGCGCTGGCTGCATCGACCCGCGGCATCATGACCCGCGTAGTGAACGGCCTTCAGCCCGGTGAACTACTCGAAGCACTGAGAGGTGGCAGTGTTGGGACACTCATTGGATGAATACGGAGCCTGGACACCAGCAGGACGCGTACGGATACTCATGAAAGAAGACATGGTGGTCGCCATCGTGTTCGATGATGATGCACCCCGTGTACCTCCCCCAGACCCGGTTGCATCGTGGTTCGATGCCTATGCTGATCGCGTGTTCCTGACTCCTCCCATGGTGTTATGCCCACCAAGGACGCCCCCTGAGGAATGTGTACGTGAAGTGATCATGGGCATCAACCCCGGCCAGGTGCTCACCTATGGTCACCTGGCATCCATCATTGGTACGCACCCTAGGGCTGTGGCCTCCGTGCTGAGGGCCAATCCCATTCCGGTCATAGTCCCGTGTCACCGGATAACAGGCGCCCGTAGTCTTGGAGGATTCTCCAGCGGTCTGGAACGGAAGGTCGCCCTGCTGCTATGG
>JALWFW010000281.1 GCA_027013865.1 Polyangiaceae bacterium | reverse complement strand
CGTGGGGGCCAGTGGAACTCGCAGCCATCGGAACCATACTGAAAGGACTCACACAACTCGAAAGGATCCTGGTGTCCGAAAAGCTCTCCTGGGAACTAGGATTCAATCCACAGCCTGCGCTAGACATACTGAGTCCCCATATGTCCAGGAACGGCTTCAGGGTGGACGATTCCGCTGATCCGCAGCTCAGGCAAGCCAGAGACGAGGCCCGCAAACTCGACGGACAGTTCAGGGAGAAGCTCAAAGAGTTCAGGAAATCACTAGCAGAAAAAACGGGTATCCCGTCATACAGGTTTGCCCAGGACATCGTCGTCGACAGCTCAGACACCCATCAGACAAACCGCCTGCGCCAGGTGGAGGGACTCGTGGAAGTGGATTCCAGTTCGGCTTTCACGAGATTCCGGGAACACCCTCCGGTGTCCGTACGCGAGCTGCGCTCACGGAGGGATCTGGCCATGAGGCAGGTGCGCGAAATCGAGGCACAGAGAACGTCGCTCATCGCACACGCCCTGAGCCCTGCCATGAATGGAATAGAAAAGGCCCTGGAAGTGGCAGGAGAGGTGGATCTCACCCTTGCCCAGGCACGTTTCGCACTGAAATACGGCTACTGTGAACCTACCATCTCCGAACACCTGGAAATTCGCCAGGGCAGACACATCCGGATTCAGAAAATCGTGGAGAAGTCCGGAGCCGACTACGTTCCACTGGATGTAACCATAAACCGTAATACTGCCGTGGTACTGGGCTCTAACATGGGAGGCAAGACCGTAATGCTGCGCACCCTCGGACATCTCCAGGTCATGGTTCAGATGGGTATGTTTCCTCCTGCCCAATCCATGACCACACGCCTTTTCGACTCCTTTCACTGGGTGGGGGCCGCACAAGACAGCACAGAGCAGGGACTATCGTCATATGGTCTTGAAATCATGCGTCTGAAGGATGCTCTCGGAGCTCCGGAACCAAGAATGCTGCTCCTCGATGAATTCGCACGTTCCACGTCCTACGAAGAAGGTCTCGCCATGACCCGTGCCCTAATCGACGTGCTGGAGCGCGGCAATTCCCTAACTGTGTTCGCCGGACACCTGCATTCCCTTGCATCCCTGCCCCACGTCACGGCCCTTCGTATAGGAGGCATAGACCTGGAACGCTACCGTAGGCTCGCCAAACTCCACAGTCCACTAGAGGCGATACGTATGTCCATGGATTATACGGTACGTCCCCTTGCATCCGATGAAGGAAGCGATGCCATCACAATCGCCAGGCTACTGGGACTCCCCAAAGAGCTCACTGACCGGGCAACTCACCATTTGACAATCTTCTAACATAGGCCTAACATATCTCATTGAACTTCATCTCTTGCGGTTCATTGAGATTACACCATGCTTTTCTCCAGTGGAGACACACACGTAGGACGCAAACGTAAACTCAACGAAGACTTCTTCTACAGGGACGATGCCCTGGGACTTTACATCGTGGCCGATGGTGTGGGTGGAGAAAGCAGAGGTGAAGAGGCTTCCAAGGAAGGAACCTATTCCCTGGTGGATTGGGTGCTCAGACACAAAACCCTCATAGAGGATTACAAAAGGAGTCCCAACCCACTCAAACTGAAGGATTTGTCCCGCATGATGGAAGCTGGCATACAGTCGGCATGCTACTACGTTTATCAAATCTCCCAGCAGGAGGACACAGAGGGTAAGGGGATGGCCACAACCATGACAGCTGCCCTGTTCTTGGACGAGCTCCTTTTGGTGGGACACGTTGGGGATTCCAGACTGTATCGCCTTCGCAGCGGACGCGTCAGCCAGCTCACGGAAGATCACTCCTACATAAACTTTCAGCTCAAACGTGGCATGATAACCCCTGAGCAGGCGGCAAAGATGTCCAAGAAACGCAATGTCATAACGCGTGCCGTGGGCAAGTATGACTATGTTCAGGTGGATACCTACGACTTTGAGGTTATGCCCGGCGATCGGTATCTGCTATGCACCGACGGTCTTCACGGCTACTTCCGTAACGACCAGGAAATCCTCAACGGCATGACCGGATCACTGCCAGCCATTCCCGGTCGCTTCATCGAGCTGGCCAACATGCGCGGCGGCAAAGACAACATCACCGTAGTAGTGGTGGAGGTCTTCTGAGCCTTAGAATCAAAGAACTCCGGTGGCTTGCCGGGATCACCTGGCATTAATCTCTGGGGTATAACCAAGGGAGGATATCTTATCGAGGATCTGATCGGGCTCCACGCTGTCATCCGTATCTACCTTCACCACTCTGGATGACAGATCCACTTCTATGTGCATCACCCCGTCCATCTCCTCGAGCCCCTTGGTTATGGTCATCTTACAGTGTGGACAGTTCATGTCCGGAACCTGAATCAGTAACTGCATGTCGTTCTCTCCTTGTGTGTGGTGGGTCGATGGATCCATCTTATTAATAAAGGTCGAAATCATCCGTCCGATCCGACTGTTGCGGACATAGAGCACAAAAGCCCATCCAAACAGCAGTGCAGCGATGGCTGGCTTCCACCACGCATGGGTGGCAGAGCTCCCATGGACAGCCACCTCAACGGTAAGAGGCATCATGCCCACGGCGTCAGTTACCATTCCAAAACTTACGGCACCGGCAAATATGGTTCCCAGATACAGGAACATGGCTTTGCTTCCCAGAATCTTCCTCACTGTGGCAAGGGCCACTGCATTAGTGGCTGGCCCGGCAATGAGAAAGGCCAATGCAGCCCCCGGAGTGAATCCTTTCAGGATCATCACCGCGGCTATGGGAACGGAGCCTGTAGCACATACATAAAGAGGTATCCCAATTATCGTGGCAGCCAGTATTCCGTAGACCCCGCCTCCCACATACTGCTCCACGGTCTCCGGAGGCAGCAGTACGGTGATGAGTCCGGCTATGACTAGACCGCCAATGAGCGACCCGGACAGCCCCTCCATGACATCGAACAAGGCATGCTCCAGCATCATACGCACACGCTTCAGAGGGCCAGTGGCCCTGGCTGGGCCTTCATCCGTAGAGGACTCTGTCTCACGTTTCTCCGTAATCTCCCTGTCATCAGAAACAGATACCCAGCCGGGAACCAGGATGCCCACCACAAGGCCGATTATCAGGGAAGCTGCCATTCTTAGCAGCGTGAAAGGCAGCCCCAGAAGAGCAAAGGTCGCCATGATGGAATCAACTCCAGTTACGGGTGTAGTGACCAGGAATGCGAGGGTCGGGGCCTTCCCTGCTCCGGCCCTGCGCAGGGAGGCGGCCACGGGTAGGACGCCACAAGAACACAGAGGAAGCGGGATACCCACGAAGACCGCCCTTAGCACCGAACCGGGAGTCTCTCCTCCAAGATACCTCGCCACCAGTCTCACCGGCAGGAACGCATGCAGAGCTCCTGCCACCATGAACCCTAGGGCTAGGTACGGAGCCATCTGAAGGGCAAGCTGCCACGATGCTTCCATTATTTCATACAAGATACTCATTTATCACGTCCATCACTGCGCTCGTGGTAGTCCTCGATGGCCGCAACCAGGGCCTCTTCCGCAAGCACCGAACAGTGCATCTTCACTGGAGGCAGTCCGTCGAGAGCCTCTGCAACCGCCTTGTTGGAGATCTCTAAGGCTTCAGAGATCGTACGGCCCACCACCATCTCCGTGACCATCGAACTGGTGGCAATGGCTGCAGCACATCCGAAGGTCTTGAATCTGGCATCCACTATGGTGCCGTCCTCTATCTTCAGATAAAGCCGCATGACATCACCACAGGTGGGATTCCCAACGGTACCGACACCGTCAGCATCCTCCAGTTCTCCCATGTTCCTGGGGTTCATGAAGTAATCCATTACTTTTGGGCTATAGTCGAATCCTGCCATTTCATTCCTCCATCGCACTTTTTTCGTCATCAGAACCGACCTTCACGAGGTAGCTACCAAAGTCCATGCCTGACTTGGTGAAGTCCTCGTAAAGTGGAGACATGCTGCGCAGCTGCTCCACCACCCGTGCCACTTTCTGTGCCGTCTCCATGATTTCTTCACTGGTATTCATCCGCCCAAGGGAGAACCGTATGGAGCCGTGGGCTAGTTCATGCGGCATCCCCATGGCAATGAGGACGTGCGAGGGTTCTAGCGTCCCCGAACTACAGGCAGAGCCAGTGGATACCGCTATTGCCTGGGCATCGAGCATCAGGGCAAGCCCCTCACCCTCCACGAAGCCGAAGGTCACGTTCAGTGTATTGGGTACTCTGGACGCTCCACCGCCATTGATCCTAATGTGCGGAATCCGCTTCAGTATCTCCTGCTCCAACATATCCCTGAGCTCCTCCACCCGGTCCATGACGCCCTGATCCATATCACTGAGCACGAGCTCCATGGCCCTGGCAAACCCAATGATACCGGCTGGATTCTCGGTACCGGGCCTTACCCGGTGCTCCTGGTGGCCTCCATACAGAAGCGGTCTGAGCCTTATACCGCCTCTGACGTAAACCGCTCCCACTGCCTTGGGCCCGTATATCTTGTGGGAGGAGACAGTGGCCATATCCAGGCCAAGCCCTTTCACGTCAACCGGAATCTTCCCCAGAGCCTGGACCAGATCCGAATGCATCCACGCTCCGTGAGCCCTGGCCATGGACGAGATCTCGGCAACCGGTTGGATGACACCAGTCTCGTTGTTGGCGAGCATCACCGAAACCAGCAGTGTTCTATCGTCTATGGCCTGGCGGGCATGATCCAGACTCACCACCCCCCTCTCGTCGACTGGCAGCGAAATGACTTCAAAACCACGCTTCTCCAGTTCCTTGGCAGAATGAAGCACTGACGGGTGCTCTACGGAACTTATGACTATACGTCTGCGCTGCTCGGCCTGTTTGGTTCCTGTGGCACCCATCAGCACCATGACATTGGCCTCGGTTCCACCTGAGGTGAAGTAGATATCCCGTGCCCTGACCCCAAGACCTGAAGCCACGGTGGCTCGTGCTTCTTCGATTGCCTGCCGTACCTGTCTGCCAACTGAGTGAACACTGGAAGGGTTGCCAAAAAAGGTCCTGAGATACGGAAGCATGGTCTCCAGCACCTCTTCCCTGACTGGAGTAGTGGCATTGTGATCCAGATATACGCTCATTCGAATCCTCCCGGCTGCAATGACGCAGCCAATTCAACATTTCTACTCTTAAAATAGTCATACCTGGACACATGACAAGCATTTTGTTTGACTGAGTCTAACAATTCAAAACCGCTCATACATCCAATGATTTTAGGAAGAATCAGTCTTACATTATCTAAAAACCACATGATATCGGGTGGTTACAAAAACCCTGACTTCTATCCCCTGTTTTCTTCAAAAGGTGATTACATCAGGCAGCTTCACATACCTATGTCTGGAGTGCCCAAGGTCCAGTACATGGTAAAACCGCCTCCCTCGGTTAAAGGCCATGCCATTCCGGCATGAATGGAGACAGGAATTTGAAAAAGCTCCACCACCTGCAGCACCGACTCTGCCCCTACAGAGGCAAGGGGCATCCGGCCTGCAGGAAACTCTGTAAACGCACTGGCCGACTCCACATACACCTTTCCCCATATGCGATGTAGGTAAAATGGCAGGGTACCAAAACCCCTCAAAATCCAGGCCATGGGGAAAACCACCGAAGCATCGGCAGCCCAGTACACTGGACCGGTCTGTATGGCAGTAGGATAGCCGTGCACCACGGAATCGTAGAGGCTCACCCCTGCCGGTGCCACCCTTGGAAGAGCCCTGAGCATAAGAGAGGGACCCCCAGCAGCGAAGGCATCGTCCCACCCTCTGGCGATGCCGCTACCTGCATGAAACTCCAGCACCGTATACGGGGCAAGGCGTCTCCTTAGACGCCAGTCTGCCCATCCCATGACATAGCCGTCCCCACCCATGACTCCGAGTGCCACGGTCGTGCCGTTCTCCCAGGATAGGATGCTGTTAGAGGAGGTATCGGCGTTCATGTAGTAGACTGCCGCTGTTCCTGATGGTGTGACATGCTTCTCCGGAGGCTCAGGAAGCGGTGCATCGGGAGGCACCACTACGCTTCCTGTGTGAGGGAAGGCACCCCACAAAGACAGTGAGGCATATCCGTACAACGAGCCGTACACCCTGGCCAAGAGTGGAGAGAACGACGACATCTGCAGGCTCACGGTGTCCCTGGTATAGGGGAATCTCAGAGGATACCAACCGTCCCACAGTACGTACTCCTTTGGGCGACGCGTATAAGTGGCATCCACCTCCAAGGGGACCCACCAGCCAGAATACACGTAACTACTTGAAAACATTGAGTTATTTTTCGGGTTATCCATATCGACGAAACCCGACACCTGCCACTGATGGTGCATCAAATCATCAAAACCAGTCACCAAGAGACCAGCCATGCCCTGAGCAGCTGCCCCAACATCCACCATCCAGCCGCGAGGTCGAGGAAATGGGACGTACGGCCGGGACCTCATCCCTGGAATGGGCGGCATCTTCACTGCTTCGGGACGTACCTCTGCCTGCAAGATCCGGGTTCCGGCTTCCGGGTCGAAGGGCATGACGTAAAGATCGTAGCCCCTCTCCCCATAACGGCTGTAAACCAGATACCTGCCATCAGGTGAGACTGCCGGGCTGAAAGCGCCAGTGAGAACGTTGGTCAACTTCCTGAGATGCCCTGTGTCCAGGGATATGGTGTATATATTGAAAATCCCGGTACGGTCGGAAGAGAACACGATATGGTGGCCGTCAGGAGAGAAGACAGGATCCGTATCTATGGCACGGTCATCCGTGAGCCAGTGTACCCGGGGAGTCGTACGCGAGCCGTTTACGGGCACATCCACCACGGCGATATCCTGTTTGCCGCCCTTGCGCCAGGCCGTAAACACCACCTTCGTACACGCTAAATTCCATGAAGGCAGTGAGGCACGCTCCATGAATCGCATGGGGACCAGCGGCCTCCATACCCTACTGCCGGCCCGCTTCATGACGAGGGAGGTGGTGGCCCCCGTGGATTTGACTGCCACCACACTGCCGCGACACCACGCCGGAGACGAGAGCCTCGCACCCGATGTAAGACGTTTTACCCTGTTACCCTGAAATTCATACAGGTCGTAAAACGAGTAATAGATGTCATCCAGTTCTATGCGTGAGAACATAACTCCGCTGTCCGTCCATGCAGGTCGCGAAGCCTGGGGAACACGGGATACCAGGGTGCGTACCTCAAGTGCAGTCCCGTCATCGGACAAAACCATGCGCTTTATGACCGTGGGATGAGCGCCGTCGTTCTCCACGAATAGGAGGGTGTTCGGTGAGTCGGGATCGAATACCGGGAAGTAGGTATATTCCCCAGTGGATGTAAGTGCTTTGCCACGCCGTACTCCCCGTGCCCTAACCGCGGCCATCTGATCACGGTATTTCTCACTGATGTGATCGATGAACTGGTCATAAAGGGCCATTATCTCCCCACCAAAGGTATTGCGTACTGCCTTGCCGACACCATATGGCATGGCTCTGGAGCCATAATCATGGGATAGGTTGGCCAGGTTACGCTCGTCACGGGATTCGGCCAGATATTTTATGAAACGCGAACCATACAGATATACCAGTGCCCCATGGGGATACCTGGGATAGTAGAATGTGGAGAAGTCCGACAGTTTCAGGTGATTGCCGTAAAGGGTGGCAGTGCGCATGTACATGTCGTAAATGGAAGCCCGGTTACGGCCAGCAGTCGAAAAACGGGACTCCGAATACACGGCGAATCCCTCGAGTACCCAGGATGGCTGAATACCGTTGGGGACCCACCACTTGCCGAATACGGAGTCTATAAGAGCCGGCAGGCC
>JALWFW010000280.1 GCA_027013865.1 Polyangiaceae bacterium | reverse complement strand
TCTCGTGAGAATGTCATGTCCGGCTCTATCCATGTCAAAACCTCCAGGCACCCGATCTTCCGGGCGGTGATTGATAGTGACAAAAAACCTCAATCACAAGAAAGAAAATTGTAGCAGCAAAACTTGCATTGACACCAAGCGCTCATGTAACTATATAACAGAGAAGACATAATTGACGAACACAAAGATAGGCCCGTGCCTTAGCTGTTCCCCTGACCGTTGCCCCCCTGACGGCAGTGGGTAGAAAGGTGCGGGTCTTTTTTTATTCGTTCTTCTCCGTGCGATCATGTACCTGGTCAGACGCTGCAACGAACTCCAGCCGCCAGGTGACTCCCTGCTCTGAATCCTCGAGGGTTATGCGTCCTCCCATCCTTTCCATCAGAGTCTTGACCACGGCCAGTCCAAGGCCTGTACCCTTCTCCCGTGTGGTAAAAAACGGCTCGAATATCTTGTCCAGTATTTCAGGAGATATCCCCGGACCATCATCATGCACCCTGACCACGGCCCAGTCGCCATCCAGGGAAACGCTCACCCGTACCGCACTTTCGGAACACGCCTCCAGGGAGTTACGTACGAGGTTCATGAGTATTTGCCTGAAAGCCGCAGGATCCACCATGGCCCGGACACTCTCCCCGTCTGTGGTAAGCGTTCTACCCGAAGTCAGGGGGTCCTGGAGAAGAAGGAAGAACGTCTCATCGACGAGACGGCTCAGATCGTGTGCAGTCGGTGAAATATCCCTCTCCCTTGCATAGGTCAGGAGATCCGAAACCAGGGAATCCAGCCTGTCTATCTCCCGGAAGACTATGTCACGCAGTCTGTGCCGCTCATCCGGCTCTTCCACCATGAACAGCAGTTCCATTGAGCCACGTATGGAAGCCATGGGATTACGGAGTTCATGGGCCAGAGTGCTTGCCAGACGCCCGATAGCCGCCATACGTTCCTTGCGCTCCATCTCCCGCTCCATCTCCACCAGTTCGGTTCTATCACGCACGACGATGACCTTGCCCTCCCTGCCGGCGACTTCATAGGGAGAACATACCAACTCCAAGTGATACTGCCTTCCACCTTTGGTCATGGTGCCTTGCTGTAAAGGTGGCCCATCTGCAGAGAACCAGGGAATCAAGTCACCAAAATTTATACCTTCCCCTATTTGTTCTCCAAAGAACGATTCAGCCCTTTCGTTGTATCCAGCCACCGAGAGTTGCCCGTCGACTATGATCACCGGATCACCCATGACCTCCAGTACCCTGCGGTGATTTACCTCCATCCGGGACAGACGGCGCTGCCCCTCCTTGACAAGACGCTCGGTCTCCTGAAGACGTCTTACCAGGCTCACGGACAGAAAACCTACGCTGGACAGAGCACTGACGTAAAGAGCCGCCCTGATGATGAGAGAAGGCAGTTTGTCAGGGCCCTTCCCCTGAAATGAGAAGAAAACCACTATGAAATAAAGGAAAAGTGAGGAAAGCCAGAATATTCCAGTGAGTCTCGTATCGAGAACGAAAGCCGCACTGAGCAAGGCCACGAGATACAGGACCGTATATATGGAATCCACGCCCCCCGTGAGCAAAAGCAGAACCGTGGTGACCGCCAAATCCACGGCAGTGAACACCATCCAGTACAGTCCGAGGAATCTGCTGGCCCTGTTTATTACGATGTAAGCTCCGAGGCAAAGGACATACTCGGTGATTATTAGGGCCGTGATGGATCCGGACAGAGTATCGCGTGCACTTCCCCTGAATACTGCAAAGGCAGCTCCACCCACTAGCAGAGTGATGAGAGCCGTCTTGAATGCCAGGAGCAGACGTGCCCTGGGAGCGAGTTCCTCAGGGTTTCCTGTCATTGCCATTGTCAGTCCAGCTGCCAGGGGCGAACAGAGGAGCGTCTGCCTCGAAATTCAGATCGTCCAGGTTTATGTCCAGGGTCTCTATGTCTGATATTGGAGTACCGTCGTCCAAGGGAATCTCCCAGCTTATGGAGGAAGGCACCGTATCCCGTCCGCTGGCGTCGATCTCCATCTCTCCGCCCAGGATGTCCCTGTACAGGGCCATGAAACTACGGCGGGACTGTCCAGCATCGTGCGCCGTTCTGATGGATTCATAGGCTTTCTTCACGCGCCAGGCCGTCTCATCCCGGTGGTGCAAAAGCCACACGAGATGCTGAGCCGTGCCTTCGCTGTCGAGAGGATCGTACTGATCCGCCAGGCCGGTACGGTTTATATCCATAAACGGACAATCCGGCACCAGAGCCGGAACCCCTGAGGCCAGATATTCGAAAGCCTTGAGCGAAGTATCGCTCCATACGTGAGCGAGTCCGTCGGCCGGCGGTTCTAGGATGCCTACTTTTGCCATGGAAATCATGAAACCCATGCGCTCCACGCGGGTGATCTTCATGCTCTTCACCACGTCCCGCAAGGAGAGAGCGCGTATCCTATCCACAAGCATCTCATCAAAAAAACGAGAAAAACGGCCAGTTATCAGGATACTCAGATCATCCTTGAGCTCAGATGCCTTCCGAAATACCTCCAGCATGAACTCGAGGCGATCAGGATCGGTTATGTCCACATTCCACACCACGTCGTAAAGAGGTGCCAGACCGTAACGGTCGAAGGAATCCAGGCGTACTCCCACCGGAATGAAGTGTACCTTGGAACCGTACACCTCCTTGAGGTATTCATACGTGTAGACATTGGAGACGACGATGACCTGAGCCCTGCGAAGCGCTCTGTGCTGAAGTTTGTCGTACTCTCCTCGCAGCGATACGTCATCGTATATGCCATATGGGACCAGGGGTACCTCGTACACCACCACTGAGTCGATATACTCGTCGTAATCCAAGATAGGCTGCACCTCCCACGGTGATCTGATGTGAATCACGGCATAGTCTTCGCTCTCTAGCTGCCTCTTCACTGCCCGCTGAAGGGCTCCTATGCGCTGGAGTACAGAAGGGGAGCTGCTGGGGACTCGAAATACCCTGAAGTACGCGTCTATGCGTTCGGTATGACCCGTGAGCTCGTCACGAAGGGAGTAGAAGTCGACCTGCGCCATGAACGACAGAGGGCGTATCCTGACGCCTAGAATCCTTCCCTCTAGGGAAGCCGAAGGAAAGTCATGAAGGCTGGTGACCAGGATCTTGGGAAGATGCATAAAAGGGATTGTAGTAAAAAACCGTCCGTGTTAAAAGTCACGAACGATAAGTTAAGGAAGGAGAACGACTGTGCAGAAGTTAGCCGAATACCTCATCAAACATCTGATTGTGGACTTCGAGGGAGAGATGGACGACAAACTCCTCGAGAGTCTGGCCGGTGATGACGATGCCGGACGTAGACTTGTAGCAAAAATACGTGAAGAAGGCGGGTTTGACGACTTCATAGTCGATTTCCTGGACATGCTCAAGATGACGCACCTGGAGACAGGCATAAACAGAGATGTAGTGGTGAAGGAACTCCGGGAATATGCAGAATCCGACTAAGGACTTGCTTCCCGGCGGAAAATATCTATGTTCCCCTAGCCTGTGAGAGGTGAAATATGGCCCGTACAAAAAAACAGTCACGCAGATCCATATCGGTCAAGGGTGAGATATACGACAAGGTAAAAAAGTACTGTGAGGATCACAATATAAGCATGAGTGCATTCGTCGAGGAGCGCATCATCGAGTATCTCGATCACATCGAAAAGGGAACTCCTCTTGCGCACCTCATGGGAGCGTCTGGTGCAGGCAGCGATTCACCTGACGATGCATCCGCAGACAGTGCCCCAACTATGAGCCGAGAGGAAATCGAGCGGGAAGTCTCTCAGTATTTCACGTTCTGACGTGACGGAAAATCCGCTAGGTCGATGCACGACACTCCGTCACAGCAGATGATCAAATACAGCTGTCATACAGCCGCGTATGATACGTCCGGGAATGAATTCCGGAATCTTCCGAGGTGATGGTGCGACGTTACCTGTTTGCTGCAGCCATGGTTCTGACAGGCCTTTGGGGTCTGTCTTCCTGTAAGAACAAAGATGAATCTTTAGAGAACAGATGGTCTGAACGCAATTACGAGTGTTCTACCGTCGTGTTCAGCCAGCTGCTGAAAGACGTTCAGGCTGAACGCAAAAAACTCAGCACGTTAGGCAAAAAGCTGGATGCAGCTCTACTCAAACAAAACTGTCCTCTACCAAAACATCCGAAATGCAATATCCAGGTGGGCATAAAAGGTGCTGCCACGTATTTCGCCACAGGCGGCTATATCATTCCTGATGGAACGAATCAGCAGGATTCCACGGACATGCAAGGCCTCCCAATCGATCCAGAGTCACTCAAGGAAGCCGCCAGGCTGGTAAAGGACTCCAATTGCAGGACGCCAGTCAAGGACTCCTGTCCCACTGCCGCACTACTCGCTAACCTTACCACGCTCCTGGGGGAGGTGGACGACGCGGTGGACAAAGAGGAGGAAATCCGCGCCTGGTACATAAGACTGGGCAAGATGCTTCCAGACAATGCCCCGGTGAAGGAGTTGCGTGACTCTCTGAAGAATCTGGAGGAGATGCTCCACGATCTCACCCTCAGGGAGGAATTCGCCCGACAGAAAGGTGACGGGGAGGCCATGAAGGCATACAAGTCCTATCATCCTGAGATCATCAGGTCTGTGACCATAGACATCCTTGGAGTCGCTGCCCAGGAAACTGCTGCAAGGCTTGCATTTTACGACAAGCCTCTCAAGGAGATGGAGAAATACCTGCAGGAACACAAGAAGGAGTTCCTGACGAAACTGCGCACCAAGGCAAAACGTCTACCAAGCGGAACGAAACTCAACATGGAGCAGTGCTTGCGAAGAAAAGACTGCTGGCGTTTCAGGACATGTGTGAAGCGCCTGCATCTTCCTGGCCTGTTCATTTTCAATAAAAACTGGAAAAGAACAATGAGGTGAAACAGTGAGGACCATCTCGGTATCCTCCAATGCGCGCCTGTTTTTGGCACACATTCCCCACGGGTCCACTCTGGAGGAGATTTCAGACTTCCTTAAGACAAAGGCGTTTTCCTTCGCACACATAAGTATATGGGGTGAAAGCGACAGCGCAGTGATGGAGCTCATGACCCCCGAGGTGCACCAGAGCAAGACCTTTGAAAATTCCCTGATCACATTCAGGGCGGAAGGTTTTCTCGCGCCAGAGGATACCATGAGACTCTACGGCTGGCTCTCATTCGTGGAGGATGGCCAGTGGACTGTTTACCACGGCATTTTGCGTAGTGCGCGAATACTGTCGGCAGAGGCAAGAATAGAGGCTTATGCCGAAACCGTGGTGGATCGCGTGGAGAACCCCATTTTCGGTTCCATGGTATGGCGTAATGCCGCTGCCAGGAAACTGGATTCAAAGGCCAAGCGCTCCGGAAGTGGAGTCTCTGTCCCGACCCTGGGGGCCACGGCCACGTCTAGATTCGAGAAGGAACGCTCTCTGGACGCTTCAGGAGAAGACGAGTACAAACTCAGACCAGGAGACGTGATCGTCCATCACTCGTTTGGAGAGTGCGAAGTGATTCAGTTCCTTGATGCTGAAGACGTAGTTCTTCTCAGGGTAAAAGGTCCGCCAAGCCGTGAAGTCCGTCTGGCCCTCAGGGTGCTGAAACTAGAGAAGGTCGGTGAATCCGGAGACGGTAAAATAACCTACAAGGCTCACCCACGGGGAAGATAGCATGGATTCCTGGCGCTCCAGACTGGTGGAGGATAACCTGCCTCTGGTCAAAAGCATTGCCTCGGACATCTATTCCAGACTTCCCGCAGGAACCACCCTCGAATACGGTGACATAGAAGGCTGGGGGCACGTGGGCCTGGTTCAGGCTGCAGAAAAATTCGACGTTGCCAGGGGCGTCAAGTTCTCCACTTTCGCATATTACCGAATACGGGGCGCCATATATGACGAGCTGCGCAGGATGGGACTCATGCAGCGAAATCACAAACTGCGCGCCAGGGCAGCCATGGAGGAGCTACTCCAGCATCAGGACCCGAAGGCCTCGGTCCAGGGGATATTCGATTCCCTCGCCCTTATATACACGCTCTCCCTCGAACAGGGAGGACATGACGGACATCCCGTGGAAATCGGAGATCCTGCTGCTGGCCGGCAAGAAGTCAGTGCTGAAAGCCAGAAACTGCGCCGGGCCATGCAGTCTCTCAGACGGGATGAGCGTCTCATCCTAGAGCAGCACTACTTCAGCGACATGGATCTAGCCGAGATAGCTCGCCAGCAGGGTTATTCCAAGGCATGGGCCTCAAGGCTGCACGCCAAGGCCATAGCCAGACTCAGAGAGGCCATGACTCACCCGGATTCCACGTAACATCAGACACGACCTGCAGGATTCTGCACACGCTTCTTCAGAGGAAATCATGAAATCCGCAGCACAAAGGCCAAAAGTTGCCGTACACACACTGGGCTGCAAGGTAAATCAGTCCGAATCCAGAGAAATCATGGAGAAGATTGCTCCGTGGGCAGACATCGTTCCCTTTGGCTCGGAGGCGGATGTTACCATCATAAATTCCTGCCTGGTCACCACCCATGCCGAACGGGAGACGAGACAGATGGTGCATCGGGCGGCACGATTCTCCCCGGGAAGGCCAATCATACTGACTGGCTGCTACGTTGCCCTTCACGGCAGTGAGGCTACTTCCCTGGAGGATAGCGTCACTGTGGTGGGTATGGATGAGAAATGGCGCATTCCGGACATCGTAAGGGAACTCGTGGGCGAAGCACCTAATGAATCCGGACCACCTGAGTTACGGGCTCCCATTCCCGGACGCCCTCCATTGTGGGTACAGACAGGATGCGACAAAAGATGTGCCTACTGCATAATTCCCGATGCAAGGGGGGCCTCACGTTCGAGAAATTTAGACGAAACTCTTTTGATATTCGATAGTTACATTAAAATACGTTCTGAGGTTGTGCTCACTGGCATAAATCTTGCATCATGGGGTCTGGATCTCGAGCCACCCCAGAGATTTCATGATTTGGTGCGCATGCTCATAAGACGCATGCCCCCACGACGCAGAATCAGACTCGGTTCCATGGAACCCGAACTCGTGGATGACGGACTTCTCGACGTTCTCGCAGACGACAGGGTGGCTCCCCACGTTCACCTTCCTCTTCAGGGAGGGACCGATCGCCTACTGCAAGACATGGGCAGAGTCAACACGCTGAAACAGTATGAAAACGTCGTGCGCAATATACTGGACGTGCGTCCCGAGGCGGCCGTGGGTGCCGATATCATCATAGGGTATCCCACGGAAACGGAAGAAGACTTCAAAAATGCACTTCAGTTCATAAAAGACATGCCCCTTGCCTATCTGCACGTATTCTCCTATTCACCACGCCCCGGAACCCGCGCAGCAGAACTCAACCTCCTTCCTTCAGATACCGTGAAACACAGGACACGTTTGATGCGGGAACTCGGAGCCGAAAAACGGCGCAGTTTCATCCTCTCCAAAGAAGGCACCACCGAACTCATGTCTCCTGAGCGGCGCAAAGGACACGAGACTACGGGCATGGCCGGTGCCTACTTCCAGGTAAGCGTTCCTGATCCTCTACCCCTGGACTGCCTGGTAAGAGTCAGGCTGGGACACTTCGAGAACGGAGCCATGAAAGCCACCGTAATCGCTCCGTAAACAGAAACCCGAGGCTATTACATCAAATTAAATTCTGAATTCTCCGCTGGTTCTGTTTCGGGTGGCCACAGGTGGCCACGGCTAAAACCAGCCGCTTTTTAGATGTTTTTTCTTTTATTTCAGCATATTAGCGGTTTTGTGCCCTTCTGCGGGGTGTCCAACTTAGATGAAAGGTGCAAGCTCGTATGAAGGGGTG
>JALWFW010000279.1 GCA_027013865.1 Polyangiaceae bacterium | reverse complement strand
CTGCTGGACTGCCTGAGCCGCTGGAGCCATCGCAGGGGCTGGGACCGCCTGCTGCTGGACTGCCTGAGCCGCTGGAGCCATCGCAGGGGCTGGGGCCGCCTGCTGCTGGACTGCCTGAGCCGCCGGAGCCATCACAGGTGTCGGAGCCATCACAGGTGTCGGAGCCATCACAGGTGTCGGAACACCGGAATCTTGTCCCTTGACTCCAGCCCCAGAGCTCATGGTGGGATGCACAGCCGCACGCTCCTTCGCAGGCTCACTTCCACCCATGAACATTGCACCTATTATCAGACCAACTATGATTCCACCTATGCCACCGAACCCAACTCCCATATAAAGAGACTTGGAAGCACCTGGAGCTGCTGCCTGCTGGGCAGCCTTGGCAGCGGCTTCGGCCTTGGCAGCGGCGTCGGCTGCTGCCTGAGCCGTCTTTTCGGCTGCTTCACGCAGTCGGCGTTCTTCATCCAGCTCTTTTTGTATTTCGGCCACGGCCTCGGCCCTTATTTTCTCAATGAGTTCCTCATCCAACTCAGGCTGCTTCTCCTGAACGTCTTCCTTTTTAGACTTGGCAACATCTTCATCAAACCAGGAGCCTGCTTCCTGAATCAGTTTGTCCAGAACATCTTTGCGATTCTTGTCAGACAATTTCGACCTCCTTCACGTAGGCGAGGTGACTCTTTTATTTTAAAGAACCTGCCGAAACACAACCGGATACCTTCCGCATACGCGGCAATCCGGCATTCTCTCCGTCGCGATAGGGTAATTTCATACAATTTGATATGAATTGCAAGGGAGTTTATCCCCCAGTACCATCACCTATCTCAAAGGTTATCACAATGCGCTCAGAAGCACGGGAAACCGAGTATGTCAACCCGGGTACCGATTCCAGTGCAGCGGATATCACATCCACGAGTTCTGCAGTATCAGACACCGAGGGAAACATCATGACTGCCCGGCCCTCGGCCCCACAGGACATGAGAGCCACAGATGCCGGCAGAGCCCCGGCCAGAAGAGACTTCCATACCGCAGACGAGGGAGGTTCTCCAGCAGGGAGCTTCATATAGAGCAAAAGACATCCAGCATCGGGATGAGACGGATCATATCCCGTATCAGTGAGTAGTTCGGCCGACTCCATCACACCACCTCCCCCCTTACCAAGAGGCACAGTTCTGCCCCAAGACGGCATTTTATAGGCCGCGGCTCCTACTCTTATGACTCTGGGGGGCAACCCGAGGTAAACCAGCATCCGAGACATACCAACCATGGTTTCAGGAATGTAGAAATACAGATCACCACCTGCCGGAAGACGGTTGAAGGCAAAGGAAAGATCTGTACCACCCACTCTCTCTTGAGTGTTAAACCTCATTCCGGACACCGCAGGCGCAGACGGAAACTCTGGCAAATAAAAACCATCCATCTCCCCTGAAGCCCTATCCCCCAAAAACCATGCCAAGGAAAATGACACTAGTATCATGAAAAACCATACAGCCGGTCTGTGAGCCTGATACCAGTGCCACCATCGCCGGATATTGTTCTCCTGTCCGTAAGACAGTTCCCTCAAAAGCCTGGGCAAGTGTGTGCTGTCCTTAAACTCTATGGCTGAAGAGAATTTACCTTCCACCATGTCGAAAACGATTCTTCTGAAGTCGTCGAGACCTGGATAGGGAGGCATATCAGACAGAAGACCGGCAAAAAGTTCACCCAGCGTCACCATGTCGTGCCAGGGTGTACCCTCCACGAGACCATAGTCGACCATGCATAGAGCATTGTCCTGAGCCACGAGTATGGTGCTGGCTGATATGAACCCATGGGCCATCCCCCTGGAATGCAGTACAGCCAGTGCACCCACCGAGGTCCGGAACCAAGACCACACGAGCTCTGGAGCAATATTACCCGAAGAGATACGGATCGACAAAGGGAGCCCACTGCACGTCCACTCGATTATCATGGGATTCCTTTTGAGTATGCGAAGACCAGACAGGCCAGCAGACTCGTCCCATTCTCTAACATGGCGGCTGTCCAGCGAAGAAGAAAGCACTCTTCTGGTCACGGAACCGCTTCTAAAGACACACCCTGCCTCATCTCCACGCATGTATTCGAAAGAACCGAGTTCAGTGAAGGAATGGGCGGCGTCCTGACCACAGTACCTGCACTTTACTTCACCGGATACACACACCTGAACACCACCAGGGATCCATCGACCTGCCCAGGCCTTCTGAGCGCTCCTGCAAGAGCCCAGAACCATCCAGAATCAAGTCCGCCTTTTATGGCTGGCCGTCCTCCACCTAGCAAAGTCCACTGCGGGTAAGTCCCGGACCACCATACACCAAGGGCAGACACGTCTCTGCGTGCCACGGTAACGACACACCTGCGCGAAGGCCTTCCCTGACACGACAGGGGAATGGCCTCCCCCCACGTCCATGCCTTATAGTATGCCAGCGACCCCCAGCACCCCCACCACCGCCTCACCCCCGCGAGATCACCGCCCTCCTGCCCCCAAAATCTCCCCGACGCCCACAGAGAGACCCCCCTGCCAAGAACAACTCACC
>JALWFW010000278.1 GCA_027013865.1 Polyangiaceae bacterium | reverse complement strand
GTCCTTGAGTACCAAAACACCCTGGGTGAGGGAGTTGGTGGTGATGATGGGCATGTTGTCGTACTGGGCATTGGCTGAGTTGAAACCCGGAATGAAATGGAGCACGTCGAGGAGGTTACGGAATCCGTAGTCCTTGATGTCGTCTTCGGTGACGATGGTGATGACTGCCGGGGCCTCCTGAATGGTGATGGCTCCCTTGGTGGCCGACTGGACGAGTTTACGGAGCATGAGGGCCTTGGCCTCTTTGTCTTCTCCAGAGGATTTCTGCGTCTTTTTCTCTCCCAGGTCCATGTCCTCGTATCTGTTCCAGCCCGGGAGCACGGAAACCTCCTGAACCGGTGTCCTGGCCGACGATTTTTTGGCAGGGGCGGGTTTAGGAGTAGACTTATTCTGGGCAAAGGCCACGTGGGGCATGGCCATCACTGCTGCTGTCACTGCTAGGAGTATCGCGTTACGCACGGCGTTCCTCCTTCCTTACTGGAACACGATTATGAACTCCACACGTTCGTTGAGTCTCCGCCCCTTTCTCGTCCTGTTGGAAGCCACGGGGAACTTGGAACCATAACCAACGGCTTGGAGTCTGTAAGCCTGTACACCACGCTCTATGAGGAATTTTTGAACCGCGGCGGCTCTGAGGGTGGACAGCATGTAATCCCGCTGCCGTGAACCAGAGGGTGCCACGTGAGCCTCGATGCGAACCTGAGGCAGGTTGGTGTTGGCCTTTAGATAGTTTGCAATCTTGAGGAGCGCACGTTTGCTGCGTTCCGTGAGTCTGTCTGTGCCTTTTACGAATTCGATGCGATCCACCGGCAGGATCTTGCCGTCTTTTACCTTTACGCCGACCATTATGTCGGGGCATCCGTCGGTATCGTCTATGCCGTTGAAGGTCTCTGACCTGTTGGGGCACTGATCCCGGACGTCGGCGATGCCGTCGTGGTCGTTGTCGGGATCGGGACAGCCGTCGTCGTCTTCGAAGCGGTCCATGTCTTCTTTCGTGGCAAGGCTCTTGTCGGAGCCAGGGCATCTATCCATGATGTCGAGGATGCCGTCGTGATCGTTGTCTGGGTCAGGACAACCGTCTGCATCCTGATAACCGTCTTCGTCTTCTGGCTCCAGGGGGCATTTGTCTTTTGCGTCAGGCAGCCCGTCACCGTCGTTGTCGGCTTCAGGGCAGCCGTCGTCGTCTTCGAATCCGTCCTTGTCCTCGGAGGTATTGGGACACTCGTCGAGATCGTCGGGAATGCCGTCGTGGTCACTGTCCTTGATTTTGCGTACCTTTTGGGCTGAGTAGGTCTGCCAACTAAAGCGCATGAACGTATGCCAGGCGTTTCCCCGGCCTGTACGCTCGCTGCCAGCGAGATCACTACCGGCCCACAGCGACAGGTGGTAAATCTTGTTGGGGGAGTAGGTGAATCCCATGGACAAAGTCCTGGGAGCATCGCCGTCTTTCACCATGGGGATGACTACCCCGCCTGCAGCGAACACGGTCAGATTTTCTCGAGGACTCCAGGCCAAGGCTGCAGTGGCATGAATCTCAGGTCCTGCCTTTATGAGAGTAGCTGTCGAGTCTTCCGACGGGTCTTCGAGTTCATAATCACCGCGCCACATGTATGCAGTGTCGGTATACAGGGCAATACTGCGGTATTTTGCCGAGAACTGAACGGACACCCCAGCGCGGACGAGATCATCGCCCAGGAAGAGTTCTTCGGCTCCAAAGGGCAGCCGGATGAATCCTTTGATGGCGGCAGAGATTACGTCACACTTGAAAAAGCCCCACTTCAGTGCTGTCAGGGGATCGCCAGGTCCGCCGTTGGGATAGTAGTAGGTGAGGTTGTTGTAGGCGTCGTTGGCCAAAAAGCCCCAGGAAGTGTCGTAGTCATAAGCCGTCCCTAGGGTGACACGTTCCACTGGAAAGGTGACTTGAAGTTCGAGATTTCCCGGGAATCCAGCTGCAATACCGAGATCCCAGCCGTATATATTTTCGATGGCCGTTCGGTCTTCAGAATTCAGAGCTCCCGAGAAAGGAAGTATTACAGGGGAATCGATGTAGTGGGCCTCTATGAAGAGACTCAGTGTCCAGGTCTTGAGTACGTCGGGCCGGTCTACGAATGCAAGGCTGAGGGGAGTCACGGTGAAGGGCCTTGCATCGAGAGCCCTGTCTCTTCGGGACGAGGCCCTGGCTGTGGTGCTCAGTCCCGTGGACACCAGCAGGACAGTCAGTAGCAGAGATATCCTTCTGTTCATGGTCTTGCCTCGTTACTGCTTCTTGGCGTCCAGATACTCGACGAATAAGGTACGCTGAGCCGAACCGCCCTGCAGCTGGGTACTCCAGGAAAGTCCCCACTGGTTGCACAGAGAGTCGGGAGCTTCATTGGAGCATATGCCGTAGTAGTTGGTGAGGTCGGCTCCCAGATAGAACACCACACCTGTTTCTGAGGTATAGGGGCGTTCGCTGGCAGGTGTGAACACGTTGTACTGTCCGTGCTCGTCCTTGTCGAGATAGATGGTGCTCTCAACCGGGAAATCGAAGTAGCTCTGGCCATAGAGAGGACTGACACCGTCGATGGTCTGTCCTGAGGAGACTTCACGGTAGATACCTATCCATGTGCCGCATTCGTAGAGGTCGTGCTGGGGACAGGCTCCTTCCATGAAATCGGTGCCCATGCGTTGACGCCATCTTTCGAGGAGTTCCTTGGATACTGCCACTGCCATGAGGCCGGTACGGTTCTCACCGGCAGTAGTCTTGTATGCATGGCCTGTGAAGGCCCAGTAGACGGGTTCGCTCTGATCGCTCCAGTCTTTGTCCCGCACTACGATGCCGATGTAGCCGTTGCCTGGCACTTGAATGTCCTTGGCGATGAATGTGCCTGTGGCCGGGTCTATGGTTGCGTATCCGAGAGGCTGGGATGCACTGCCCACGGAAGCATAGTCGAGGGGATCGTATATGACGATTTCCATGCTGCCCAGGAGGGAGGCATCAGTTATGACGTCTTCGATGAACTTGGTCTCGTCATTCGGGTTCACCAGCCACTTTATCCAGCCGTTTATGCATATTTTCCCGTTTTGATCCGGGGGAGGGCACTCGGGAAGATCACTCTGCCCAGTGGACACGCACGTAAAAGACGTATGCTCGTCGTTCCACTGGACTTCAGTGCCCGGACCGCACACTTCGGCAGGATCCACGAAGCACTGTCCCACGTCGGCATTCCAGTAGCTGCCAGGTCCACACAGAGAATCACTACCTGTGGCATCGGGTGTGTTCACGGGCACGCAGACGCCATTTTTGTCTACGGTTCCCTCTCCGCATTCGACGTTTTCACATGCTGCCAGTATCATGGCAGGTACAGCTATCACTGCAGCGATAAGTATCAAAGAGCGCCTTTCCATTCCTGCGCCTCCGTTCAGAACCATACTTTGTCCTCGTTGAGGTTGTAGTATACCGTAAACTCCATATACAGAGACTCGCCATCTGGACTGACCATGAGTCCATGTATCATGTTGTCCCCTTCGTATATTCCACTTTTCATGTATCCGAAATGGCCGTCACGTTCTCCCAGAAGGATGATGTGGCCGTCAGGATTCGGTGGAAGGTTCTCGTCGATATTGTCTTCGGTGACCCTGGAAGGGTCGGGATCCGCCACGATGAACAGTGACGTGATGCCCTCGAGGTTGTACTCAGTGATGAATCCCACGCCACCTATGGCGAGACCGTTACGCGGATCGTGTCCGTCTAGAACACCGTACAGTTTGCCGCTGAAGGGTGTTGACAGCTGGATGGGGTTACCGATGTAGTAGTCTTCGTGAAGTCTGCTGCAGAAGGAATCCACGGCATCCTTGACCAGATTGCCGTCGATGTCTCTGAGTGACTGGGACCACGAGTCGAAGTCGTATCCAGGATTCTTTGGACCTACATCGCTGGGGGCCACTGAAACCACGGCAAGGATCTCTTCGTCATTGATGAAACGGGCCATGTTGAGGTAGTGCTCTTTACCGTCATCAGGTCCTTTTCTCGTGATGTCGGGGATGAACTGTAGGCACGGATGTGCAGTCTCGATGACAGGCCTTATGTTGAATACTGCGAGGCGGACGGTTCCGCTGTCCTTGATACCGGCGTAAAGCTCGTAATGGTCCACGTGGTGGCCATGCATCGTGCCGGGAGAGATCAGTGACCGCTCATCGAATCCTTCACCGTGGTATATGTTGGCATACACGTTGGATCCGTCGAAGGCCTCGTTACATGCTGGAGCTGTTATGAACAACAGCGCCACGGAAGCCAGAACAGACAGTTTATGGTACATTGCCACCTCCACGAAGGTATATCGATTATCCTATAAGAATGGCTTTGATTTCAAGTATATTACGTATTCTTTCCAGGGCCGTACCGGACGTGGTTTCCGGACATGACTCAGTCTCGAAGCATGCGAAATCATTTATAGCTCCATGACGGTCCATGACCCCGCTTCCGGTGTTGCTTCAGGTGATATAGAGGGATATTCTCGAAGGTCCAGTAACCGGAGGTATCGTCATGAGTAAGCGGATGCTGCCGACATTGGCCGCACTCATGTTCTCGTATGTGTCTTCAGCAGGATGCACCCTAGTAGTGAAAAGTAGGCTCGATGCTGCTGCCCTGCCGTGTAGTGCCGAGAATCTCGAGATGGAAAGCCACGACTGGACACACGGAACGTGCACCGTGGTACCCGGCGACAGGCTCAGGCTATCCATGCTGGAGGCGCCTTCAGGTGGGAAAGTCTACGTCGTGCCGAAAATAGGCGGACACTGGCTCACCGACGATGTAGGTTCCCTCTCCGTCCTGACGTTCGACGGTTCTGGTGAGATTGCCGTATCCGTTCCGTACCTCGACGTAGCACCAGGAGAATCCGTCGAGTTCATGGTATTCGATTCACTTCCTTCCGGGCCTTCCGAAGCTACAAGGATGAAGCCTGTCGCCAAGATTACGTTTTCCTACAGCCACGTTGCCGCTCTACTTTCTTCAGACGGTCGTACCGTGACGGTGGCAGAGATCACTGACGGCGCAGTGGGGTGGCATACGGACGTGACCTTGCCCGTAAGCATACAACATCCTGAAATGATTCGGGATCCTTCGGGTAGATATCTGATTGTCAGCCAGCGTGTGTCGACTCCGGGCAATGCGGTGCCCATGGTGATCATAGATCTTTTGAATCCAGACGACATCAGTGTATTCAGAAGTACTGCAGGGCTGGCATCGGTGTCATTTCCTGCCCTGGTAGGACATGGTTCTGCTTTTGGTGCAGCCCAGTTTTCATCGAAGTATCTCCTTATGACAATGGATGGCGAAGGTAGTGCCCTCATGGCTTGGTCACCCGACGGAACAGCTGTGATTTCTTTTGACAATCAGATGAATTCCATCGTGCAGGTCCATGAGATCAGTCCTGAGATTTCCCAAACAGACGACCTGTATGCCATGGTATGGTCCTCTGGGACGACTCTGACTCTCGGAACCGATTCAGAAGGAACGCTTGGCACTGTTCAGGCCAGTTTGTGGGGTGCGCTGGATGACGTGCGCGGTACCTGTGCCATAGAGGTGGGTACCAAAGATGGCACCGTATCCGAACCAGAGGTGTTCGGGGCACCTTTCGTGCTGCCCATGGACGGATATCTGGTCTTCCTGAGTTCCATGCCATCATCGGGTGCCCTGGCTGCCGGAATCGTGTCGGATTCCAAGCTTTTTTCACGTATGCAGGAGATACTAGCAACCAAAGAGAAGGGTCGGAAAGACAAGTGGTGTTTTTACGGTGGGGCCCCCGGAGGAATGGGAATCGGGGACTGGCACCACATGAGTCTCGAGTGGGCCACATCAGGTGGAGCCCCCTTCGCGGTTTCCAGTCTGGTCCCCTCGAACGGTGGCCTGTCAGGCAGCATAGTGGTGTTCGACGACCATCTCGAGCCCTCGTTGGCCTACATAATCACCAATGCGGTCTCTCAGGAAGGTGCCCGCCCCGTATTCATGGGCTGTCATGCTCGTAGTGGACGCGTTTGCCTGCCGCTGTTTTCTTACATCATCCCCGGAAGTACGGAATCCAACTACATCCGGGTGGACGTGACGGAGTCCTCTGGTGGCGAAATCCTTTTTGGAGACAAGCACTTCAGTTACAGGGCTGCCGGTCCCGTGACGGTGCCTTTCGAAAGTCTGTCCTTTCTTTATGAGAGCTCAGAAGGACATGCCGTGCTTCTTGGAGTGGGTAGCGGCGGACTGTATGAGGTGGATTCCTTGTTGCTAAATGACGGAAAACCGGATAACGACACTGATAGACTGCTCCTGGAGGGAGAATTCTCCAGTGTGTCCTGTCATCCGTGAGGTGAGACAAATGTTTGGAACCACTGAACTTCTTGTAATCCTGTTCATCATAATAATAGTTTTCGGCGCAAGTAAACTGCCCCAGCTGGGTGATGCCGTGGGCCGTTCCATCAGTAACTTCCGGAAAGCTGTCAAGGATGGCCGGGAAGCTGGAGACAGCGAATTGTCTGCAGGTGAAGCAAAAGAGGGGACCGAGGACGGGAAACCGCATAGTGATGCCTGATGAACGCGGTTTTGGCACCAGGGAGGTGTTCCTCCTGGCCGTCGTTTTCGTGGCGGCTACCTGCGGTCTGGCCTACGAGTTGGTCATCGGTGCAACGGGTTCTTACATAGCCGGTGACTCTGTCCGGCAATTTGCCATCACCATAGGACTCTTTTTGTCATCCATGGGGGTGGGCTCTTTCCTATCTCGCTTCATCACGTCCGATCCCCTTAGAGCTCTGGGACTAGTGGAGGTATCTGTCGGATTTTTCGGCGGCCTCACTCATCCTTTGCTTTATGTGCTTTATGCCACTGGTGATGCCTACAGGGGTGTGCTCCTTTTCATGCTGGTGGTCGTGGGTACTCTGGTGGGGCTCGAGATACCTCTCGTGCTCCGCAGTCTAGAGAACCGTCTGCCCCTACGCATAAACGTGGCCAGCGTACTTGGCATAGACTATCTGGGTGCTCTCGTCGTATCGGTGGTGTTTCCGCTGGTCATGCTGCCATCGTTGGGGCTGTGGTATTCCTCTTTGTTCTTCGGACTCCTCAACGTACTGGCAGGCCTGGCTGTGATCGTCTATCTGGTGGGACGTCCCTTGTGGTGGCGTGGTCTGATTCAGGGGGTGGTGGCTTTTTTGGGGCTTTTGGCCCTGTGGGCAGCCGGGGGGCGTGCCATGGCCTGGGTGGATGCCAAGATGTTCACCGACGAGGTAATCCATTCGGAGCAATCCCGGTACCAGAAGATAGTCCTGACCCGGTGGCGCAACGACCTGCGCATGTTTCTAAACGGTAATCTACAGTTCTCGTCAGTGGACGAGTACCGCTATCATGAGATGCTGGTGCATCCAGTCATGTCCATGGTCCCGTCACACACACGGGTTTTAGTCCTTGGCGGTGGCGATGGCCTGGCTCTGCGTGAGATTTTCAAGTATAGCGACGTGAAGCACGTGGATTTGGTGGATCTCGATCCTGCGGTGGTCAGGCTGGCGAAGACCATTCCTGACCTGAGGAGACTCAACAGGGATTCTTTCAGGGATCCGCGGGTGACGTATCATGCCAGGGACGCTTGGCTATTCGTTCATGAAGGAACGGATCTTTACGACGTGGTCATAGTGGATCTGCCTGATCCCAACGTCACCGAGCTGGGCAAGGTATACTCAAGGGAGTTTTACGGTGCCATCGCCCGGCGCCTGGCCCGTCACGGAGCCATGGTGGTTCAGGCCACCAGCCCGTTCTTCAATCCAGGCGCTTTCTGGTGTATCGAGAAGACCATCAGGTCCGCCGGACTTCAAACCCTGCCCATACACGGCATAGTGCCTTCCTTTGGTGACTGGGGCTTCGTCATAGCTGCCAGGTACAGACCGGATCCCGAGCGTATGAAAGTGACGGTGCCCACACGATTTCTCACACCTGCCGTGGTGGCATCCCTTCCTGTCTTCGGCCGCGATCTCGTCCCCAGACCAGATCTTCAGGTATCCACAGTGGATCATCCGGTGGTCATCGACTATTACCTTGATGATTACGCGCGCTTTTATCCCTTCAGTCAGTCGGCCCACTGATGACACGAATCTGTTTTTTATGTGTAACTACATGAAATAAAAGGTGTTTTTTTGGGGCAGGAAGTTCATTTACCCGTCGGACGGATTGGGTTTGGTCAACTCGTAAAGGAGTATGGATGCAGCCACGGATGCATTGAAGGAGCCGATGTGCTCCGGAACCATGGGTATGGCTCCCACGACGTCGGCCCTTTCCATGAGTGACGGTCTTATGCCACGTCCTTCGGCTCCAATGACCACGGCGAAGGGCTTTTTGATCCCGAGGGAGGATATGGGGGTTCCGCTTCCGTCTGCCGCCACTACCGTAAAGCCTTTTTCCTTGAGCTCGTCCAGGGCTTTTCCAAGGCTGAAGTGCCTTATCACCGGAATGTGTTGAAGTGCGCCGGCACTGGCCTTCATCGCAGCAGCCGATACGGGGGCCGATCCCTTCAGGGGGATAACGATGCCACTGGCTCCCAGTAGGTACGCGCTTCTGGCGATGGCGCCAAGGTTGCGGGGGTCAGTGATGCGGTCCAGCACCAGTACCACGTCCTCGGAAGTGAGGGTGGGGTACCATTCATCCCAGCGTTTATGCTCATAGCCGGTGACCATGGCCACTACTCCCTGGTGTACGGCTCCTTCGGTCATCCGGTCGAGTTCCCGGGAGGGGACTTTCTCTTCGGTTATGCCCTTTCTGTGGGCCATGGCGATGAGATCCGACGGCGCCTGGGAGGACACCAGTAGCCTCACGACGCGGTTTTGTTCTAGAGCTTCCTCCACTGGGTGTATACCGTAGGATATGAGAACCTCCGGAGTTTTGCCGGATTCATGTCTGCTGCCTTGCCTTCCCTGTCTGTCGTGTCTGCCGTGTCTGTCGCGTCTGTCGGAGTGATGTCTGCCTCTGCGGTCACGTTCACCGCGTTCGCCACGTTCTTGTCTTCCCCGTCCGTGGTGTCCGTGGTGTCTATCGTGTCTGTCGCGTCTGTCGCGTCTGTCGGAGTGATGTCTGCCCCTGCGGTCACGCTCACCGCGTTTACGTCTGTCGTGGGAGTATTCTTCTCCTTCTTCTTCGCTGTAAGGCTGGCGACTGCTGCCGTGGCTGTACTCGTCGTAATACCGATCGTCTTTTCTGTCAGGTTTTCTGTAGGTCCCTGAGTGTTCTCCTCGTTGATTCCTTCTGCTGTCTCTTTTGCGTCTGTCCGACGAGTGCGGACCTCGGCTTTCAGGCATCCTGAAGCTCCTTTTTGATAGCCATGGCGGCTTTCAGTGGGTTTGTGGCATCCCTGATGGGTCTTCCCACCACGATGTATGTGGCACCATTTTGGGCAGCCATGGCCGGTGTGGCTACTCTGCGTTGGTCGCCGGTATCGGTTCCTTGTGGTCTTATACCGGGTGTGACCGTTATGAATGAATCGTTCACCATAGAACGAATGTCCGGCAGCTCCAGGGGGGATGCCACTGCCCCATGAACAGACGAGTCCGTCAGAAGGCGGATGCGTCTGCGAACGACTTCTACAGGGGAACCCATACAACCGGTGGACTGAAGATCAGCGCCGTCAAGGCTTGTGAGCACTGTGACCCCCAGGATGGCAGGAGAGGGATTTATCCCGGCTGCTGCCTCTACTGCGGCTTTAAGCATGGCCTTACCACCGGCTGCGTGTACGGTCAGCAGACTCACGGGCAAGGAATCTAGGCTTCCTATGGCCCTGGACACGGTGGCGGGTATGTCGTGCAGCTTGAGATCCAGGAACACTGGGGCATGTCTGCCGACTTCTTCCACCAGGGATGGACCGTAGCGCACGAATAGCTGCAGGCCCACTTTGAATACGTCCACGGTTCCCGAAAGCATTGCGACGTACTCGAGGGCCTGCTTCCTCGTGGGAACGTCCAGTGCGAATATCAGTCGTGTGCTACTCATGGTGCTGTCTCCCGATTCGCCCGGCTGTCCGTCGGGCAGAGTCGTGTTTCAGGTCAGTACATCTGCGTTTTCTCACGCCGTATGTTTGCCCCCAGTGCCGCCAGCTTCTCTTCCAATTTCTCATAACCGCGGTCCATGTGGTATATGCGCAGGACCTCCGTGGTTCCTTCGCTTATTAGGCCAGCCAGCACCAGCGATGCACTGGCTCTCAAATCCGTTGCCATGACCTGTGTCCCGGACAGGTGCGCCGGACCGTTCACGATGGCCGTGCGTCCCTTTACTTCGATATCGGCACCCATGCGCATGAGTTCGGGAACGTGCATGAAGCGGTTTTCGAAAATGGTTTCTGTGAGCATAGACTGACCGCGGGACTTGAGCATGAGGATCATGAACTGGGCCTGCATGTCGGTGGGGAAACCTGGATATGGGGCCGTCATGATGTCCAGGGGGGTATAGACGTCGGTTCCTCTGACGCGGATCCCTTCCCGTTCGATGGTGATGTCGGCTCCAGCCATACGCAGTTTTTCCAGGACTGCCTCGAGGTGACGTGGGTCGGCCTTCCTTGCGAGTACGTTGCCGCCGGTGACGGCTCCTGCCACCAGAAAGGTACCGGCTTCTATACGGTCGGGGATGGCGTGGTGGCTTACCGGCTGTAGCTCGTCCACTCCTTCGATGGTTATGATGGGTGTTCCTGCACCCCGGATTCGTGCCCCCATCTTATTGAGCATCAGGGCCAGATCCTCTATTTCGGGCTCTCTGGCGGCATTCTCCAGTACTGTGGTTCCCTTGGCCAGTGTGGCTGCCATCATCAGGTTTTCGGTGCCGGTGACGGTAGGCTGAGGGAATTTTATATGAGCCCCGCGCAGGCGTCTGGCCTTTACGTGGACATAGCCATGTTCCACCCTGACATCGGCTCCCATGGCCTCGAGTCCGGCAATGTGAAGGTTGATAGGCCTCGTGCCAATGGCACATCCGCCGGGCAGGGATACCCGGGCCTCGCCCCATCGCGCTGCCATGGGACCCATGACCAGCACACTGGCACGCATGGTCTTCACGAGAGAATAGGGCGCCAGCAGATTATCGACAGAGGTGGTATCAATCTTGATGGAAGGCCAGTCGAGTCGTACGTCGCATCCCATGATGGCCAGGACCTTGGACATGGTGATGAGATCCTGGAGCCTGGGCATGTTGTGTAAATGGGATTCACCAGGGGCCAACAGTGCTGCAGCCATCATGGGCAGTGCTGCATTTTTGGCTCCGCTTATGGTGACTTCGCCTGATAGTGTGACTGGACCCTGTATTACGAGTTTCTCCATGGTCAGCTTTTCTCTGGCACGATTCTGCCGTCCTTTAGGACCAGGCGGACCGTGATGCCCTGTTCTCCAGTACCGAAGTATTCAAAGGCCACCTCCTCGATGTATCTGGACAGGAGCGAAGTGAGCCCCCTGGCTCCTGTCTCCCGGCGCAGGGCTTCTTCGATGACACGGTCCATGACCCCATCGGTTACTTCCAGGGTCAGCCCTTCTGAGGCAAATTCCTCCTGAGCCCGGTCTATTACCTGTTCCTGAAGGATGGTTTTCAGTGTTTGGCTGTCCAGTGCTCTAAGGGGGACGATACGGGTGAACCTGGCCACCAGTTCCGGAAGGAATCCGTAAGACTGGAAGTAGGAGATTTTGGCTACTTCCTCTTCGGTGAACGTATGGGCAATGGCGTTCTCGTCTATGCGCGTGGATTGTGTTTTACGCCCGAATCCGGCCACGGTGCCGTAAAGCATCCTCCCAAGGACCTTTGCGAAACCCGAGAATGCTCCTACGGCCACGAAACCGATGTCTCCGGTGTATATGTCCAGTGTCTCCACGTACGATGCGTGGGTCATCTCCACAGGAGTATGGACCACCGAACCCTCCAGCATCTTGAGAAGCTCCCTTTGAACACCGAGACCGGTTACGTCCTTGGTGGTACCGGCTCCTGCAAATACCGCGTTGTTTTGACCTGAGGCCAGTTTGTCGAATTCATCGAGGCATATTATGCCTATTTTCGTGAGATCCGGATCACGATCCGCGGCGTGGTAGAGACGAGTGATGATGTTGTTGGTGTCCATGCCCACGTATCCTGTCTCTGAGAATGCCGTGACATCCACCACCACGGAGGGAATACGCACGAGCTTGCCGAAAAGGAGTTCCACCAGGAAGGTTTTGCCAGAACCAGTGGGCCCCATGAACAGGATGTTGCTTTTGGGCCCCACCTTCTCCCTGGGCACCTTATCTATATATATGCGGCGCAGGCGTCTTATGTGTCTGTATGCCATGAGACATGCAGCCCTACGGGCCTCTTCCTGGCCTTTGTATCCCAGCTCTTCCAGCCTGCGGAAGAGTACTGAGGGCGGCTCGACTTCCAGATCCCTGAGGTAAGCGGCGATTTTCTTCCTTGCGGCAGGGTCTTCTTCAGGCAGCTCGTATCCCAGACGTGAACTGTCTCTCATGGAGATACGTCCCGTATGGATGGAACGCGATTCATCCCCGTCGTCGTCTTCTTCTTCCTCCTCCCATGCACTGGTGGAGGCGTTTTTCATGAGCCACTGGAGGAATTCCTCGTCCATGTGAGGAGGTTTTCTGTCTTGATCTTTGTCTTTACCGCTTCCTGACATGAGTCTCTTATGCCCCGATTCATCAAGTAGTCAAGGAGATCGTTCATCTGTCAGACAGGCATCGGATGTTTTCTGCGGTCGTGTAGGACTATGGGTGAATCCATGCCATCAGGTGTGGCCATGAAGGTGCGGATCCGTGAATCTGCATGGATAAAGAGGGCCTGTCTCACGAGGTCAGGGGAGTTATTGTTCTGACTGATGTGGGCTGCCACCACCAGTGACAGGTCTGGTGTACGTATTTCCTGAAGCAGCCGAGCTGCCTGCCCATTGGATAGGTGGCCCGCGTTACCGCTTATTCTGGCCTTGATGTGTCGGGGGTAGGAGCCGGTCCAGAGCATGTCCGGGTCGTGATTGAACTCCAGCACTATGGCATTCAGCCCTCTGAGTAGGTTTGCCGTCTCCGGGAGAACAGTACCCGTGTCCGTGAGGAAGGCGATGCTCTCGTAGCCGCTGCTCAGCACGTATCCCACTGGGCGAGCAGCATCGTGGAGCGTTGGAACGGGTAGTATGTTCAGGGCGCCTATACGCAGTGGTCTCAGAGGCTCCACGTCTATGACACGTTTTGGGTATTCAGTATCCGAAAAACAGTCCATGGACTGCATGGTGGGTTCGGTCATGTACAGAGGCAGGCTGCTCCGTTTGAGAATCTGGCCCACAGCCCTTACGTGGTCTGTGTGTTCATGGGTTATGAGCACACCATCCAGATCGTGAATGTCCAGGCCGCATCTTGCCGTCATCCTTTGACGGGTTCGTCTCATCGAAAGACCTGCATCCACGAGAAGTCTCGTTCCCCCCATCTCTAGGACATAGCTGTTGCCTGAACTTCCCGAACCCAACACAGTGAGTCTCATAGGGAAAGCCTTTTAGCTACCGGCCATGAGTAGGACGCCGGCAATGACCATGACTGCAGCCACAAAAGCCACCATGACCAGGATGGCGGTTCCGTACCTGTCCCACAGCCCTGAAGACTGGGACGGAGACGGAAGTGCCTGTACCCTCATGGTTGGCTCGCTACGATACGTATGTGGTTGGCGTCCTGGTGGAGGTGGAGATGGTGGAACAGGTACGGACGGGGATACTGCTCCGGGAGTCCTTCCGGGTGGTGGAGGCTGAACGGACGGTGCTGGAGATGCGGGAGAATGCTGCCTTCCCGGACGCTGTGGAGCAGATGGCCTTCCAGGAGGCGGAGGTAGCGGGGGGGGGGCTGCACCAATGAGTCTTTTGTCTTCGAGTGAGGCACTCTCCACTGGAGCATCGGTGACTATTCCACCTGCCTCCACGGGCATATCCATGGGAGTAGGTGGCGGAGTCACGTCTATCTCTCCCTTTTTGAATACGGCCTCTCCCTGCATGGCGTCGACTTCCTGAATGGGAACCACTTTTGTTCGCTGGGGAGGTGGAAGACTGTCGTCCTTGTAGACATCATTTTTCTTCCAGGGCAGATCAGGCAGTTTCTTGGGTGGGGCAGATGCATCCTCTCCGGATGCACCGACCACGGGCAGCCTGAGTCCACAGCGGGTGCACTGCCTGGCCTTCAGTTCACTGGTGGACAGTTCCTTGCCGCATGCAGGGCATCTCATGGTGTCAGCCCTCCTAGATTCCCACCCACAGCCTATTGGCGAAGTTTTTGTCCTGGTTGGCCTGAAGAATCTTTCTCGCGGCTGTTTCGATGTCGTATTCCACGCGCTTGCACTCGAATATACGGGTGGATGTATCGAAGATTGTGAAAGCCGATTTATTGTTGTTGTCCCGTGGCTGCCCCACAGAGCCTACGTTGATTATGTACTTGTATTCGGGTTTGATGGGGAACGTGCTCGCATGCACTGCGAATACTTCTTTGGTGTCTTTGTGTATGGCAAAGAATTTACAGAGGTGGGAGTGCCCTATGAAACTCACGTCGGGCAGTTCATCGAAGTGCTCCAGCAGGGCTTTGACGTGTTCCATGTAAAATATGTACTCAAAGGCCTGAGGCCTTACCGGAGAACCGTGACTGAATCCTACTGTAAGACCGTCATACTCGTGAAGCTCACTGTAGGGACGCTGTGTCAGCCACTGTAGGTTTTCCTGTGTCAGAACAGAATGATGCTGATCCAAGACGAGACGGCAAGCCTCGTAGTAGTAATCGTAGGACATCTTGCCTGCCACTGCTGCATCGTGATTGCCCATGACCGACAGGTCGGCCGTCTCGCGAATCTTGTCACAACACAGGTTGGGATCCGCACCATAGCCCACTACATCCCCCAGGCATATGTACTTTTGAACGTCGTGTTCTTCGTATGCCTTGAGGACTGCAGTGAGTGCCTCAAAATTTGCGTGTATGTCGCTGAATATAGCGATCCTCATGAAATACACCGCCGAAATCGTCACAAACTATAAGTAAATCGTCTGTTTTTCAAGAATTATGTGTCCTGGTGGTCGAGAAGCCATAGACGTCCCCTGCACCACTGTATCTCTTCCATGAGGCGATCATTGGTCAGTGTGTCTGATGGGTCAGCCTCTGCATACTGTTTCAGGAGCTCTTCCAACTGCCTTTCTATGGCCTGACGGTCCAGTTTCTCCGGATGTGCGATCTGGGTGAGGACCACTTCCATGGTGTTATCAGACACTGTGACCATGCCACTGTGCACGAACCACTGTCTGACGGAGCCATCCTCGAGGTGTACCCTGAGCCATCCAGGATAAACCACTGCAGTGTAAGGGGCATGTCCTTCCTTTACACCGATGTGACCACCCTGTGTGTTCAGTTCCACCATGGTACACAGGTCACTTTCCGTGAGTATTCCTTCGTCCCTGCTCACCACCTTCACGTTCATCGGATACTCCTTTGTCCTTTTGTCCTGAACCTGTTTCGGCTCTGGAGTCATCATGTACGTTTTCAGGTCCTCCCTTGAGATATATGCGCCTCATCGGTTTTCCCAGGGCCCAGACCTCCAGATATTCCATGCCGTCTCTGGAAAGGGCAGGCATCTGCTTGACCGAAAACGATATCCTGCCCTGACCGTCCGTTTTACCTACGGGCACGTAGCCTGTTCGGGTAAGTATCTCGACACTCATGCCTGAAGCAGGTGCGCTGCCACAGGGATAAGTCTTCTCCCGGACCTTCTGGCGCATCTTGCCCAGGTGTGACGTCGTGGTCTTCTCGTGCTGTTTCTCCCACTGACCAGCGGCAATCAAACCGACTCCAGGACCGATGAACAGTCCGAATGCCACCCCCAGGTTGAGCGCCCTTGCCGTTCCCGTGCTCCTTACTGCTCCTATATATAGGGATGGAACTCCCAGCACAGTGATGAGGGTTCCTAGGTAGGTGTGATATTTCTTACCAGGATAACGCACCTCTTTTTTTAGGAAAACCCGTTTGACGTCATACTGCACTTCGGTGCACATGGACTTACGGACGAAGGTGACAGTCATGATATCACCATTTCTGGATACAACGGCCTGCATGCGGGAGGACGATGCCGGTTGCGTTTCCACCTCGTAATACAGGTGATGTTCTATTGGGGTGGTCCATGTGCGTGGTTTTGAGCATCCACTCATTAGGAGGAACAGTATGAGCAGCCCCACGAGCGTGGGGGATCCACTCGTGAAGGCTATAGTATCACGGACGGATCGGACGTGGCCGTCTGAAGTAAGTCTGTAGGTGAACGAGGTGTGTCTCATCGCGCTCTACTCGTAGCATTTTTGTAGGACAATTGCACGTGTCGCCAGTTTCCTACAATATCTTAAGGTCATGAAGTCTTTTCTGTATCTCATCATCGCCGCCGTCGTGTGGACGGGCGCCGTGGCCGCTGTGCTGTGGAATGAACTTCCCGGTGCACTGCTGGAGCGAGAATTCAATTCCACACACCAAGGTGAGATACAGGTCGACGGGCTCGATCCGGTTACGGGCGTATCACCTCTTACCGGGCGTTTTTCAGTGATTCGGCTTAGATCTCCCTCTGGAAAGATACTACTGGAGGCACGGGACGGTACATTCCGCTGGGATCCCTTCTCCCACACCGTGAACATGCTGAACATTAAGGAGACCGCAGCACATCTGCGACTGGATCATTCCCTGAGACCGTCTTTGTGGTATGAAGCGCTGTCTCCCAGGGGAGACGGTGAGACATCCGGGACTTTAGACTGGAAGTTGGGCAGGATGAGGACGTCTTTGCGTGGAACGGTTTTCATCCCACTTCATGTTTACGGCAGGGATTATCCCGTGACACTGACATTCCCTCCCGGACCTGCTGAAATCACCCTGGGAGAGGAACTGTCTGCTGGATTCATGTGGAAGGGTATCTCAGTCGATTCCGGGGTATGGAACGGGAAGATCCCCCTCTTCAGGGCTCATCTGCGCCACGACAAGGAAGAGTGGGACGGTGGAGGACGGCTGGATCTGTGGGATGGCTCTTTACGGTTCTCGGCATCAGGCAACCAGACCTCCATCAACAGCCTTCATGTCAGGGCAGTGGGTCTGCGTGTGCCTGTCGTTCCTGACGGAGTCCTGTCTTTCGAGGTTAGAGATCCCCTCTCTCCTGTATGGAGGGCTTCCCTGAATGGTCCGTCATGGCGGGTTTCCGCCTCAGGGCGCGCAATGCAGTACCGTCTACACGTAACATGGCAGGATCTTTCGGGTGAAGCCCAGATGAGTGGGCGCAGCGGATCATACAGTCTCAAGTTCCCGCTTGGAGGAAAGATGCAGGAAGTAGGAGGCTCCCTCGAAGTCATGTCACGCAGGGAGATCCGGCTTGACGCGGCTGGTACGCTTCCCGATCTCGGTCCGCTTCGGTTCCAGGGTACCTTGGATCCCGTCACATCACGTCTGGTTGGCCTTGCCGGTGGGCAGGGATTCGCCCTGACTCTAAACTACATCATGAAAACGGGTGCCATCTCCGGCATGGGAGAGATCTCCGGAATGAAAGCAGGAGATCTTCTCGTCAAAAAGGGCAGTTTCTCACTGTCGGGAACCACCCGGGGAACTCCCGACGTCACGGTCGACGTCAGACACGCCTCAGTCGCCGCTGCCGGTAGGGATGCCAATTTCTCGGGTAGCATCCATGTATCTGATAAGGTGACCTATACGGGGATTGTCGGTATTTGTGGCGGTGTTTTGAGGGTCAGTGGCCGGACTTCTCCCATTTACGGCCATTTCCGGGGACATGTTGGGCTTGGGGTGTGCTCGTCTGGTTTTTTGCGTGGCAGGGCATCGGTGAGAGGGACTTTTTCGGGTTCCAGGCTCAAGGGAAGGCTGAGGACCGGCAGTTTTTCTGTCTCCGGAGCCGTGTTCAGGGATCTGATGGCGCATTTCGAGGTCGGACCGGGCTTCGCCGTCTTGGAGGGACACATGCGCGACAGCTTGTTTGAGGCTAGAGTGCACGACGGGATGCTGCAGTTCTCAGTGAATGCCAGCAGCCTGCGGATTCCCGTGCCCGGCGGAGATGTCGGGGTGAGCATGGACCTTACCGGACTTGCAGATACCCGCCGTAGAGATCTGAACGCACTGAGGAGACTGTCGGGATATCTCATAGTCACTGACGTCAACGTGCCAGCAGGACAGTGGTGGCTTCCACTGGTACGGGGTAGCGGGATGATTCGATTCGACACCACTGTCCGGGGAGTAAACTTCAGCGGCAGCTGGAGCTCTGTGGATACTGGGAAGGCCGTTCCCATGCAGGTGACGGGATGGATTCGGCAGGGGAAGGCACACCTGGAGGCATCTTTCACCCGTCTGCCCCTTCACAGGTACATGAATCTGCACGGAGTCAGGGCCTGGGCCGTGGGACGACTGGTGATAGACAGCGGTACAGAAGTGGAGGCACGTCTCGTCATCCGTGGTCTCATGGTCAATGTGCCGGATCGAACCGGCAAGATGGTGGTGATTCGCAACAAGGGCCCGATAAAGGCTTTGTGGCGTCCGGGGGAAGGTCTCATGCTCAGCGGTAGGCTGTCGCTTCTAGGACAGAACGTCGAGATATCGGGGATGTTCAGGGGTAATACCGGACACCTCCATGCTACGGGATACGTGGATGCCTCTGTTCTCACGAGATTTTTGCCCCTTGGCAGATGGATATCCTCCATGTCCGGGCGGGTCGGTGTGGACCTGAGTTTCACAGGCCCCCTGAGATCCGGGACCGGGAGCACATGTTCAGGAGATGGATGTCCCAAGAAGTCGACAGGAATGGGCAACATACGGGACAACATCACCGGTAGCCTGAGGCTGAATTCCATCCGTATTCGTACACGTCACGGTCTGTTGGTGAGGGTGCCGTCCGGAACGGTGAAAATAGGCAAAACATTGATGCTGCAGGATATCCGTGCCGTGATAGCCGACAGGGAACTCATGATATCAGGTATGATGTCCCCGGCTAGTGCAAAGATTCGTTTGAAAGGACGCGCTTCTCTTTCGGTTATACCGGAGTTGATGCCGGACGTGGTTGCCCATGCAGGGGGTAGTGCCTACCTGGATCTGACGCTGCGCCCCTGGGGTCCTGACAGTGGAGCCGACGGGTCTTTCACGGTAACGGATGCAGAGCTGGCGGTTCGCGGGATGGTGTGGCCGATTCGCATATCATCCCTGAAGGGAACCGTTTCAGGGCGCAAGATCTCGATCCAACACCTAAAGGGTACTTTCATGGGAGGCATCCTTAGTGCCAGTGGAACGGCAGATCTGTCCGTTGCCGACCGTCCCTCCTTTGACATGGCCGTGTCCCTGAAGGATTTCCATTATGAGAGACGTGGTGAGTTCTATGCTGATGCCAACATGAGTATCCGGCTTTACGGCAGGGTGCCCGATGCAGTGGTCACGGGACACATGGATCTCATAGACGGCCGTTACTACCGGAAGGTGGATATCATAAGGCGCATCCTTACCTTTCACAGGGTTCACGAGGAATCGGAGCCGTTTTGGAAGAGTCATCCGCAGTTCGGCGCCACTTCCCTGGACGTGGAGATATCCAATTCCGGACGGCTGAAGGTGGTCAACAACGTTGCGGATCTCGATCTCGCAGGCAGCCTCCATCTGGGAGGCACGCTGGCTAGTCCACTTCTGAGTGGCAGGATTCTCGTTACTGGAGGCACGTTCTCTATTCCTTTCCTCAAAGGAACGTACAGCGTGGATGAGGGAGACGTGGAACTGACTGGAGGCCAGAGCCCCTTCCTCAAACTCACCGGGGAGACTCAGGTGGATCACTACTCTGGAGAATCTTTCACCGTCAGACTCATGCTGGAGGGGCCGTTCGACAGTATCTCTTTCAAACTCAGGAGTAATCCGCCCTTGGAACAGGGCCAGATACTCATGCTTCTAGCCTCGGGTCGTACAGTGGAGGACTTCCGTCAGTCTTATAGACCGGATCCCCAATCGGGTACTACCACGACCACCAGCACCATGAACCCAATCGAGATATATGATGCTCCCATAAAGCAGGTCACCGGCGATTTCCTGTCTAATCTGGTGTCAAGTCCCATAAGGAGCGTGACCAGGCTGGATCTGCTGCGCCTGGAACTGGGAGCGGATTCCATTCAGGTGCGCATGGCCAAACGCCTAGGCAAACATTTGACACTCAAAGGGGAAGCCGAATTCGGACTCATGGGGCGTAGCCGGCAGGAAGCATCGGTAGAGGTCAAACTTCATGACAGAGTTTACATAGACTCCAAGCTGCGCAGGTACATCCCCGACGATGAGACATATCAGTACGAGGATCGTCTCCAAGGAAGGGTACAGATGCGTTATATGCTTGATCTAAAAGGAAGTCTAGCGGACATGCTTGGTCTATGAGCTGTCTGGGCATATTCACAGGGCAGTCGAGTTTTGCTGCATGGCAGACCGTCCCCTGACGTGCGTACTTTCAAGGCTCTGCCCGTCAGTGTCCGGCATCTTTCCCTGACGCCCGTACTTTCAAGGCTCTGCCCGTCAGTGTCTGGCATCTTTCCCTGATGTACGGTCCGAAAGCCTGCCCATCAGTGTCCGGCATCTCTCCCTGATGTACGGTCCGAAAGCCTGCCCGTCAGTGTCAGCCATCTCTCCCTGACGCACGGTCCGAAAGCCTGCCCGTCAGTGCCCGGCATTCCCCCTGACGTGCGGTCCGAAGGTTGTGTGACAGGCTTTTAGGTTGCCCGAAAACCGCATAACGAGATTCCCGTCCCATCTAAAATGGGCCCGCCCCCGCCGGCAAAAACCGGACTCGCGGACAAGCCTCTCACGTCCCCACGGGTAGCCCTTTTGAAAAAACGTCAGTCGCCTAGCACGAGCGGTGACAGTGGCCCAAAATCAGGGCCATCCAACGCCAGAGTCGCGGCCACAGCGAATTCCGGCATCCAATGCCGAGGCGCGGTCCACACCGAAGTCTGGTATCCAACGCCGAGGCGCGGCCAAACCGGAGTCTGGCATCCAACGCCGAGTCGGTAGGCATCACCGCATATATACAAGGCGCGCGGTTTCTCCCAAGGGTACGGGTGAGGTATGTGAGTTACGGCGGATCGTCCACCACCCCCGCCGGATGCGCGGCCGCAACACCCGACGGGCGGATCCCTGTGTCTCCTACGGTCCAGTCATGGGTGCCCTCATTCAAAAAGCGTGCCAGCGCCTAAGGTCGTTTGGGTAATGTATATAACTTGTTGTAATTAAAGAACTTTCATCAATGATGCCTTGCTTTGTCGGTCCTGAGAAGCGGGGTTTTCATCTAAGTTGGACACCTCGTGGACACCTTCCCAGTAGACAGAACACAGTGTCTGAAAGACAGAATTCGACCACCCTAGGCATATTCATCTGTCCTTTGGTGAAGGGTCTGTTTTTGTAGTACAATGCCCCCCATGAAGCCCCAGGGTCTCAGAGACCTGCTGAAACTCAAGGAGAAGATAGACAAGGAAGTACGCCGTTGGCGTCTCGTGGTGTTCCTTGCATTCACGGTATGGCTGGGACTGTGGGGCTGGTCCTGGGCAAGAAAGCAAGTGATGCAGTTTCGTGGACGGCGCCTTGCCATACGGGTGATGTCCCTGTTCAACGACAACCGCAGGGGACGGCTGTCCATCTCCAGCATAGACTGGAAATGGCAGGATTTGCCGCTGCTCCTGGAGGGTCGGGCCCTTCCTGTCACCATAAGGGGCCTCGTACTCTTCGATGTCAGGGACCGCCCCGTGCTCTCGGCTTCCCGCGTTGATACGACAGTTTATCTCGGGCCGCTCCTTCACAACGGCTCGGTGGTATTCGGCAGGTTTCACGCTCCATCCATGGATATCGCCGTCGAGAGGTTTCCTGCCCCAGAGGACCCGTCCAGGAACATAATCGGCATAGCCGATCTCTTTGCAGAGGCATATCCCACTCCCATGCCAGAAGTACTGCCCGTCGAGCCATGGGTGTTCGTCATGCACGACCTCGAAGTGGACCGCCTGAGGATACGCACGGACATATCCGGCACCCGTTCCCTTCTGGAGGGTTCCCTGTCCGGGGTGCTGGACATAAGGGGGCTGACACGGGATCATCCCATGCGCATAGGTTACGACATCACGGCGCGTTTTACCGGAGGCCACGTCACGGCTCAGGGACATGACATCCCCGTGGATACCATGGAAGTGAGAGCTTCCCATCCAGCCAGTGAGACGGCCAGAGCGGTCATCACGGCCTCGGGCAGCCTGGCCGGGACTTCCTTGGCCGTCGGACTTCAGATTGGTGGAACCGGCGGCATGACCTGGCGGGCGAGGTTGTCGTCGCTGAAAAGTCTCCTATCCCTATTCTCCCCAGTTCCCGTGCTGGAGCAGCCCGGAGGCTCGGAACTTCTGGCCCGGGGCACCATGGACGCCTCGGACATGACGGCCACGCTCATGCTGCGCGGTCTTGGAGCCTCCACGGAGCAGGGCCCTGTTCACGTTCATGAGTCGTTGGTCCGGTACCGTTCCGTAGGGAACGAATCCTTGGTTACAGTCGACCGCCTGGATCTCATGACCCCTTACGGACCCGTGGAAATCCTGGGAAACCTCGATCCTTCCTCCTTGTCCTGGGAGGTTCACGCCTTTGCTTCCGTTCCCCACGGCCTGGCAGTTCCCCCATACCTCAAATCTGGCCATGCAGCAGTCACGCTATCGGGAACCGGGTTCGAAGGTCCCTTCAGTGTGAAGGTAGCCGGTGCTGCAGGAGGCCAACCCTATTCTGCGGCTCGACTGACGGCGTCCTTGAAATACAGTGCAAGCACTCGGGAACTTACAGTTGGAAGGTTGCGTTTGAGTATTCCCGGCGGCATGGTTGCCGTACGCGGACGCGTGGATACTGCCCTATCCGGTCGCCTCGGCGTGCACGGTGTCATGGAGCATGCAGACCGCTATCTGCGGTTTTTTGGTGTGCCACTGTCCGCAGGCGGCGTAAGGGTGAGCTCATCGGTGAGCCTGGACAAGGGACGCTATTTTGTATCAGGCTCGTATTCTTTGGGCTCCATAGGATATGCCGGGGTGTCGGGCAGTCTTTCGGGGCGTTTCAGTGTGCAGCCAGGCACTGGTACGGTCACCGTGGACAGTGGCGGGGCCCTTGGAGCCTCCATCTCTGGTCGGGCGTCATGGACCGGCAGGAAACTGGATGCGGCACTGAAGTTCTCGGGACTGTCCCTGTCGGGTTTGGTGCCCTGGATCGCTGGAACACTGGGCGGTTCTGTGAAGGTGTCAGGTCCCGTACACAATCCCACGCTTTCGGGCAGTGTGCGGTCCAGCCGTCTCGATATTGGGTCGGTCACCTTCACCGATGTACGGGCGGATATCTCGGGAACCGCTTCCAGACCCGACGTCCGTGCGCGCTGCACGGTGGCGGGTGGTCATCTCACGGTTCGCAGCACACGCAATCACGGCATTCTGGGGATTCACACATCCTTGTCACGTCTGTCACTGGCCTTTCTGACTGGGTCGGTGGCAGCAGGTTTCCTATCATGGGACCTGTCAGTCTCCTCAGGGGGCATAAACGGTGTTGTCAATGCAGACGGCCTGTCTTTCATGGGTATGCCCTGGGGTCGGGCCATACTCAGGATGAAAGGGCGAGACGGTCAGGGGAGTTTTGATGGCGGTATCGATAAATTATTAATGATTTCAGGAGGTTACGACTTAAAGTCTCGGGACGTCACAGTGTCGGCCTCCCTTGAACCCATTCGCCTCTCACGCATGGTTCCTGCCCGTTTTCTAGATCCATACGGTGTGGACGGAACCATTGCAGCGTCTGTACGTGCGTCGTGGGCCCAAGGAGCCCTGGCCTACAGCGGAGCCGTGGATACATTGAGTCTCGAGTTCAGGGATACTGCGCATCTCATGAAACCCTATGTGATTTCCCTGAAAGCTCCCATGAGGTTCAGTGGTGATGCCTCATCGGTGCGTCTGGAACCCACACTCCTCACCGGAGGAATGACCAGACTCATGATATGGGGGGAGATGGGGCCCTCCGGCGGGCTCGTACGTCTCAGGGGAGACGTCGATCTGGCTCCCCTGCGTTACCACGTGCCGGCAGAGGTGGCTGAAGACATGTTCGGCATGGTTTCCGTGGATCTCCAGGGAGAGGTCTCACCCTCGGGGAGTGCTGCCCTATACGGCAAGATGTACTTCGCGGGCAATACAGTGGTCACTCCCTACGGTACGTTCGTTCTCAGGGCAGGAGAAGTCGCATTTTCAGGCCGCAGGGCCACTCTAAAGGACGTCCGGATCGAGGCCTGGGGGGAATTTCTCACCCTTTCGGGATTCGTGGAGCTGGACGACTCCATGAGGCCTGCATCAGCCCAGCTTTCGGTCAGGGGAGTCCTTCCTGCCTCCATGTTGACTTCCCTGCTCCCCCAAATGGTCTTCGCCAGTCGCGGCGGTCTGGATTTCACTGCCTCCATTAAACTCGAGAACGGCCGCCTGACGTGGTCCGGGCGCATCGCCACCACCGAGACGGTGTCCGTGTCCCTGCGTAGCGGCATGGAGCTGCGTCTGCCAAAGGGTGCGTTGGTGGAGTTTTCCAGTGATGGCGTGAAGATACATAATCTGGTGGCAGGGGTAGACGATGGCGCAGTTTCACTGGAGGGAACACTATCCCTGGACGGGACCCGGGTCCGTGACGTGGATCTCCAGATCGATCTCACGGGGCTTCCCTACCACGTTCCTGAGACCCTGGACGGCGAGATATCCGGGCACCTGGCCCTGACGGGTTCGGAGGGCAGCATGTCCCTGGGAGGACGCCTTGAGGTACGCAAGGCGCGTTACTACAGGAAGTTTCGCATAGATCTCATGGGTAGCCTATTCGAGGGCGAGCGCGTGGACGAGAGCAGCGGATCCATCGTGCAGGAATATCCCCAGCTGGGTGCCATCGGACTCGACGTGTCCCTGGCGCTTCACGGTGATGTGGAGATTTACAACAATCTCATGGAAACCAATCTCGACGGTACCATCCACATGCGTGGCACCGTTGCCCAGCCGAAGTTTGGCGGGTCCGTAAGGCTACAGGGGGGCTGGTTCCGCATTCCCATGCTGCGCGGCACCTACGAGCTCGAGGAGGGACTCATCGATCTCGACCGGGCGGGTATGGAATCGAGGCCCAAGTGGGAGCCCTACTTCCTGGTGCGGGGCCAGATGCCCTACGTGGACCGCAACGACGAGGAGATCTCCGTGTATCTGAACGTCCAGGGCTATCTGTCCGAACTCAAACTGGACTGGTCGTCCTCTACCAATCTCACGTCATCGCAGGTGCTCACCCTTCTCATGTCCGGGCGCACCCCCGACGAGATCCGCCAGGGCTCCAGGGGCATCATTCCCGATCTCGGCGGCGTGTTTGAGGGCTACATTCCCCTCAACGTGCAGCTGGGCATAACCTCCGATGCCATTCAGGTGGCCATCCGGCACAAGTACTGGAACAACCACGTGGAGGTGAGTGGCAAGGTGGAGATGGGCTTCATGGGC